>VGRJ01000218.1 GCA_016875405.1 Deltaproteobacteria bacterium | reverse complement strand
TGGTCGCGACGTGGGCGTAGGCCGACCAGCGCGAGGTGACCTCTCCATTGGCCAGCGCGGTCTCCTCGACCGACGTGCTCTCGGCCGTGAAGCCATCGGCGCGCGCCTCGAGCGAGGCGTGCGCGCCCGCGAGCCCGACGGCGAGCCCGACGAGTCGAGCGCGTCGCCGTTTCCTCATCGCGACTCCTTGGGACCGGGCGACGTCGCGGGCACGGGCGCGTGGAGGTCGGTGGTCCGCAGCTTCACGGCGCGGCCGACGAAGGTCCCGCACGACTTGCTGTCGCTGCGCGTCCCCTCGGAGCGAATGACGAGCAAGAGGTCGGCGTCCTTTTGTTTCGCGAGCGCGGCGTGCGCGGCCGCCAGCTCGCCGAGCGACGGCGAGCCGGAGACGCCGGCGAGCGCCACCTGATAGGTGGTGTTCGGCTCGGCGCAAGCCTCGGCGCTCACGACCTCGCCGAGGTCGAACTGGTAGCCGGTGAGCAGCGGCGCGCTGCCGGTCGGCTGGAGCGAGTTGTAGTGATTTGCGGATTTGACGCTGCGCGAGACCTTTTTCTCCAACAGCGAGCAGCCGCCGAGCGCGAGCGCCAAGCCGAGCAGACCGAAGAGCGCGCCGGCGTCGCGCGCGCGGCGAAGGGGGGAGGACGAGAGTGTCATCGGAAGGGACCTTTCTCCAAGGGCGCCGCGTGGCCGCGGCGCGACTGAAATCCGGCGCGCACCATACGCTCTCACACTCTCTCGTTCAACCCGCTCGTGCGTCTCTCGTTGGACTCCAGAGTCAGTCGTTCGAGCGTCGCTGCGCGGGACTCCTGAACCTCGCGCCGGGGCGCGAGCGACCGGCAGCGGCGCCGAGGACGGGACCGGCGGCACGGGAGGCGGCGAGCTCGATCCGCTCGACGATCCGACTGCGAATGAGGGCGGCGCTGCAGGCATGGCCGACCCTCAACCCGAGCCGGCTCCGGGCGGAGGCGTCTGGGAGCCGCCGACCACCACGCTGGACGACTACCGCTGCGCCGGCCTCGACTGGCAGATTCTGAACCACTTCATCGTCATCGCGCATCGCGCTCCCGAGCTTGGCGATCCGGCATCGATCAAGCGGTGCGAGCAGCGCTTCGCGGGTTGGGTCACGACCGCGGCCGATGCCGGGAACGACTCGCGGGCGTCGGTGTACGCGGCGCTCGAAGCTTCGGGGGCATGCGACGAGAGCCCGACTTACCCCGGCCTCGTGCTCGCGCCCTCCTTGTGCACGAAGCCGCGGCCCGACCTTGGTGCGGACGTTTGTGCGGAGAAGCTCGCGAGCGAGCCCGCGTTCGGGATCCTGCTCACCGCCGACGTCCTCGCGAACGCGACGATGAGGAAGGCGCACCTGCGTGGCCCGGTCCGGATGGGTGCCCTGCTCGGTCACGCTAGCGTCGCTTGCGGCGGCGACGATCGCTGGAAGCTGCTCGCGCCAGAGCAGGCGGCGTCGCCGTCCTCGCGCTCGGATCAGAAGGCGTAGCCCGCCGAGACCATCGGGAGCGGGATGTAGCCAAAAGTGGCGTAGTTGATG
>VGRJ01000217.1 GCA_016875405.1 Deltaproteobacteria bacterium | reverse complement strand
CTGCTTGTCGGGGTGGTACGACGTCGGCACCTCCGAAACCGTGAGCGCCGCGTCCCAGCCCTCAGCCTCCGCGGCGACGACCGTACGCGCGATGTCGTCGGCCGTACGCATCGGCGATGTTGGCTCAAGTAGCGCCACGAGATCAAATTGCGTACCGACGGCTTCATAGGCGGACAGGACGTCGCGCAGCACGTCTGTTGACGAGGCGCGGTCACCGCTCGCGGTCGCGCTCCTCCGGAACGGGACCGCAGCACCCGCCAACAATCCCGCTCCTGCGATTTCGTCGTCGTCAGTCGACACCATCACTTCGTCAAATACGCCGACCGCGAGGGCGCACCAGACCGCACGTGCCAGGAGCGTCTGGCCCGCGACAACTTGGAGGTTCTTGCGGGGGACGCCCTCGCTCCCACCGCGTGCCGGGACGACCGCAAGTCGACGCACAGGCACCAGTCCTACGCTGGCTTCACGCCGGTGACAGAGAACGCCGTCGGAAATGAGGTCCACCGCCGCACGAGGTTATTGCGGTGGGTCGCGTCCATCCGCATCAACTCGGGCAGGTGTTCATCGTGGAACCACTGCTCCAGCTGCCGGCGATCGGACTCGGGCACGTACTGCAAAGCCTGAAGCCAGCAATACACGATCGCGGAAAACGGACCGCCCGTGCGCGACTCGGCCACCGGAACGAAGCCGGCGCGTTTCAGTAAATCGGTGAGGCCGTAAGGCGTGTAGCGGAGGTAGTCATCCGGCTCCTGATGGAGCTCGCGCAGGAGTGGCTCGAACACGTAAACGCGACCACCGGGGCGCAGCACGCGATGAGCCTCGGCGAACATCCCTGCCTGGTCGCGTACGTGGTGCACAAGGTTTGGGACGATCACGAGATCGGCCGAGGCATCCGGCTGGTCGAGCCGCTCGGGCGGGCAGCGTCGCGCTTCGTGCGGGACGTCGAGGAAGCGCGGGTCGTCGACGAGCCGCGAGTTGTACGCCCCGCGGTCGTCGGCCGATGATGGCGAACAATCGAGCGACACGAAGCACGACTTGCGGAACAGAGCCGCGAACGGATTACGACCGTAGAGGCGCGTGCGTTCAAGGGCGACGACAGTCTCGTTGGGACCGCACTTCCGCGCAAGCCCGATGAGCTCGGCGAAGAGCAGGTCGAATTGCGGCAGATTACGCGCCGAGTCGAAGACCCGATCGCGCAGGAGGTTCACGTGGGCGCGCAGGTCGGCGGGCAGGCCCTCGAGCGCGCGGCCAAGGTCGGACCCAGCATCCACTACCATCATCTTGCGACGGCCACCGTGATGCCGTCAATCGTGAGGAGCGGGCCGTAAATGTCGGGTCGGCGATCTCGAAACAAACCCCAAAAGTTGCGCGCGAGTTTTTGCGCCTCCAAATCGAACGAGGCGACAAGCACCGCCTCGTCGGTTCGGTTCGCCTCGGCGACTTTCGCACCCGTGGCGTCGCAGATAAACGAGCAGCCGTAGAAGGTGATCTCGGTATTTCTGCCGACCTCGCGGCCGACACGGTTCGCCGCGAGCACGGGCGTCAAGTTGCTCGCCGCGTGACCCTGCATCGCGCGCTGCCAATGGCCCGAAGAGTCGAGTTCGGCGTTTGAAGGCTCGCTGC
>VGRJ01000216.1 GCA_016875405.1 Deltaproteobacteria bacterium | reverse complement strand
GAACTCCGCCGCGAGGCCCACGGCTCGGCAGACCGCACGCGCCATCTCGACCACCTTCGTGTCCTGTCGCCCGAGCAACTCGAGGACGTCGAGCGCGCTCTTCCTGCCGCCCGCGTAGAGCTTGAGCGCGACGAGGTGCGGCACGTCCACGACCGGAAGACCTGGGAGCACCTCGTGCACCGCAGCGTCGAGCGCGGCCTTGCCACACGGAGCCCAGCCATTCCATGGGTTGAAGTAGTTCACGACCTGAACCGGATCGGAATCTGCCGTCGTGACGGTGATGACGCCGCCGAGCGGGTCCTCGGCATCGGGCATCGCGACGTGAACCTCGAAGCCTCGCTCGCGCAGGTGCCGCGCAAGCTCGGTGAGCTCTCGTGGCGTGCGTACCAGGGTGGCGAGGTCGAGGTCTTCGGTCGCTCGCGGGTAGCCGTGGACCGCGAGCGCAACGGCACCGATCACCGCACACGGGTAGCCCTCATTCCGCAGCAGCGCCGCAACCTCGGTCGCAACCTCGAGCGTTCGGTCGCTCGTCTCCATCATGGCGCTCGAGTCGCGAGCTCGGAGAGCCGCCGCATCCGGCGGCCCAGCCGCAGCGCAAGCCGCACCCGCTCGAGAGGCGTCATCGCGAGGACCCGCTCGACTTCCATCCGTCGCGCAGCCTCGGCGCTCTGGCTCCGTCGCGCGGGAAGGTCGGGCAGCGGCTGCGGTCGCTCCATGACCCCAATAACGTAGCATGGGATGGCGACGACACGCTCCGAACGCCCAGCATCACCGCGGGCCGTCCGTCGCCCTCGCGCCACCCTTCCCCTCGCGCGGCAAAAACCGCCTCCCCACCTTGAGCGTAGCGACCTCGAGGGGCTCGATGCGCGCCGTCTCGGGTTCGTCCCACGCGCGGACCTGGAGCCAGCGGCCGTTCAGCGAGCTCGCGGGACGCGACCGAGAATCGCGTCGAAGGCCTGGACGAGCTCGGGCGCCTCGGCCAGCGCGGCCAAGGCGACGAGCCTCTGTCGAGCACGGTCTTGGTCAATGGCCGGGTGGAGGGCGAGGAGCGTCACGATGTCTTCTTCGTCCTTCGCGCGCCCCGCGATCCCCTTGAAGACCACGAGGTCATCCGCGGTGACCACCGGCACCTCGACCCGACCGAAGCGGCAAGGCGTCGCGGCCGCGAGCGCCTCGTGCTCGAAGGATGACCAGGCGAGCGAGACGTCGAGGTCGATTCCCGTGGGTTCGTGCCGCACGAGCAGCACGAGGTTCGCGCGCGCAAACGCAGCGGCATCCTCGATGCGCGGACGGATGGCCTCAGCGTCGAGGACGCCCACGACCTCGTCGATGCAGAGGCCGTCGCCCCTGACCGCCGCGTCGATGTCGGTCGTGAAGCGACGCACACCACGTGCGATCGCCGCCAGACCGCCGATGATCATCCACGGTCGCCCGAGGCCCTCGAGCGCCCGCCCGAGCGCCTGCAGCGCATCTTCGAGGAGATGCTCAGAGCGTGGCGCCGGCATGCCGTTCGATCCGTACCCAGCGCGCTCGCACCCTGGCGACGGCGGCCTCGCGCGTCGCATCGGGCGGACAGGGCCAGCGCCCATCGGCAGCCAGCAGCGCCGCAGCAGCGAGCGCCTCGGCGATGGCTTGCTCGGG
>VGRJ01000215.1 GCA_016875405.1 Deltaproteobacteria bacterium | reverse complement strand
CGCGCGGGCCTCGAGCCGGTCGTCCTCCAAGCGAAGGAGGGGCTCGCGCTAATCAACGGCACTCAGTACATGACGGCGCTTGGAGCGCTCGCGGTTCGTCGAGCCGGCGAGCTCGTCACCATCGCCGACATCGCCGGCGCGCTCAGCCTCGAGGCGCTGAAGGGGACGGCGCGGCCCTTCGACGCCCGCCTCATGCGCGTGCGCCCTCATCCCGGCCAGGCCACCGTGGCGGCCAACCTGCGAGCGCTCCTCGCCGACAGCGAGATCATGCTGAGCCACGCCGACTGCGGCAAGGTGCAGGACCCCTACTGCCTCCGCTGCATGCCGCAGGTGCACGGCGCGAGCCGCGATGCGCTCGACTACGCGCGCACCGTCCTCGAGCGCGAGATCGCGAGCGTCACCGACAACCCCACGGTGTTCCTCAGCGACGCTCCAGGCGCCGAGGACGTCCCGGGCGCCGAGATCCTGAGCGGTGGAAATTTTCATGGGCAACCGGTGGCGCTCGCGCTCGATCTCGCGGCCATCGCGGTCGCGGAGCTCGCGAACATCAGCGAGCGACGCGTCGAACAGCTCGTCAACCCTGCGCTCTCGACCGGGCTGACGCCCTTCCTCGCGCCCGACGGCGGGCTCTGCTCTGGCTTCATGATCGCGCAGGTCACGAGCGCCGCGCTCGTCTCCGAGAACAAGGTCTTGTGCCACCCGTCGAGCGTCGACTCGATCCCGTCGAGCGCGAACCGCGAGGACCATGTCAGCATGGGGAGCATCTCGGCCCGCAAGCTTGGGCAAGTCGTCGACAACGTGACGGTGTCGCTCGCGATCGAGCTGCTCGCCGCCGCGCAAGGAGTCGATCAGCGATCTCCGCTCCGGCCGAGTCGCGCCGTCGACGCCGCGCGCGCGGAGATCCGCGAGCACGTCTCGACCCTCACCCAGGATCGCGCCCTCTACCGGGACTTCGCGCTCGTGGTCGAGCTCATCGAGCGCGGCGCGATTCGCGGGCGCGTCGAGGCGGCGGTCGGTCGCCTCGCCTGACGAAGGGGTCAACGACTCGGCTCGTGCCGAGCGGTCCGCCGCCTCATCGACCGGCGAGGTGCTTCTCGAAGAAGCGCAGCGTGTGACCGAGCGCCAGCACCTGGTTCGGGCGCTTGCGCATGCCGTGCCCTTCGTCGGGGAAGACGATGAGCTCCCCGGGCAGCCCCTTCTTCGTCATCGCGTCGTAGAACTGCACGGCCTCGCCGACGGGGACCCGCGGATCCGTCGCCCCCTGAAGGAGCAGGAGCGGCCCGGCGAGCTTGTCGATCGAATTGATCGGCGACAAGCGCTCGAGCGCGTCGCGATCCTTCTCGGGGTCGCCGTACTCGGAGATGCGAAGGACGCGCCGGTACGGCGCCGTGTTCATGAGGAACGTGGTGAGACTCGAGATCCCCACCACGGAGACGCCCGCGTCGTACGCGCCCGCAAAGATGGTCATCGCGGCCAGGGTCGAGTACCCGCCGTAGCTGCCGCCGAACACCCCGACCTTCGGGGCCTTGCCACCGACGGCCCAGGCGCTTCGGACGAAGCGCGAGGCGTCCTCGATGTCGGTGAGGACGGCGAGCCGCTTCGCTCCGTCGTCGGCGTGGAGCCAGCTGCGCCCGTAGCCGTCGCTGCCGCGAACGTTCGGCTCGGCGTAGACGAACCCCGCGTCG
>VGRJ01000214.1 GCA_016875405.1 Deltaproteobacteria bacterium | reverse complement strand
GCCGACGGGCTCTACTTCGTCGGTCTCGACTTGATCGGCGGCAAGTTGACGGAGGTCAATGTCACGAGCCCGACCGGGATCCGCGAGCTGTCGACCTTTCTCGGGCGGCGCGTCAGCGACGAGGTCATCCGCTGGGTCGAGCGTCGGCGCGCGGCCGACTGAGCCGCCAAGCGCGAAGCGAGCTCTTCGTCGCCGGAAAGTTGGCCCTCGCCCGCGCGCTCGCTCTCCCATGGGGGCATGAGCACCTCTCATCGCTGCGTCGTCTGCGAAGCGCCCTCTGGCCCGAGCGCGTTCTTCGTCGCGGGTGAGCCCATCGGGCTCTGCGCGTCCCACGCCCGCCGTGTGAAGAAGACCGCTCCACGCACCTTCGCCTCGCTCGCCGAGCTGTTCGAGGCCAGCGGGCTCGAGCGTCGCGTCGAGGAGGATCGTCGTCGAAACGACCGCCGCATGTTTCCGCGCCCCGAGCTGCGCCGCCGCAACCACGGGCGCCGCTCGAGCGATCCGCGCGCCTGACCGATCCGGCTCCGGCGCGTACGCTTCAGAACACGACGCCGATGCCGAGCGAGCCGAGGAGCCGCACGCGCTGCGAGTCGCCGTAGTACGTGACCGAGACCCCGCTCGCGCCGTCGCCCTCGGCCGTCGGGCAGCTCGCGACGCCGTCCGCGACGTCGTCCTTGGTGCACGGCTGCACGGCGAGCGGCGTAGCGTCCGCGAGCGCCGCGCCGACGCCGATCCCCCCAGAAACGGCGAAGCCGCCGCGCTTGCCGAAGATTTGCGTCGCGCCGATCATCACGCCGAGGATCGGGCTCGACACGGTACGGGTGCACGTGCCCGGCTTCGAGTCCGGATCGCAGCCTGGCCCAGGCTTGCCGATGGCGCCTCCGCCGTCGTCGCGCGACAACGTCGCCTGGAACCGCTCATACTCGGCGTGGGCCTTCACCCACAGCCCGCGCAGCGCCTTCCCGCCCGGGTACCAGCCCACGCTCCCGCCGATGACGTAGCCCTGCTCGTCCAGCAAATCCTCGGGGGAATCGAAGATGTACTTCGGCGTCGCCTCGATCGAGAACGGGAGCTTGCCGAGGCCGATCTCGACCTGCGCGGTGATCCTTCGAAACAGCAGATCGAAGGGATCGTAGCGCACCGACCACGTGCAGCAGGACGAGGCGGGTTGGCCGGTAGGTTGGGCTTGCGCGAGCCAACCGCCACCGGGCGCGGCGCCCGGCACCGCACCAGCCGGCGCGTAGCCCCAGGAATCCTGCGCCGCCCCCGCCCACGTACCGGGTGGCGGCGGCTCAGCTTCGGTCGGCGGCGTGACGCCCAGCGGGTAGGCGCCCGAGGGATACGCGCTGGCTCGATACGCGCCCGGCGGATACGCGCCCGGCGGATACGCGCCCGGCGGAGAGGCGCCCGGCGGATACGCGCCCGGCGGATACGCGCCCGGCGGAGAGGCGCCCGGCGGAGAGGCGCCCGGCGGAGAGGCGCCCGGCTGCGGGGGCGTGGGTACGCTCGTGGGTTCCGGCGCGGGGCTCGCCGGCTGCGAGGGCGCGGCCGGTGCCGGCGCGGGTGGGGGCGGCGAGTCCTCGGCGCGCGCCGTCGAGGCGAACCAGGTCGAGGCGCACACGAGCGCGACGGGGAGGAGCGAGCGGAGCGTCGAGGTCACGGAGCGAGGTTACCTCGTGCCGCCACGCGTCGTCACGAGCGGGGAGGCTTTCGACGGCCCGACGTGATTGACGTCGCTTCC
>VGRJ01000213.1 GCA_016875405.1 Deltaproteobacteria bacterium | reverse complement strand
TCTGCGCGGCAGCCTTGGTGGTGTAGCCCTCGGAGACGAGCACCTTCTCGCCGTTCGCCGCGAGCAGGTGGAAGTAGTGCTGGCCGTCCTGTCCGACGAACAGCTCGAAGCGGCCCGCCTTCTTCGCGGCCGACACCTCGTACTCGTCCGACTGCCCGTAGTCGACCGTGTCGACGGCGCAGCCAGTGAGGGCCGCGGGAGCGAGGGCTAGGGTGAGGGTGATGAGGGCGCGGGTGGCGAAGGTGGAGAGGTTCATGACGGGTTCCTGTCGAAGAAGTTGAGGGGTTGGACCGCCGCTTAACAAGGTCCGTGCCAGCCATCCAAAGCTGGATAGATGATTGAAATGACGAGTATTCGTCGCCCGATCGAGAAGCAAACCGCAATGGAAGTTGCTTTTTTGCAACGAACGAGTCGCTAGCTGTTTCCGGCTCTCCCTCCGTGGGCCTCGAGGGCTCGACGCGCGCGAACGCGCGCGAAGCGAAGGGCGGAGCGAGTACAGTATCGGCGTGCGTCGCTGGCGGCTTGACGATCTCCCGCCCCTCGGAGGACCGTGATCGCGCTCTCGTGCCCCGTGCGTGGCTGCGGGCAGCCGCTCGCCCGTGAGGAGCGCACGCTTCGCTGCAAGGCCGGCCACGCTCACGACGTGTCGAAGCATGGCCACGTGAACCTGCTTCAGCCGCAGGACAAGCGCTCGACCGATCCGGGCGACCGCAAGGACGCCGTGCTCGCGCGGCGTCGCACCGCCGAGCGGGGCCTCACCCGAGACCTGATCCGCCGGCTCGGTGACGTCGTCGCGCCGCACCTCGACCCAGAGGACGCCCTGGTCGACGTCGGGGCCGGCGACGGTTTCATCCTCGACGCGCTGCAGACGAGGCTCGGGTGCGAGGCTTGGGGCGTCGATCTCTCGCGAGAGGCCGTCGAGCTCGCGGCTCGAAGCTACCCGCGGCTCGGCTGGATCGTCGCCAACGGAGATCGGCGCCTGCCCTTTCCCGACGGCGCGTTCAAGGCGGTCCTCAGCGTCACCGGGCCCAAGAACGCGGCGGAGTACGCGCGGCTCCTCGCCCCTGGTGGAGTGCTCGCGGTCGCCGTCTCGGGCCCGGACGATCAGGCCGAGCTCCTCGAGCGGGTGCTTGGCAGCGCGCGACGAGACGAGCGCGATCGACGGATCCGCGAGCTCTTCGAGGGCCACTTCACGTGGCGCGAGACGCTCGAGGTCACCGGAGGCTACGAGCTCGGCCGCGACGCACTCCGCGATCTCCTCGACGGCGCCTACCGCGGCGTCCGACACGCGGCACGCCAGCGCTTTGAAGGGATCGAGTCGCTCCGCGTGACGCTGAGCCATCGCATCGTGGTGTTCGAGCCGCGCTGACGCGGTCGACGTCAGGGCTCGGACGTGAACCGGATGCGAGCCTTTGGGCGCTCGGGACGCAGCGATGCCGAGAAATCGGCCCCGGCATCGGCGAGGTAGGCCTCGAGCTCCGACTTCGCCTTGGCGAGCCCCGGATCGCGCGTGAACTCGAGGCACGCCACGCGCTGCTCGAGCTCTGGCCCCGACCAGGGGAAGAACTTGCCGTACGCGCGCACCGAGTCGAGGCAGCTCGCGTCCCCGCTCCGAACCGAGAGATCGAGGTGTGCGAGGCGTCGCGTCGAGCTCTGCATGCGCATCGCGTAGTCCTCGGCGAGCAGCGCGAGCGCGCGGGTCGCGAGACCGGGTGTACGTACACCGAGATCGTGGGCGAGCTCGACGGCTCCCTTCATCAGGTGCGAGTAAGGCCATGGGCTCTTGCGATAGGCCGTGAGGCCACGCTCGAGCGCCTCGAGCGCCTCGGCGTCGCGCTTCTGAGCAAAGCGCAGCCGAGCCT
>VGRJ01000212.1 GCA_016875405.1 Deltaproteobacteria bacterium | reverse complement strand
GGCGTGGCTCGACGGGCAGAAGGGCGGCTTTTGCAACACCACGCCCAACGCTCATGTGAACCTCTGCGGGGACGTCGTCTACTGCAAGGACACGACATTTCTCAAGGCGTACCCGGACGGTCTCTCGATCGACATCGGCTTTTACTGGGGCGGACAGAACGGCGGGGATCTGCTGTCGCTCGGGGCCCAGGTGCCCGACGACCAGCGGATCATGATTGGTCTCGCCATTGACGGGACCGTGACGGCGCAGGGGCCGAACCAGGGCGAGGCGCTCTCCTACCGGATCGACTTCGGTCCTCACCTCCTCTCGTACCGGGTGTCGGTCGGTCGTCGTGCGCTGTTCATCGACGGTGCGCTCGTGGGCTATTCGACGAAGGGCACGGGCGCCATCGCCCTCTCGCCAGGCCCTGCGGGAGATCCGGGTGCGGTTCTCGGCCACGCTGCCACGAACCAAATGCAGGGAGGATCGGCCGCTGCGTGGCTTCGCTTCGCGCCGTTTTTCTTTCACCTCCGCGCCGGGGTTGAGTCGTTCGAGGCGTTTTCGCTGCCGGAGGCCACCGAGTTGGATGCCGCGCGCTCGGTGCGGCTCTTCGGTCAGGAGTCGAAGGGCGCGACGACCTGGACGGCCCAGGTCAGCGGCACCCCAGCGGCCGTGGTGAAGCTGGCCGCCTGGGTGGAGGACGTCGATGCGAGCTGCTTGTGAATTGAGAAAGTCGCTGGGGCTGCTCCTCATCGGGGCGGCTGCGTGCGTCCCCGACATTGAACTCAAGGCCGAGGCGACCGCCGCCGGGAGTGGCTCGGGCGGCTCGGCTGGCGGCCCGATCGTCTGCGTCGACGCAGGCTTTGAAGAGTGGTCTTTCGACACCGGCCTGAGCGAGGAGCTCGGCACCACGATCGTCGACTTGGATTCCGATGGGCTCGGTGACGTCGCGTCGTCCTTTCAGCTCAGCGCGGCGGCGATGGTGCAGTGGGGCAAGCCCGGACCGGGGGCCGGCGAGACCACGAAGAAAAACGTGCAGAGGCCCAGCGGTTGGATCCGGCATGGAGACTTCGACGGCGATGGCCGGGGTGACCTCGTCCTCACCTCCACGGATTATTCGACCCAGTCCGTGTTGTTGCAGAAGCAGTCGCGAACCTTCACGCTGGTAGCGATCGAGCAATTGACGGACGGCAAGGTGCTCGTCGTGGACGTCGAGGGCGACGGCGCGCAGGACCTGCTCTTCCGGACCGCGGACGAGTACGTCGTGCGCCCCGGGGACGGCAAGGGGAACTTCGGGCCCGCGAAGACGTACGTCGGGATCCCGCGCAGCGACGAGCTCGATTCCGGCGACTTCGACGGCGACGGGAAATTCGAGCTGCTCCGGATGCGAAAGGATGCGCCGCTCGTCATCCTGTCGGTCGGCCCGGGTGGCGCGTTGGCCGAGATGCCGATCGACGGCTCGGCCCTCGAGACGCTCGAAGGGCCCACGTTCGTGGCGGACGTCGATGGCGACGGCAAGAGCGAAGCCGTGATCGCCACCGGTAGCCGAGAGCTCGGCTTCATCGAGCTGCGCACCCACAACCACGACGCGACGCCGCGCTTCGATCGCTGCGTGCGGGTGCCGTTCCCTCCGTCGCTCGTCAACGACCCGCAGATCGCGAATCACCCCAAGGGGTCGGTGAATTTCTCGGCCGTCGGGGACGTCAACGGAGATGGCAAGGCAGATTTCTTCTTCAACAACGCTTGTCCCGCCTGCCCGTACCGCCACTCGTTGATGGTCCAGGTCCCCTGAGCGCGAGCTCGATGTCGAACCGCCACGACGAGCCCGAGGTGCCGATTCCCGTGGGGCTGGTCGCCGCGCTCGAGGCGCACCTCGCTCAGCTGGCGTCGCGTCGCGAGACGACGCACTACCTCGCGGTGGCCCGGGCGCTCGCCGTGC
>VGRJ01000211.1 GCA_016875405.1 Deltaproteobacteria bacterium | reverse complement strand
GCGCGAGCTGCCACTTCGGCAAGCTCCCGGACGGCCGCTACGCGGTCGGCGCGCCGAACCACGACTACGACTACGGCATGCAAAACCTCGCCTTTGCGCTCTTCCCGCAGATCGCGATCGCCGACGCTGGGACTCACGATCCCGTCGCCGTCGCGCGCGTCAAGCCGATGGTCGACGAGCTCAACGCGACACCTGGGCTCAAGCTCGTGATGCTCGGCTCGCTCCTTGGCCTCGTCTCGGTCGACATTCCGAGCTTCCCGGCATCGGTGCAGCACCACTACGCGTCGTGGAAGCCCGGGACCATGGACTTCCTCATCGCGCCCCTGCCGATCGACGACGGCGTTCACACCGTCAGCAAGATCAGCGCGCTCTGGTCGATCCCGACCAAAGACGCCGAGCAGGCGGCCGGCATGAGCCACGCGATGCTGGGCTGGGGCGGCCCGGTCCACAGCGTGATGAACTTCCTGAAGGAGTTCGTCTCGTTCGGAGGCGGGAACCCGGCCGAGTGGCCCGAGGACCGCCTCGCCCCGCTCGCCGCGTACATCGAGACGCTGCGCGCGCCGGCGAACCCGTCGCCGCCCGCGCCCGCCTCCGTCGAGGAGGGCAAGGCGCTCTTCACGACCAAGGGCTGCGTCGACTGCCACTCCGGGCCTGCGGGGAGCGGTACGCGGACGTACGCCTTCTCCGAGATCGGAACCGACGCCGAGATGGCCAAGTGGCTCGACCCGACGATGTCGGGCGAGGCGTGTTGCGGCGCGACCCTCGAGCCGGGCGAGACGCTGTCGCACGGCATCAAGTCGCCGCGGCTCGTTGGCTCGTGGGCGATGAAGCGCTTCCTGCACAACGGCTCGGTGGACTCGCTCGAGGCGCTGTTCTGTGTCGATGGGCCTCGCGGCTCGGTGACCGAGCCGGCCTACCGGGATGGCGGTCACGCCTTCACCTGCGACGACCTGTCGCTCGACGAGAAGCGCGCGCTCATCGACTACCTGCGCGCGCGCTGAGCGACCGCGCTGGGCACGGCCCCGACGTCGCGCGACGCCGGGGCCCCGAGCGTTCGTGTGTCAGCCTTTGCAGAAGGTGGTCGCGCCGCAGGTGCCCTTCTCGCAGCTACCGGAGGCGCACTGGTCAGGCCCGGTGCACTTTGCAGCGTCGGCCTTCAGCGCCTCGCACTTCTTTGAACCAAGCAAGTCACAGAAAGAGTCAACGCATACGCCCAACAGGTTGAAGCTGTCGTCCATACACTTCGCGCCGAGCGAGAGAGGGCCCTCGTTTAACGCGACGCACTTCCCCTTGTTGGTCGACGTCTCGCACGTCTCGCCCGTCTTGCAGAGCTGTACGTTCTTCAGAAACTCGCAGGGCCCTCCGAGCGCGCTTGTGGCCTTGCAGGTGCCCTTGCGCGCCTTCCCCTCCGCGTCGTAGGGCAACCCGCAGACTCCCGGCTTCGCCGGATCGTCGTAGCAGCAGAACGCCTTCGTCGGGTCGCAACTTCCGTAGAGCGTCGAGCCGACACCATCTCGGATGGGCGCGCACGCTGCCCCGACGGAATCGGTCCGCGCGAACATCGTCCGCTGCTCGACGCCGCCGGCCGGTGCCGAAAATCCGAAGCAGCTCCCGTCGTAAAGGGCGCTCGCCACTGGGGCGCCACACGCCGCGCTTGCGAGCTTGGCGGAACAGGCCTCTACCGCCTTGGGGAGGTAGTCGACGCTCCCCGCCTTGACTGCGGCCATCCAGTCGGCGAACGGAGCGATCGCGAACACGTCGCTTAGTACCGAGACGCATGCGGCCTCATTCGCGAGGGTCGCGCTTGGAGGCAACGATGACGCGAGGCCAGCAAGGCGCTCGTCGGCCACCATGATCGCGAAGAAGTTCGTGACGCTCTTGTCATCGCAGCAGCGAAAAAGCGCGCCACATACCGACTTCGCCGCGAGCTCGGGGAGGGCATCGACCTCATCCCCCTGTCCGCTCGACCCGGTCGAGGCATTCGCGCTCGTCGAGTCTGAGCTCGATGAGGAAGCGGTCATCGTGGTGTCGCCGCTCGACGTGCCACCAGCGCCGCTCGTCGC
>VGRJ01000210.1 GCA_016875405.1 Deltaproteobacteria bacterium | reverse complement strand
GCTACGACCGAAAGCTGTGCGCCGACGTCATCGGCGCTTTCGTCAACGAGGTGATGCGCTCGCTGCGCCGTCGTGCCAAGCGCGTGTTCGGCCTCGGCAGCGTCGCCGAGGCGCACACCGGCGCGGTGTGCTTCGTGCAGCGATTCGATTCCGCCTTGCGGCTGAATGTTCATGGTCACGTGCTCTCGCTCGACGGCGTGTACCTACAAATGGACGACGGCGCGCTCGGTTTCCGCGCGCTGCCCGCGCCCACTACCGCCGAAGTGGCCAACGTGGCGCGACGCACCGCCCTCAAGGTGCGCAAGGTGCTCTTGCGGCATGGCCGCTCGCTCGAAGGCCTGTTCGAGGGCGCCTCCGATGCCTCCGAAGACCAGCCCGATGATTTCGCCGAGCGGCAGCCCGCACTCGCGGCCTGCTACGGCGCCGCGTTGCAAGGCATGGGTCTTTTCGGCGAGCGCGCCGGTCAACCCACGTTGCGCTTGTTGCGTCCCGAGCTCGAACGCGCCGGCGAGCCGGTCGCCGAGGTGATGGGTTTCAACGTCCATGCTGGCCTCGCCCTCGATGGTCACGACCGAAAGCGCGTCGAGCGAGTCTGCCGCTACCTCGGCCGGCCTCCCATCGCCCAAGACCGGTTACGCCAGCTCGACAACGGCCGGCTCCGTTACACCATGAAGAAGCCCTGGAAGGACGGCACCGTCGCGCTCGACTTCGAACCGCTCGACCTGATCGCACGCCTGTGCGCGATGGTGCCCGCTCCAGGCTTCCACATGATCCGCTACTACGGCCTCTTCAGCTCACACGCCAAGCTCCGCAGCGAAGTCGTTCCCGATCCGCCAGACGACGCACCGGCGCCGCCACCGCAGCAGCTTCACTTGTTCGAAGACAACGACGAGCTCCGCCTGGTTCGAAAGCCATGGGCCTGGCTCGTCCGTCACGTTTTTCTCGAGGACGTTACCGTCTGCCCCAAGTGCTCCGGAGCGATGCGTTGGCTCGAGGTCGCCACCAAGCCCGACGACATCGCCCGCTTGCTGGCGCGCCAAGGCCTCGCCCCGCCGCCGTCACCTCGCCCTCGCGCTCCACCCATCGGCCAATTGATGTTGCCGTTCCGGCCCGCCGGTTGACGCACAGCCGCGCTCGCCACCGCCACCGCCACCGTTGCCGCAAGCTCCAGTTCGGCCGTGTACCCGTTCGTCCGTTGCTCCGGTTCAGCAGCATCATGCCCTCTTACTCGACCGTCCACCGCAACCGCCAAACGCGCTGCAACGAAAATCCGCGCTCCAGCTCATCGCGACGCAGCTTCGGCCGTGCTCGGCATCGCCCATTTTTCACTTCGATTTCCCTACGCGCTCGTCATCGGCGAAGTCGAGCGTGATCTGATGGCTGGAAATACCGGGCTCGCCGCCGGCCGCATGGCAGATCGGCCGATCGAAACGAGCCGCGACGAGCGCGCGGCCCGACTGGGTTCGCCGCAATCGCTCGAGCAGCCTGCCCGTGCGAGCTTCATCGGCGGCGCTGCCCGCTTGGCAGCGAGGCTCCGTGATCGTGCTGCTCGGTGCCAGCGCGCTCGCCAACACCAGTGCTGCATGCCATGCCGCGATCATCGTGCATGGCATGATACGCCGGCTCGCCGAGGTGCGGGGTATGGAGCGGGCGCTACTTCGACACGGCGAAGCGCAACAGGTTGGGCGCTTTCCACGCCACGCCGAGCTTGCCGCCGTCGCCGCTCACCGCGACGCCAGCCGGACCTTGGCTTCCCTCATTGGGCGCGGGCTCGAGCTTCTGGAAGCTCGAGCCACCGTCGCACGAAGCGATCACGCCGAGCTCGCGCGTCTCGTCGAGGTGGGCTGAGGCGTCTGCCTTGGTCGGCCAATCGCCCCAGGACGCCACCACCGCCTTGTTGCGGCAGTCGACCGAAACGAACTTCGCGGTGTCGTCGAGCGGCTGGATCCCTTGGGTCGTCGCGTCGCCGTCGACCTCCATTTTCGTCGACCAGCCATTGTCGGAGTAGGCGAGGTGCGCCTCGCTCGTGCCGGTGTGATAGCCAAGCCAACGCCTCGATCCCGCGCCGCAGTAGCTCGGGTCGAATGCCGGCTGGGCGATCTTTTTCTCTCCGGTGATCTTGGCCGTGTCCGA
>VGRJ01000209.1 GCA_016875405.1 Deltaproteobacteria bacterium | reverse complement strand
CGTGAACACCCGCCGCGGCGCTCACACGCCGAGCGCGCTGCTTTCCCGCGTGACCGCCGCGAAGGCGAGGAGCGTTCGCGGCCCAGGCGGACTCGAGGACCGAAGCGCAGCGTGCTCAGAGCCTCACGATTGATCGGATCTCGGAGCGCGCGCGAGCCAGCCTAGTTCGAGCAGGAGCAGGTCGTGGTAGCCGCGTGCGAGGACCTGCCACCCTGGGTCGCCGTTGTTCTTGATGTGCCCGCCGAGCGCCGCGACCGCGAGCAAGACGTCGCGTGCGCTTGGGTTCTCGGGCAGCGGCCGCTTGCTCACCGCGCGCAGCACATCGATTTGAGTGTCGGTCAGCGCGAGTGACGCAGGCTGGTCGGGGGCCTTGCGCGAGAGCGTACGGAGCAAGAGCAGGCGCCACGCGATCGGAGCAAAGATCGCGAGCGCGTTGGTGAGGCTGTGCAAGCTTTCGAGCTGCCGCTCTTCGAACGAGCAGCCTGTCTTCAGCGCCTTGAAGTACTCCTCGATCGTCCAGCGCGAGCGATAAATATCGACGATTCGCAGGATGTCCGCAGCGGTATCGACGCACTCCGAAGTGAAGAGGATCCACTCGACCGGAGCATCGACCGCGTCGACCTCGCGCACGTGCACGACGTTGACTCCGATTCGGTCGGGCAGCTCGCGCGGCGCGTACCGCGGGCGACGAATCGTCACGCGAGTGGCCGCGAAGCTCAGCTTCGCGATCCGACCTTCGCGCTTTGGATGGATGCGTCGCGCACGAGCGAACACCGAGGCTACGCGCGACGCGATCGGCACCTCGCGCTCGCACTGCGCCTCGAGTCCCGCGAGCACGTCGGAAAGGAATTCGCGCTGCGAAGGCTCGAGCAATCGGTCATGCGCCGAGCGCACGACGAACGCCGACCGACAGTTCGTCATGTGCACGAAGAGCTCGTACGCATCGCCCTCGCGGTCCATCACGTGGACCGCGCGAACGCCGCTCGGTAGCCGCGACTCGGCGACGTCTACTTGCTCGAACCAGCGCTTCGACTCTCGCGCCGGGTCTTTGGTGCGCTCATCGGGTCGCGCACGAACCTTCTTCTGCGGCCGAATCCAGGTTTTCATTGCCGCGAGTCCGAGCGGCAAGCGGTCTTCGCCGGCCTTCAACAGCAACGAAACGTGCGCGAAGAAGCCCTGCGTCTTCTTGCTGTTGAGCAGTCCGAGGCCCTCTCGCGTGTTGCCACCGAAGGTAAACGCGGTGGTGTCGTGCACCACAGTCACTTCATCGAGGCTCGCGGCGCGCTCCGCCGTCGCGCGAAAATGCGGCTCGAGGATGCCCTCGGTCGTCACCTCGGGATTGCCGAGGAAACGATACGTGCCCTCGAGTGCGGCGTCGCTGCCGACGGCCTTCGGGAAGCTCAGGCCAGGGTTTCGTGCAACCGCAGTCGCCACCTCCACCAGACGCCGAGTCCTCCTCGCGTCACCAAGCTCCGCCCCCGCAAACTCCGATGCAACCGAATCCCCGATGCTCGACGTGTCGCCCATGGCCACACACCATGGGTTCCATTCGCCCCGCGTCAAGATGTGCGGGTTCGTGAGGCTTCGCGCACGCTGCGCGGCGTCCGCGTCGCGCGTCTAGGCCGCGCCGCTCCTCCCCATCGCGGGAGGGGGCAAGAAGCGAGGGAGGACGGAGGGGTCTCCGAACGAAGCGAACCTCCCTCGGTTCCGTTGACACGCAAAGGAGAACGCCATGCGTGGAATGAGGAACTACTCGCCCGAATTCAGGGCAGACGCCGTCGCGCTTTTTCGCCGCAGCAACCGGTCGCTGCGTGACATCGCGACCGACCTCGGCATCAACCACTGGACGCTTCGCGGCTGGTATAGAGATGACGAGATGAGACGCGCAACGAAGAGGCAGCGTCGGGAACCGACGATTCCGCGCGAGCACGAGAGCCCGGATGAAACGATCCAGCGGCTCGAGCGGGAAGTCGCGCAGCTGAAAAAGCAGAACGAACAGCTCGAGATGGATCGGGCAATTTAAAAAAGCTGCAACCTTCTTCGCGAAGGAAAGCGAGTGAAGTTCTCGTTTATCCACGCGGAGAAGGGTGTCTTTCCCGTCGGAGTGATGTGTCGACTACTTGGTGTGACGCGACAGGGCTACTACGCGTTCGCGTCGCGTCGTCCGAGTCGGCGGGTGCACGATGAC
>VGRJ01000208.1 GCA_016875405.1 Deltaproteobacteria bacterium | reverse complement strand
AGGCGAGGGCGACCCGAACTTCGAGCATGGGCACCTGTACGCGATGGTCGCCGATCTACGCCGCGCCGGCGTCCGCATGGTCGGGGACATCGTGGTCGATCAGAGCCGCTTCGACGACCAGCAGGTCCCGCCGGCGTTCGAGCAGCAGCCGGACGAGTGGGCGAGCTTCCGCGCGCCAGTCTCCGCGACGGCCCTCGATGGGAACACCGTTCATGTCTCGGTTTACCCCGGCTTCGAGGGCCAGATGGCGCGCGTCCAGGTCGTCCCACCGAGCGCGGTGGACGTCGCCGGCGCGATCGTGACCGCGGACGAAGGGACGGTCGAGAGCGTCCAGGTCGAGATGATGCCGCTGAAGGAGGGACGCGTGCTCGCTCAGGTGTCTGGCTCGATCCCCGAGGGGGCGCTCCCGATCACCGTCTGGCGCCGCGTCGATGACCCGGCGTGGCTCGCCGGGCACGCGCTCGGTGATGTGTGCCGCGAGCTCGGGATCGACGTGCACGGGAAGGTGCGCCGAGGCCACCCGATTCCACAGGATTTGCTGGCCTTCCATCGCTCCGAGCCGGTCGCGAAGCTGCTCTTCGGCCTCGGCAAGCACAGCGACAACTTTCAGGCCGAGATGGTCTTCAAGGGGCTTGGCGGGCGGTCGGGGCCCGCAAGCTTCGAGGCGGCGAGGATGCGCGTCACCGACCTCTTACTCGAGGCGCGCGTCGAGCCGAAGGGCGTGAAGCTGTCGAACGGCTCCGGCCTCTTCGACGCCGACCGCATGTCCGCCTCTTTCTTAACGAGCTTGCTCGTCACCGCCGCGAAGGACCCGTCGGTCGCGCCCGAGTACATTGCACAACTCGCCATCGGCGGCGTCGACGGCACGCTCCGCAACCGGTTCCAGGCGCATACCGCGGCCCGTTCGATCCGCGCCAAGACCGGGACGCTAAGAATGGTGAGCGCCCTCTCCGGCTACGTGCTCGGCTCCGACGGTCAGCCTTGGTATGCGTTCGCGCTCCTAGCCAACGAGGTCCCCGACGCGGCGACCGCGCTCCGCGAGCCGCTGGACGAGGTCGTTGGAGTGCTCGCCGAAAACGCGTCGACCCCTGCTCGCTGAAGCGAGAGGGGCCGACGGTCCACGCCGCGCCAGAGGGCGGTCAGCTGCTAAAGTCGCGCATATGTCGCCGCATCTTCTGGAGCGCCTGCTCCTGGAGCTGCCGGATTCGCTCGCGGGAAAGCTGATACTTGTCACCGATCTGCTTCAGCGTGAGCTCGCTCTCGTTGTCGAGACCGAAGCGCCAGCGGATGATGTTCGACTCGATTGGAGAGAGCTTGGTGAGGAGCCGCTTGACCTCGTCTCCCCAGTACTCGTTTGCGAGCGTGTCAAAGGGTGAGAGCGCGTCTTCCTCCTCGAGGAAGTCCACGAACTTACGGCCGTCCTCGTCGCCGACCGGGCGATCCAGCGAGAACGGCGCTTCCGCGCTGAAGCTCTTCACCTTGTCGAGCTTCTCGCGCGCGACGCCGGTGGCCTTCTCGAGCTCTTCGATCGTCGGCTCCCGCCCCACACGCGCGATCGACGCCTGCGTGGCGCGAGCGACTCGGTTGTAGGTGTCGAGCATGTGGACGGGGATGCGCACCGCGCGCCCCTTGTCGGCGAGCGCCCGGTTGATCGCGTGACGGATCCACCACGAGGCGTACGTCGAGAAGCGGTAACCGCGACGGTGGTCGAAGCGCTCGACAGCCTTCATCAGGCCGATGTTGCCCTCCTGGATCAGATCGATGAGCGGCATCTTGCCGCGGTTGTAGCGGCGCGCGATCGACACCACGAGCCTGAGGTTTGCCTTCACGAAGCGGTTCTTCGCGAGCTGCTGCTTCCGGTAAGTCGCGTCGACATCGGCGAGGTACCTCCGATAGAGCGCGCTTGGTGCCGCGTACGGAATCGCGACGCCCTCGACGATCTCGCGGTCCGACACCTCGTCGGGCGCGACGCCGATGGCTCGAGCGATCCGCGCGGCCCTGGCGACCCACAGGCGATCGGTGTCCGGCAGCTGAACCTTCCGCGCGATCGCGAGCGTAAGGTCGGTATAGCGGTCAAGCTTCCTGTCGGCGAGCGACGGCGTCTTGCCGGGCGGTGCCGTCACGAGCTTCAGGGCGGCCTCGAGCTCTGCCACGACGAGCTGGCCTTCGGTGTCGCGCGCGACGTCCTCGCGGAGGGCACGCAGGATGCTGCTGGCCGCGGGGAGGTAGGCGAGCAGCGCCACCCAGTGAGCGCACTCCGCCGACTCGACGCTGACCGCCGCGGCGCCCTCCTCC
>VGRJ01000207.1 GCA_016875405.1 Deltaproteobacteria bacterium | reverse complement strand
GTGGGCATTCCGACCCGATCAGGGTCTGCCTGCTGCGTAGCCTTCGTCGCTTCGGGGCTCACGCACCTTCGTGCGCTACGCTCCTCGCTCCTCGGCGCCTTGCATCCCGACCCTCCTCGGGTCGAACTGCGCGGCGCTCGGGCCGTCTCCTCGGGCATTCGTCGCTTCGGGGCTCACGCACCTTCGTGCGCTCCGCTCCTCGCGAGCCGTCACGTGTCGTTCAAGTCAATCAAGGGTAAGGGAAGCGTAAGCTGTCGCGGCACTGCCGCGGAGCGGGAGACGGGGTTCGAACCCGCGACAACCAGCTTGGAAGGCTGGAGCTCTACCAACTGAGCTACTCCCGCGGAGGGGACTCCAGTGGAGGCTGGTGGATTCGAACCACCGTAGGCAATTGCCGGCAGATTTACAGTCTGCTCCCTTTGGCCGCTCGGGCAAGCCTCCGTTCAGGTAGGTTTTCAAGCGGCCCGCGCGAGCCTTGGCCGGTGGAGCTGGCAAGGGGACTTGAACCCCTAACCGCCGGTTTACAAAACCGGTGCTCTACCGATTGAGCTACGCCAGCCAAGTCATTCAAAAAGAACAGTCCGATGTGGGAGATGAGCGCACCTCGTTTGAGGTGCTTCGATCTCCGACGACGGGGCCGCGCTTCTATCGCCTGGCCCGTCACGTGTCAAGCCCTCGGATGGACCGACGCGAGCGAGCCGCGCGCTTGCGCTCGCGCGGCAAGGCTGCGAGTGTTCCCGCGCGCCTGCAGAGACCTACGACGCGCACCGCCCTGAGGAGCCTCGCCGGATGAATTGCCCCGCATGTGACCACGACAACTTCGAGGGAGCGCGCTTCTGCGCCAAGTGCGGCGCGCAGCTGCCGATCCCCGCCCCGACTGGCGTCGACCCGATGATTGGAACGCTGGTGGGTGGCCGGTTCCGGATCGTGCGGCTGCTCGGCGAGGGCGGCATGGGCCGCGTCTACGTCGCGGAGCAGCAAATGGGGACTGCAGTACGACAGGTCGCCGTGAAGACCCTGCTGCAGGAGTTCTCCCGTGACCCGCAGGTCCAGGGGCGCTTCCACCGCGAGTGCGGAACGGTCGTCGGCCTCGAGCACGCGAACACGATCAAGTTCTACGACTTCGGGACGACCGAGTCCGGCGACCTCTACATCGCGATGGAGTTCATCGACGGGAAGCCGCTCGCAGACGTGCTCGTCCAAGGCGGCGGAATGCAGCCCGCGCGCGTCGACCACATCATGCGGCAAATCGCCGGTTCACTCCACGAAGCCCACGAGAAGGGCATCGTGCACCGCGACCTCAAGCCAGAAAACGTGATCTTGACCGAGCGCGCGGGAGAAAAGGACTTCGTGAAGGTCCTCGACTTCGGAATCGCGAAGCGGAGCGACGCCGCCGACCAGGCGCGAGAGCAGAAACTGACGCAAGCCGGCATGGTCCTCGGCACTCCGCCGTACATGAGCCCCGAGCAATTCACGGGCAAGGAGCTCGACCGGCGCAGCGACATCTACTCGCTCGCCGTAATGGCGTACGAGATGCTCACTGGCAAGCTGCCGTTCCAGGCAAACACGCCGTGGGAGTGGGCGACTCAGCACATGACGGCGCAGCCATTCCCATTCGAGCGAACGACGGGCGAGTTCGCGGCGCAGATCCCCCCCGCCATGAAGGCGGCGATCATGCGCGCGCTCTCGAAGCATCGTGAGGAGCGGCAAGGGACGGCGAGCGATTTCTACCGCGAGCTCAGCGCGGGCGCGGGCGGCACCGCCTCGACGACGACGCCTCCGACGACCGGCGGCGTCGCGCCAACCGAAGCCTTCGCGATGCCGACCGGCGTCGACCCTCGCGCCGGCGCGACGCAGATTGGGCAGAGCTTTCCCGGCGCGCCGGGTGGGCCTGGGCCGCAGGGAGGCTTCGCGCCCCAGGCAGGTCCTGCGGGTTACGGTGGCCCGCCGATGAGTCACGGCGCGCTCGGCATGCCGTACGGTGGCCCGCCGATGGCACAAGGGGGCTACGCGCCGATGCCATACCAAGGTCCCAAGAAGAGCGGCGGCAACATGGGCGTCATCATCGGCATCGGCCTGGTCGTCGCGCTGCTCGGCGTCGGCGGACTCTGGCTCTCGCAGCGGAGCGGGGACGACGAGACCGAGGCGAAGACCGCGACCAAGGCGGCGCCGTCCGCGACCGCTGCGGCAACCGCGACCGCTGCGGCCACAATCGACGCGGCCTCAGGGCCTTCGGCGGAGCTCGTCAACGTGCCGCCCCCGGGCTCGAATCCCCCGCCCAAGACGCCGACGACATCGACCGGAAAGGCGACCACGACGGCCGCCCCGCCACCGCCGCCTCCGCCCCCTCCGCCACCTGTTGATGGA
>VGRJ01000206.1 GCA_016875405.1 Deltaproteobacteria bacterium | reverse complement strand
CGAGGGCTTCTGCCGCATCGACTCCGAGGTCCCGCTCGCCGAGATGTTCGGCTTCTCGACGGTCCTCCGCTCGGCTACGCAGGGCAAGGCGGAGTTCACGATGGAGTTCTGCCGCTACTCGCCGGTGCCGAGCTCGATTTCCGAGAAGCTCATCTCCGAGTACAAGGCCGAGCTCGAGGCCGGTAAGAAGAAGTGAGCCGCACGTGGGGCAGGGGCGCCTTCGAGGTGCCCCTCCTCGACCGCGCTCCCTCGTGAGCGTGGAGCGCGCCCGGTCGGTCTACCAGCTGCGGAGGACGAGCCGGGCGTCGCGCTTTGTGGGGCCGCGGTTCGCGGCATTTCGCCCGCTCTCGCGCGGCGTGCTAGAGCACGGGCGTCCGCGCGGCCCCGTTGGGGGCCCGCGAGCGCACCATCGAATCCGCGAGCTGAGGCACCATGAGTACGGAGAACAAGGGAGAGTCGGTCAAGCGCGTCGCCATCGTCTTCGCCGGAGGCCCTGCGCCTGCGGCGAACGCGGTCATTTCGGCGGCGGCGGTGTCGTTCCTCGAGGACGGCCGCGAGGTCATTGGGTTCTTTCACGGTTACTCGTCGCTGCAGGACTACCATCCCGTCACGCGGCGCCTCTTGCCAGACGAGCACTACCGCGTCCTCACCGACAAGGACGTGCGCGGGATCGCGAACAGCCGCGGCATCCTCATCGGTACCGCGCGCGCGAACCCCGGCAAGAACGTCAAGCGCGCCGAGGACCTCGCCGACCCTGAGAAGACGCGACCGCTCGCGAACGTCTACAACGCGCTCGTCGACCTTGGCATCGACGCGCTGATCTCGATCGGCGGCGACGACACCCTGAAGACCGCCAACTTCCTCTACGAGTACCAGCGCCGCCTCCCTCCCGAGGCCAAGCGCTTCGCCGTCGTTCACTTACCGAAGACGATCGACAACGACTACCGCGGCATCGACTTCACCTTTGGCTTCTTCACCGCCGTCGACTTCATGGCAAAGGAGGCGCAGAACCTCCGCGCCGACGCGATCGCAACGCACGCCTATTACGTGGTGGAGACGATGGGCCGCAAGGCCGGCTGGCTCTCCTACGGGGTGGCGATCGCCGGCGAGGCGAACTTCGTCGTCGCGGTCGAGGACGTCGAGGGGCCGCTCGCGAAGGAGGAGGAGGTCGCCGACCCTAAGACCGGGGCCCGCTCGCTGCAGAAGCGCCTCGACATCGACGCGCTCGCCGACAAGATCGTCGACCTCATCCTTACGCGGGAGAAGCGCGGCAAACACTACGGCACCATCGTCCTCGCCGAGGGGCTCGGAGAGATGCTCCCCGAGTCGTTCCTGAAGGGGCTCCCGCGGGACGAGCATGGCCACATCTCGCTCGGCCGTCTCGATATGGGCAAGCTCATGGCGCAGGTGATCATGGACCGTCACCAGGCGCGCACCGGCCGCAAGAAGAAGGTCACCGGAGTGCAGCTCGGCTACGAGTCGCGCTGCGCGCCGCCCCACGCCTTTGACGTCATGCTCGGCAGTCAGCTGGGGATCGGCGCCTACCGCGCCCTCGTCGAGGAGGGGCTCGACGGCCACATGGTGAGCGCGACGGGGCAGCTCGACCTCACCTACGTGCCCTTCAAGGAGCTCGTGAACCCCGAGACGATGACCACCGAGGTGCGCTTCATTCGAACGGGCAGCGACTTCCATCGCCTCGCGCGTTTCCTCGAGACGCGCGGCGAGAGGACGCCCGAGTGGACGCCCGGCCGCCGCCCTGAGCCTCAGAGCTTGCGCGGGACCGGCGGGCCGTCCTGGTGACGGCTCGTCGCTGCGGCGCCCCCGCTCCGACGGCGGTTGATGAACGTCAGTTCTTGCCGAGGCGGCGCTGGAGCTGGTCCTCGTAGAGCGACTGCGGCACGAGCTCGGCGCCCTTGCCGAGCCCCTCGGTGTAGTCCTCCGGGGCCGTCCCCGCCCCGTCGAGGACGATGCCTTGCAGCGTCGTCTGCACGTTGATGCCGCTCGAGCCGATCACGTAGCCGTGACCAAACTGGCGCGAGCGCAGGTTGCCGGTGCCCGACACGTTCCAGACCACGTTCTCGGTCCCGGTGTGGCCGGAGTACGTGCTCTCGCTGCCGCGGTTTACGATGGCCCAGCCGTCGTCGAAGCGGCTCGAGTCGATAAGGTTGCCGAGGGCGAGCGAGTGATGGAACTCGCTCGCGCCCGTGAGGCCCGCGAAGTTCTTCGAGACCCAGGCGACGCCGCCCTGGCTCGTCACGCGCAGCCACACGCAGCCGGTGACGCCGAAGCCCCAGTTCTGGATGAAGTTGTGGCGGCCCTCGGTCGCGACGAGATCACGGAAGAGGATCTCGTTCGACTGGCGCACCTCGTAGAGGTAACCGTTGCCTCCG
>VGRJ01000205.1 GCA_016875405.1 Deltaproteobacteria bacterium | reverse complement strand
TCGAGGAGGCGCGCCTCGCGGGGCACGCCGACGTGACCCTCTGGGGGGACGGGTCGCCGACGCGCGAGTTCCTCTACGTCGAGGACGCCGCGCGCGGGCTCGTCGACGCGCTCGAGCGCTACGACGAAGGCGAGCCGGTGAACCTCGGGGCCGGCTTCGAGATCGCGATGAAGGAGCTCGCCTCGACCATCCAGCGGCTCGTCGGCCACGAGGGGCGCCTCGTCTGGGACCCGAGCCGACCCAACGGACAGCCGCGCCGAAGGCTCGACGTGACGCGCGCCAAGGAGCGCTTCGGGTTCGTGGCGACGACGCCGTTCGAGGCTGGCCTCTCCGAGACCATCCGGTGGTGGCGGGAGCACCGCGCCGAGCTCCTCGAGCGCGAGGCCGCCCGCGTCGTCTGACCGCACGAGCCGCGGATCCGTGGCGTCATCCTAGGGCGGTGGCCTCAGCGCAGCGGGGCGGACGCGCACCGAAAGCCGAGTCCGGCGTCCTGCATCGCCGGATTGCTCTTCACGCGGAAGGCCGCGCGCACGAAGTCCGGGTTTTCGAGAACCCAACTGCCGCCGCGGGTCGCGCGGTGCACGCCGTCTTCGCTCGAGGTCCACTCGAACACGTTGCCCGCCATGTCCGCGACGCCGAAGGGAGAGTTGCCCTTCGCGTACGAGGCGACCGGGCAGGTCGTGTTCGGCTTGCCGTCGGAGGCGCGGCTCCAGCAGAGCTGCCCGGCCGGCTGGTCTTTGCCCCAGGGGTAGACGCGCCCGTCACGACCACGCGCGGCGTACTCCCACTCCTCCTCGGTCGGCAGGCGACGGCCGAGTGACTCGCAGTAGGCCTTCGCCTGGTTCCAGTCGACGCAGTTGATCGGGTGGTTCTTGCGATCGGCGACGCCGGCGTTGCAGGCGGGGTCACCGCCTTGGGTCGCCGTGCACTTGCCGGACTTGACGCACGCCTCGTAGGCCGACGCGGTGACTTCCGTGCGATCGAGGCAGTACTCCGCGACCTTCACGTCGCCCGCCTTGTCGGTCGTCTTGTCGTCGCCCATCGTGAAGCCGCCGGCGAGGATGTGAATCATCCCCACGCCGCACTTCGGCTTTTCCTTGAGGGCGCCGGTCTCGGCCTCCGCCTCGGTGGGCAAGAGGGCGTAGGCCCCGAGCGAGAACAGCAGAGCCGCCGCGAGACTCGACTTGCGCTTCGTCATGGGCGGACGGTACCCCACTCGACCCCGGCGTCAACCTGGGTTTGCGCCGAAGCACGGCGCGGAAGCGGTCAGTTCGAGGCTCGCAGCGCGACCATCGTGAAGGCTCGATACCACGACCCTGCCGTGAGGCCCGGTGACGCGCCGACGCCGACGAACGCGAGACCGTCGCCGTCGACGAGGCTCGCCACGGACACCCCGCCGTTCGCGAGCGCCTCGGCGAAGTCGAGCTCGACGGTGCCCGCGTTGCCCGCGACCGCGAGGCGCGCGGCGGCGACGTCGCCCAGGTCCGCGACCGAGAACGTATCGAGCGGCGGCGTGGGGGCGAGCGCCCCGAGGGTCCAGGCTCCCTCGAGCGATTGGTAGGCGAGGGGCTCGACGCCGGGCGACACCGACACCTTCGACGGCGCCTCGAGCCCGGAGACCGCGTGCAGCGCCTGCAGCCGGAGCGCGCCGGGAGCGCCGAGCCCGGAGAGCGCCGCCGCGACGAGCCCGAGGGTCGGAGTCGTGGCGGTGTACCCCTTGCCGCACGCGAGCGCCTGCGACGGATCCTCGCGACCGGGCCCGCCGACGCACCCGTGCGCCACGAAGACGAGGCGGCGCTTCGCCTCGAGGACCGAGGCGGGCACGACGCCGAGCGAGACCACGCGGACGCCGGGCGCATCCTCGAGCGCCTTACAGCTCTTCGCGCCGACGGAGGCCGCGCTGCCGAGGACCACGCGAACGTCGAGATCGCCACCGCCGAGCGAGAGCGACGCGAGGTCGACTTGGGCTCCGCGCGCGAACGCGAGCCCGGCGCCCGACGGCCACGGCGCCTCGGCGACAGGGCCCTCGGGGTACCGCACGAGGCAGAGGCGCACGGCCTCCTCGTCGACGACCCCATTGACGATCGTCAAGCTCGTGGGAACCTCGGGCTCGCTCGGCTCGCCGCCCGCTCCCGAGGTCGCGACCGACGTCGTCGCAGAGGACGCCGCGCCGCCGGCGCCGGCCGAAGCCGAGGCGGCGTCCTTGCGCTCGAGGCCCGAGTGATCCGACCCGCACGCGCTGCCCGTCACGGCGGTGACCAGCGCCGCGAGCACGACGAGGGGCATCGCCACGCCGCTGGCGCGCATCAGCCCGCCCGCCCTTCAGGCGCGACGAGGGCGCGGCGCGCGAGGAAGCGCACGAGTGCCTCGGTCTTCGGCACGAGCGAGGCGAGCTCGAACTGCTCGTCGGTGGTGTGGAAGCCCTTGCCGCGCGGCCCGAGGCCGTCGATCGAGGCGATGCCGAGGGCCGCGGTCGTCGCCGCGTCGGA
>VGRJ01000204.1 GCA_016875405.1 Deltaproteobacteria bacterium | reverse complement strand
CATGGCCGCGGGCTCTCCAGAGCCCCTCAAGAGCCCTCAAGAATCCCGCATCCCGATGTCCCACGCGCCGACGTCAACCATCGGCTCTTTGGTGGTAACCGCCTCCGAAGCGTCTCTGAGCGTCTCTGGGCCGTCCCAGAGCCCCGCAGACCTCCAGAGCCACCCGCCGGGGCTCTCGCGCGAGACGCCGTGGCTCTGGCGCCGAGCAGGGCGCGGCGCGCGCGGGGACCGTCACCTCGCGCAACCCCGCGTTCTCACGGCCTAAAACGGAGAAAGCCCCGGTGGGGTGACCACCGAGGCTCTCTGTTGACCGCCTACGCACGCGATGCGTCGTAGGGTGAAATGGCTCAAACACTGACTGCCTTGGCGTGCCGGGGTTAAGCCGTGCAAGCTATTGAAATCACGAGGTCCCTTGCTGTTGACCAGCGGGTCGCAGGTTCGTGGTGCTCTCCTCGCTAGGAAAGCTGGCTTGACTAGCGGGAGTCGCTGGGAAAGAGTTCTTTCCTAGCCGGTGGCGCTGGGAAAGCGGGCTTTCCTTGGGGCCTCGGCTGGTCAAGAGACCTTTCCCAGCGGGGAGCCAGGATGGCGAATCGAACGACCGGAAGGTACGAGCGGACGACGGTCGGGGGCGAAGAGGTCTCCGCCTTCGTCCCGATGGCGCTCCCCCCGGCGAACCCGCCGGTGGAGATCTCACCCGCGCTCGAGCGTCGCTTGCGAGCTGCCGAGCAGGCGCTCGTTCGGCTTGAGCTCGCCGGCGAGATGGTGCCCTCGCTCGATTGGTTCATCTACGCGTTCGTCCGGAAGGAGGCCGTCGTCTCGTCGCAGATCGAGGGCACCCAGGCCACGCTGGTGGACCTGCTCACGTTCGAGGCGCAGGGGGACGCGACGGACAAGGCGGACGTAGTCGCCCCACCGACCGCGGACATCGAGGAGATCTGCAACTACCTGGACGCGCTCTCGTACTCGCGCGCGGAGCTCGCCAACCCACGCGGGCTCCCGCTGTCCATGCGCCTGCTGAACGAGACGCACCAGCGGCTGATGCGCGGCGTGCGCGGCGCGGAGAAGCTGCCGGGCGACGTTCGGCGCAGCCAGAACTGGATCGGCGGCAGCCGGCCGGGGAACGCGATGTACGTCCCGCCGCCGCCCCAGGTGCTCGGTGAGGTGCTGGGCGCCTTCGAGAAGTACCTCCACGCCGAAGACACGCTGCCCCCACTGGTGCGCGCGGGGCTGCTGCACGTGCAGTTCGAGACCATCCACCCGTACCTGGATGGCAATGGCCGCATCGGAAGGCTGCTGGTGACGCTGCTGCTCGACCACTGGAAGTTGCTGACGAAGCCGCTCCTGTACCTAAGCCTCTTCTTCAAGCGGCACCGCGAGGACTACTACCGACGGCTCAATGCCGTTCGCGTAGAGGGGGACTGGGAGGGCTGGCTCGACTTCTTCCTCGACGGGGTTGCCACCATTGCGGACGAGGCCGTCGCCTCCGCACGGGAGTTGTTCGCGCTCGTCGCCGAGGACCGTGCACGCGTGCTCGCAAACGAGGGCATGTCGATTGGGGCGCTGCGCCTGTTCGAGCTTTTGCCTCGACATCCCATCGTGACCGTGGCGTCCGCCATGAAGATGCTCGACACCACGAAGCCGACCGCGGGACGGGCCGTGGAGTTGCTGGTGGGGGCAGGCGTCCTCGTCGAGATGACCGGCAAGCGGCGCGATCGCTCGTACGCCTACCGGGCGTACCTGGACCGCCTGAAGGTGGGGACGGAGCTCGGGTTCCCGGCGAAGACGTAGTGGTCCGAGGCTGTCCCAGTTCGCCGCGCAGACCCGCGTTTGATGGGTGATGGATGACGTCACCTGTCCGACCTGCTCACCGCGCGCGGTAGCATCGGGGCCTTGGCCGCCCGCACCAACAGCCATCAGCCCGTTCGCTGCGCCATCTACACGCGCCAGTCCGTCGTGCGTGGCGGAGGTGACCCCGCCCTCGCGTCCTGCGTCCTCCAGCGCGAGAAGTGTCTCGACTTCGTTCGGGCACATGAGCGTCATGGTTGGCGTGCCTTGGACGAGCGGTTCCACGACGAGGGGTACAGCGGCGCCACGGTGGAGAGGCCGGGGCTCGAGCGGCTCGTCGAGCTCGTTGCGCAGCCGGGCGTGGATCGCCTCGTCGTGTACCGGCTCGACCGCCTCACGCGCAGCCTCGGTGACTGGGTTCGCATCTCCGCGATGCTGCAGCGTCAGAACGTCAAGCTCTCCATCGTCGCGGGCGCGCTCGACGCGGACTCGGGGGCGCTGGCCCGGATGCAGCTCAACACGCTGGCCGTCTTCGCCGAGTTGGAGCGCGAGATGATCGGCGAGCCTCTCGCGAACGCGCGGGCCCTGCGCCGCGCCAACGGTCACCGCACCTCGGGTCGCGTGCCCCTCGGCTACGCATCCGACCCGCGGACGAGGCAGCTCGTCATCGTGGAGGCGGAGGCGAACGTCGTCCGCTGGTTCTTCGCGGAGGCGGCGAGCGGGGCCACGACGGTCGAGCTGGTGACGAGGGCG
>VGRJ01000203.1 GCA_016875405.1 Deltaproteobacteria bacterium | reverse complement strand
ACGAGTCCGACGCTTACTTCGCGGGTCGCCCTCGCGAGAGCCAGCTCGGCGCGCACGCCTCCCTGCAGAGCGAGACCCTCTCGAGCCGCGCGGAGCTCGAGCGCCGTGTCGTCGAGGTGACCGCGCATTTCGAGGGTGGCCCCGTGCCGCGCCCCACGCACTGGGGCGGGTATCGCCTCGTGCCCGAGCGACTCGAGCTGTGGAGCGAGGGCGCCTTCCGCCTCCACGAGCGCCTGGTGTTCGAGCGCGACGGGGAAGGCCCCTGGCGCGAGCGCCGCCTGTTTCCATGACGGGGACGCGCGCTCACTCCGAGCGCGGCATCGCCTGCGGCGCTCAGCGATGCGCGGCCAATCCTTCCTTCGACGCCGAGCCGCTCACTCTCCGGAGCCGGCCTCGCCGACGCGCTCGGCGTCCGGCTTCCAGCCCGGATCCGCGAACACGTGTCGGAGGCGGTCGCCCCAGCTCTTCGCCTGCCAGGCGTCCTTCGCGATCGCCACGAACTCGTGGGCGAAGATCGTGAAGAGGTTGAAGCTCTGCACGTTCTTGACGAGCCCGTAGCGCACCGGCTCGACCTCGGGCTCGAAGGAGCCGAACAGGCGGTCCCACACGATCAAGATCCCGCCATGATTTCGATCAAGGTACTGCGGGTTCGAGCCGTGGTGCACGCGGTGGTGCGACGGCGTGTTGAGCACAAACTCGAGCGGCGCGGGGAGCCGGTCGACAGCCTCGGTGTGGATCCAGAACTGGTAGATGAGGTTGAAGCCGCCGCACGTCATGATCACCCACGGCTCGAGACCGAGCAAGCCGAGCGGCGGAAACATCACGAGCCCGAGGAAGGGCGCCCACGGCTGCCGAAGCGCCGTCGAGAGGTTGTAGTGCTCGCTCGAGTGGTGGCTCACGTGCGTCGCCCAGAGGAGCCGCACGCCGTGCTCCCAGCGGTGCAGCCAGTAGTACTGAAAGTCCCACGCGAGCATGCCGACGACCCAGCGGAGCGGCCCGTCGCCGAGGGTCACGACGCGATGGTCGAAGCACCACGCGGCGAGGCGCTCGATACCAAGCCCTTGGAGACCGACCGTCAGCACCGAGACGAGGCCGGTGCCGAGGCTCGCCAACGTGTCGCGCCGCTCGTAGCCGACGAGCCGCTCTCCTGCCGCCTTGCGACGCCGAGTCGCGTAGCCCTCCCACAGCATCGCGACGACGTAGAACGGGATCGCGACGAGCGACGGATCGAGATGCTCAGCCATGGCGGCGCCTCCGCGCGCGCCCCGGCGCGCTGACGATGAACCCCGCGAGCACGCCCAGCTCCTCGCGCAGGCGAGCGATCTGACCCGCGTCCGGGAGCGCCATCTGGTTCACGACGAGGCCTTGGATGGCCGCGATGGCGAGGCCCGTCGCCGCGCGCACCCGGGCGGGCTCGCCGAGGTCCACGAGCGTCGCCGCGAAGGCCTCGATCCGCTCGACGTGCGCCCGTACCACCGGCGCGAGGCGCAGGCCGAGCTCACGATCGGTGCGCGCCGCAGTGTAGAGCTCGTACGCCGCCGCGAGCCGCGGATCGAGCATCTGTTGCCAGAGGAGCTCGAGGCCACCCGCGACGTCACGCTTCGACGGCGGCAGCGACGCGAACGCGGCCTCGTAGCGCGCGCGGAGCTGCTCGAAGAGGTGCTCCGCGACCGACGCGAGGAGCTCGGCCTTGCTCGGGAAGTGCTTGAAGAGAGCGCCCTGGCTGAGCCCCGCGCGCCTCACGACCTCGGTCGTGGTGAACGAGGCGAGCCCGGTCGCGACGAGCTGGTCGAGCGCTGCGTCGAGGAGCTGCGAGCGCGTCTCGCTTCGCCGCTCGGCTTGCGTGCGGCGGCCCGGCCCGGCGCGTCGAGCCGCCTCGAGTGAGACCACCTTCGAGCGTGGAGCGCGCGCCTTTCGTGTGGGCATGAGGCGAGCCTAGCTCGTAAAAAAGAAAGTGACCAGTCACTTTTTACAAAGAGACCCCCAACGCCCGCGCGGCGTCGGTCAGGCCCTCACGACGCATCGAGCTTCTTGCGCCATCTGGTAACGTCACGGTCATGCGGTCCTTCGCTGCCGTCGCTGCCCTCACCCTCTCGCTCGCGCTCGTGACGGCGTGCGGCGAGAACTTCGTCGGCTCGAGCGGGGCCTCCTCGACCTCGGGCACCGGCGGGAGCGGCGGCTCCGTCCCGTCGACGACCGTCGGTGCGGGCGGTGCGGGCGGCGCGGGCCCAACGAGCGTCGTGGGTGCGGGCGGCACAGGCGGCACGGGCGGTGCGGGCGGCGGCAGAACGGGCTGCGCGGTGGCGTGCGGCGCCAACCAAGCGTGCAGCCCCGACCTCACGAGCTGCGTGTGCACCGAAGGCTTCGCCGACTGCGACGGCGAGGCGTCGAGCGGCTGCGAGGTCAACCTGCTGACCTCGAACGCGGACTGCGGAGCATGCGGGAAGAAGTGCTCGACCGGCGAGTTCTGTGGCGGCGGCTTATGCCAAACGCCCCAAGTCGTCGACGTCGCGGCGGGCAAGGGACACTCCTGTGCGGTGTTCGAGAAGGGCATCCTGAAGTGCTGGGGCGCGA
>VGRJ01000202.1 GCA_016875405.1 Deltaproteobacteria bacterium | reverse complement strand
GCGCGAGGCGTCCTCGATGTCGGTGAGGACGGCGAGCCGCTTCGCTCCGTCGTCGGCGTGGAGCCAGCTGCGCCCGTAGCCGTCGCTGCCGCGAACGTTCGGCTCGGCGTAGACGAACCCCGCGTCGACGAAGAGCTGCGCGCGGGTGTTGAAGCCGGCCACCGCCTGCGCCTCGGGGCCGCCGTGGAAGCTCACGATGACGGGGCACGGGCCATCGCTCGCAGCGCGCGAGTCACACCCCTTGGGGCGCCGAACGAACATCGGGATCGCGGCGCCGTCGCGCGCGGGGTAGCGCTCGAGCGTCACGCGCGCGAAGGTCGAGACGTCGAGCTCGGGTGCGGCGGGCTTGTGCCAGGCGGTCGCGGTGCGCGCGTCCAAGTCGACGACGTAGCTCGCGGGCGGCGCGGTACCGGTGTCGACACGCAGGGTGGCCCGCTTGCCGTCGCGCGAGAGCGCGCCGAGCTCGACGGCGTCGGCCGCAGGGAGCTTCGGGAGCGCGAGGGGCTTTTGGGTCTTCGCGTCGAGCGCGAAGAGCCGCAGGTAGCCCCCTTCGTTCACGGTGTAGAGGATGCGCTTGTGAGCGTCGTCGACGCTGAAGCTCGAGACGTCGAACGAGCGCTCCCCGGTCACCGGCTCGAGGACACCGGCCTTCATTCGATACAGGCGTCGGAACTCTCCGAGCTTCGGGGTGAGTACCAACAGCTCATCATCGGCTCCATAGCGCGCCACGTAGTCTTCGCGCTCGCCGATGCCGAGCAGCGGCGTGAGCCGATTCGTCGCGACCTCGAGCTCGTAGTACTCGGTCATGTTGCTGCCGACCGACTTCCCGAAGAGCAGCGTCTCGCCGCTCTTCGTACGGCGCTCGTCGGCGACGAACCAGATCCCAGGCTCAGCGAAGACCAGCGTCTTTTCGCGCTTCGCGAAGTCGTAGCGGTACACGGCGTAGCTGTCGGGCTGCCGATCGTTGGCGTGAAAATAGAGGCCGCGTCCGTCGCTCGTCAGCCGATCGAACACGCTCTGGACCTTTGGAGCGTGCTGGATCGCCTCGAGCGCCCCGCCCTCTGGAGCCAGGACGTAGAGCCCAGGGTTCTCCTCGCCGCTCCGGTCGCGCTGAACCACGAGCTTCGTGCCGTCGTGCGAGAGCGCGACGAGCGTCGTCGCGTCTTCTCCGCCCGTCAGCTGCACCGGGAAGCTCATCGGTCCGTCGAGCCGGAAAAGCTGCGGCGTGCCCGTCACCGTCCAGCCGAAGAAGAGACGCTTGCCGTCGTGCGAGGGGATCCCGGGTCCGGGCGCGCGGACGTCGAGCATCGCCTGGATGCGGCGGCTCTGATCCGGGGGCAGGGGGCGCGCCGCGTGGCGGGCGAGAAGCTCGGGCGCGACGCTCTCGACGCCGAGACCGGCATACCCGGTAGTCGAGGCCTTCGCGGCGCCAAGGGATGCGGCAGGGGCAGCGCTCGCGACGGGCGCGGGGCTCGAGGCGCTCGCGGGAGTCGGTGCGAGCGTTGGGCACTGCGGCGGTGCGGACGCGCAGGCGAGGGCCAGAGAGAGGACCGCGAGCGACGCGGCGCGCGCGAGCGACGACGAGCGGATGACGATGACCATCACGCTCAGGACGTAGCAGACCTGCGAGCCCTCAGCGCACTCGAAGCGGCGTCGCTCGACCTCGCCCGCCGTGAAAGCCCCTTGAGGTCTTGATCCGTCGCTACGATGATTTGCCCCGATGGAGTTCACGAAGCGACGGATGTTCGCGTGGGTGCTCGGAATCGCAGCGCTCCTCGCCCTGCTCTCCCTACAGCTCCGAGGTGCGCACGCGCAGACGCCCAGCGCCACGCCGGCCCCCTCTGAGCGTCCGCGTGTTGTCGCCTCGGCCTCCGCGTCGGACGCTTCGCCCCCGAGCGAGGCGCCGAGCGCGCTCCCGGCGGCGAGCGCGGCTGCCTCGGCGGCGCCCTCGGTCGAGCCTGCGCCGCCCAAGCCGTCGACCGGCCCCGTCAAGGTCACGGTCGGCCTCTACGTCAACCAGGTCTACGAGCTGTCGCTGAAGGACAACCGCGTCGTCCTCGACTTCTGGCTTTGGTTCCGCTGGAAGGGGGACGAGCTCAAGCCCTACGAGACGTTCGAGGTGAAGAACGCGCGCCTCGACTCGAAGGGAGAGCCGACTATCAAGCAGGTCAACGGGGAGAACTACGCGTACCTGCGCGTCGTCGCGAACTTGACGCACTTTTGGAATGTAAGCGCCTACCCTTTCGACGAGCACACCGTGAAGCTCGAGATCGAGGAGGTCGATTCCGAGCAAGAGCATGTCGTCTTCGTCCCGGACGTCGAGTCGTCGGGCCTGAGCCGTGACGTTCAGGTCCTCACCTTCGTGCCGAGCGCCGCCCCGGCGGTCGCGGGGACGAGCACCTACCACAGCAACTTCGGTGACCCGTCCCTCGAGGCGACGAACCAGACCGTCTACTCGAAGGTCTCGATGCCGCTCTTCTTCAAGCGCGAGGGGCTCAGCTACTTCATCAAGCTGTTCTTCGGCCTGTTCGTCGCGGCCGGCATCGCGTTCCTCGCGTTTTTCATCAAGCCCACCGATCTCGACCCGCGCTTCGGCCTCG
>VGRJ01000201.1 GCA_016875405.1 Deltaproteobacteria bacterium | reverse complement strand
CTTCCCCGCGAGCACGTCGTCGATCGTCAGCTCGCCGCCCGGGTCGTACGCGAGCTCGAGGTGCTTCCCGAGGGACATCTCCTCGAACGCGTCGTCGACGACCACCGTGTCGGCGCTCGCTCGCGTCGACGCGAACGAGACGAGCAGGGCGACGAGCGCGAGGACCCTCTGAACGCGGCCTCGAATGCGAGAACGACCCTCCACCATGCGTCTCACGCGATCGCGGACGCGCAAGCGGTCGACGACTACTGAGCCTGCATTTCGCACGTAGGCCCGGTCGCGGGCCGCTTCTCTCGATTCGCGCAGAATCGTGTCGTCTTGGAATTTCTGAGGGGTCATTCGCGTCATACACGGCATGACCCCCGAGCAGACGACGACAGACCCGATCATCCATAAGGTGAGGCGCCGGACCGCCGGCCGCGGACGCGCGCGTGGGCGCGAGGCCCAGCGTGAGCGACGCCGGATGCGAGCAATGCCTCGCATTCGCGAGGTCGCGGTCGACGAGGCGATGACCTCGTTCGGCGGAGTGGCGGCTTTCGCGCAGTTTTGCAGGGATCGCTCGATCGACGACGACATCGCGAAGGCCGTCGCAGGGCTCAAGACCGGACCCGCGATCGTGTACCCGCTGGAGCGAGTCTTCGCGTCGCTCGTGCCGATGGCGGCGCTCGGCATGGGCCGGGTTTTCGGCTTCGAGCAACTGGCGAGCGATCCCGTCGTCGAGCACGTGTTCGGCGGCGAGGTGCCGTCGATCGACACGCTCTACCGCGATCTTCGGCGCGTCGACGGTGGCGCGCTCGATGCGCTCGAAGCGATCGCGAATCGGCTCGCTCTCCAGGTGTTTTCCACGCGCCATGGTGGCGAAGCGCTCGCCTCCGGCGCCGTCGTCGAGCTCGACGTCGACACGTCCGTGCTCGAGCGTTACGGCTCGCAAGAGGGCGCGGAGCGTGGGTACAACCCGAGGGCCCGCGGCCGACGCAGCCACCACCCGATCGCGTGCCGAGTGGGCGGCACGCAAACGCTCTTCGGGGTGCGACTGCGTCCTGGAAACGAGGGTTTCGGCGTCGTCGATTCCGACATCATCGCCGAGTGGGTGAGGACGATTCGCAGAGAAAAACCGGGTGTTCAGGTGCTCGTTCGCATCGACTCGGGCGGCGACTGCGCCGAGCTCCTCGAGGCGCTCGAGGACGCAGGCGCCATGTTCCTCGTGAAGCTCCGCATGACGAAGACCCTCGTCGGGGCGATCGCCAGCGTCGACGATTGGAAGGTGGTCGATCGCGACGCCGACGGCGAGCCGACCAGGCGCACCGCGGAGCTCACGTTTCGGCGCGACAAGTGGCCCGATCGCCCCTGGCGCACGGTCGCCGTCCGCGATGAACGGGAGAGCGGAAAGCAGCGAATGCTCTGGGACGACAGCCTCGACACCGCTCGTGCCTACGTGACGAACGCGCCCCTCTACTCCGCCGACGAGCTCGCGCGGCTCTACGACAAGCGTGCAGGAATCGAGCCCGTGTTCGGGGATCTGAAGGGCCACTGGACGCTCGGCGCGTGCGTCCACGACTTCGATGCGACGGAGGCGTGGCTGCTGCTCAAGCTCATCGCGCAGAACGCCCTCACGCTCTACGCGCAGACGCGATGCGCGCCGATCGCCCGGTGGGCAACGCCGAGCCTGCGCGCGGTTCTCCTGCAAATCCCCGGGCGCATCGTGCGCTCCGCGCGCCAGTTGACGCTCAAGCTCGCGTCGCGTCCGCTTCTCGCCAACACGTCTGCGCATGCAAGCTCGACGCACCGCCTCGAGTGACCGAATCACAATTCGAACCTCCGACCCTGACTACGGACGTCTGGGGCGGCTCGAACTCGGCTCGTGCTCGGTAAATGTGCAGGTTGCAAGCATTGTTGCGCCGCGACGAGGGTCTCACGCGCCAGCGGAAGGGCCTCGAGCGTCCCCGCCGTGGCCGTGTCAGGGGAAGGTGCGAACGGCAGGTTGATGCGTAACGAAGTGATCACGGGACTTGGCCGCGCGGTGCCGCTTCTGCCTGGCCGCGCCGAGCAAGCGTCCTCGGCGCGAGGCGCGGTAGGTCCGCCCCGCCGCCTGCATCTGGCACCGTCGATGGGCACGGCGGCACGCCTCGGAGCACGTCACCTGGCCGCGGTCACACGCGGCACAGAGCCGAAAAAGCAGGCCACAGGCAACACAGGCGGATTGACGATGGGTGGCGGGTTCGAGCAATCGACGCCGCAAACTGGCCCCACGCCCGCCGCCGTGCGACCAGGGAAGAAGGCTGGCAGCAGTACGGTCGGCCGTGGAGAGGACCCGTGGGCAAGACGGGTCTTCTTTTTTTGTTGGGCCTCGATCAAAGCGAGCGCTCGCGCAGGCGGCCAACTCTCACGCGAAGACGGGCGCCTCCCTCGACGAACACGTGAACGCCGCCGACGTCAACGACCCCGAGATCGTCACCGGGGTCGACGGCGATCGTCTTCGATCCGCTTCGCTAATTGGGGATCGGCGACACCTGGCTCCAGCACGGACCAGCGTCGACGAAGGCCCCTCCGCCCCTCGCCGAGGCTCGTGGACGGTGCGGCCCCCGCTTCTCGAGCTCGAAGGCGAG
>VGRJ01000200.1 GCA_016875405.1 Deltaproteobacteria bacterium | reverse complement strand
GGTCGTGAGCCGCTCGGTGAAGCGGAGGAGGGCGAGGTGGAGGGGGATGGTCGTGCCCGCCACTCCGCTCGCAGGATCGGGGATGTCGACGTCGGGCAGCGCAGCGTCCACCGCCGCGATCAGCCCTCCGCGATGACGAACCAGCGCGTCGAGCTTCGCCAGCGCGAGCTTGCGCGTGAGGTCTGCTCGCTCGCCCTCGAACACCGGCAGCAACGACGTGTCGACCTCGTCGGCGTAGACCCCGTCGAGATTGCGGTGACAGACGCCATGATAGGACGCCCCCTCGAGGTCTTCGGCGAGGACGGTCGCTCCGAGCCTGTCGCAGACGACCGAGTAGAGATCATCGCCGAGCGTGCCGACCGGGACGCGCCGGGTCGTGTCGATGCCGGGGGCGCAAGCGTTCACGACGAGCACGGCCCCAGCGAAGCCGAGCGAGACCGAAGGGCGACGTAACTTGGTTCCCCGCACGGCCTCTCACGCTACGCCGACGCCGTCGTCGCTGTCAGCCTCGATCGCTAGAGCGACGAGACCGCGCCGCGAGGCGACCGCGCAGCTTCGCGGCGTAGCCTTCCTTGTTCTCCTGAGGCGTGCGACCGAGGGCCAGCGCGTCGGGTGGGACGTCCTTCGTCACGGTCGTACCGGTGGCGACATACGCGCCCTCGCCGATGGTCACCGGGGCGACGAGCTGCGAGTCACTGCCGATGAAGGCGCGCGCGCCGATCGTGGTTTTGTGTTTCTGGAAGCCGTCGTAGTTGCAGAAAATCGTCCCGGCGCCGACGTTGGCGCCTTCGCCGATCTCACCGTCACCAAGGTAGGCGAGGTGGTTCGCCTTCGCGCCGCGGTGGAGCACTGTCTTCTTCGTCTCGACGAAGTTGCCGACATGCGCCTCCGGCCCGACGTCGCTGTCCTGACGCAGGTGGCTGAAGGGGCCGACCCGCGCGTCCTCGCCGATGCTCGAGCGCGTACAGACCGAGTAGGGGAGGAGCTTCGCGCCCGGGCCCACGACGACGTCATCGAGCACGCAACCGACGTCGACGTGCGCGCCCCGGGAGACGTGCGTCGCTCCGCGGAGCACGACCAGCGACTCGATCACGGCGTCGACCTCGATCGTCACGCGGGCGTCGATGCGCGCCCCCGTCCGAACGGTGACGCCGCGCCGGCGCCAGTCGTCGGCGATGCGATGGTGCATGGCGTCTTCGGCGGCGGCGAGCTGAGCGCGGTCGTTCACACCCACGAGCGTCTGGTGCGGCGCGGGGACGTCGCGCACCGCCGAAATTCGCGACGCGGCCGTGACGATATCGGTGAGGTAGAGCTCCCCCTGTTGATTGTTCGGCTCGAGCGCGGCGAGCGCGACACGCGCGAAGTCGAGTCGCACGGCGTACATGCCCGGGTTGATCTCGTCGAGGCGGCGCTCGTCCGCCGACGCGTCGCGGTGCTCGCGAATGGCGACGACCTGCCCCTCGTCTCGCAGGATCCGCCCGTACCCCGTCGGGTCGGGGACGCGACACGTCAACATCGCGAGCGGCGCGTCCTCCTCCTTGCGGGCCGCGAGCACCGCGCGCAGGTCGTCGGCGCGGACGAGCGGCGTGTCGCCACACAGCACGAGGACAACCCGGCAGTCGGCGTCGAGCGCGGTGAGCGCACACTGGACCGCGTGCCCGGTGCCGCGCTGCTCGTCTTGAACCGCGACCCTGACGCGGTCGCCGAAGCTCGCCTTAAGGTGTGCCGTCACCGCCTCTCGCTGATGACCGACCACCACGACCGCGTCGTCGCAGCCCGCCGTGAGGGCGGCCTCGAGGACGTGATCGAGCATGGGCCTGCCGCACACCGGGTGCAGGACCTTCGCGAGGGCGCTCTTCATTCGAGTGCCCTGTCCCGCCGCGAGGACAATCGCCGTCTGTTTGCTCATCGTGCGCGCATGATAGTCCCGTGCGCGCAATTGACCACGAAGCCGGCGAAACGGCCTCGGTCAGCTCGAGGGTCGCTTACTCGGCGTCGGCCACGGGGAACCGACCGAGCGACTCTTCCGCAGGCAGTGCCTGGGGAAGGAAGTGACCCATGCGATCGCGCTTCGCCTCGAGGTACGCGGCCGACCAGGGGTTCGTCGCGCACACGAGCTCGCGCCGTTCGACGTTCACGCCGAGCGCGCGGAGCGCCTCGACCTTGAGCGGATTGTTCGTCAAGAGCCGAACCGATTCGATGCCGAGGTGCTCGATCATGGATGCGGCCGGGGCGTAGTCTCGCGTGTCGTCGGGGAGCCCCAGGAGGCGGTTCGCATCGACCGTGTCGTGCCCTACGCTCTGGAGCGCGTATGCACGGACCTTATTCGCGAGGCCGATGCCGCGACCCTCCTGGCGGAGGTAGAAAATTGCCCCTCTACCTGCGTCGGCGACCGCCCGCTGGGCGGCAACGAGCTGCTTGCGGCAGTCACACTTCAGCGAGCCGAACACCTCGCTCGTGAGGCACTCGGAGTGAACTCGGACAAGCACACCCTCCGCGCCGTCGAGCTCGCCAAGGGTGATGGCGACGTGGTCGGGCGAGAGGCCATTCGCCAAATCTTCCTCGACGTTTCCACCGCTCCACCGAAACACGTGCATATTGAACGTGCCAAACTCGGTGGGGACGGGGGCCTTGGCAATGACGTGGAGGTGAGGCCGGATAAGACCCTGGGCTGAACGCCCTGCGGGGACGTGCATCTC
>VGRJ01000199.1 GCA_016875405.1 Deltaproteobacteria bacterium | reverse complement strand
TTCTCACGGGCCAAAACGGAGAGAGCCCCGGTGGGGTGACCACCGAGGCTCTCTGTTGACCGCCTACGCACGCGATGCGTCGTAGGATGAAGTGGCTCCAGCTGAAGGACTCGAACCTTCGACCCGGCGGTTAACAGCCGCCTGCTCTACCGACTGAGCTAAGCTGGAATGAGGCGGCGGACATTACCGGACGCGTCGTCCAGGTCAAGGGGTTTTGCCCGCGCTCGAGCGCCGCGCAGCCCGCCCGCGAGCGACGACTCATTCGCGACGATGAGGTCATCGCCGAACGCCCGCCCGCCCCCCCCGGCCGCTGCGATGGTCGCAGCAGCACTCGCCGTACCAACCGGCGAAGGCTTGCGGGCGCGTCGCTGCTCTGCGAAAGGGGCCGTCTCATGTCCGCGAACGCTCCGACCCGCGACGCCTCGAGCGAGCGCGCGCCCGCCGACGCGTCGGTCCAGGCGGGACGCGGAGGCCTCGCGATCGCGGCCGCGAAGCTCTACTTCATCGTGCTCGGCTTCGCGCAGCAGAGCCTCGTCAATCACCTGCTCGGCGCGGGCTACGGCACGTACCGGCGCGCGCAGTCGCTCGCGACCATCGTCTACAACCCGGTCGTGACGAGCGGCGTGCAGGGGGTGAGCCGCTCGGTGAGCGGCGCCGCGCCAGCCGAGCGCCCCGCCGCCGCGCGCCGCAGCGTCCTCATCCAGGCCCTCGGCGTGCAGCCGCTCGCCCTCGCCTTCTACCTCGGCGCGCCGAACCTCGCGCGCGCCCTCCACGCCGAGCACCTCACGCCCGCGTTTCGGATCCTCTCCGGCGTGATCGCGCTCTACGGCGTGTACGCGCCGCTCGTCGGCGTGCTCAACGGACAGCGGCGCTTCGTCGCGCAGGCCGCGCTCGACAGCCTCTTCGCCACGCTGCGCACGCTCGGGCTCGCGCTCGGGGCCTACTGGTTCGGTCGCCACGCGGCGCGGTTCGACGCGGTCGAGGGGAGCCTGCTCGGCTTCGTCGTCGCAGCCGGCTTGATCGTTGTCATCTCCATCCCGGTCGCGGGTCTCGGCGCGCCCGGCTCCGGCGGCGTGACCTGGCGGCGACAGCTCGCGTTCCTCGCGCCGCTCTACCTCGGCCAGTTCACGCTGAACCTCTTGATGCAGAGCGATCTGCACGTCCTCGGGCGCCTCGCCGCCGACGCCGCGAAGGCCGCCGGCCTCGACCCGCGCGCGGCCGATCGCCTCGTCGGGGCCTACGGCGTCGCCCAGCTCTTCTGCTTCCTGCCCTATCAGCTGCTCCTCAGCGTGACCTTCGTCTTGTTCCCGCTGCTCGCGTCCGCGCACCGCGACGGAGACCGCGAGGCCGTCGCGCGCTACGTGCGCACGGGGATGAGGCTCGCCCTCGTCATCGCCGGCGCGTTCGTCGCCGTGAACGTCGGCCTCGGCGCGCGCCTGCTCGCCCTCGTGTTCCGGGCCGAGGACGCGCTCCTCGGCGGCGCGGCGATGCTGCCGCTCGGCGTCGGGCTCGGAGCCTTCGCGCTCTTCGGCGTACTCGCCACGGTCCTCACGAGCCTCGGCCATGAGCGGAAGAGCGCCGGCCTCACGGTCGCCGCGCTCGCCTTCGTCCTCGCCGCGACCTCGCTCCTCGCGCGCGGCTCGGCGCTCGGAGAGGCGATGCTCGTCCGCGTCGCGCTCGGCACGGCGTCCGGCCTCCTCGCCGCGACCGCCCTCGCCGCCTTCGCCGTGCGCCGCGCCGCCGGTGCGGTGGCGGGCCTCCTGCCCTTCACGCGGGTCGTGGGCGCGACGACCGCCGCCTGTGGGCTCGGTCGCGCGCTCGCCTCGAGCCTGCCCGCCGGCAAGCCGTTCACGCTGGTCGCCGCGCTCGTCGTGGGCCTCACGTACCTCGCGGTCCTCGTCGCGACTCGCGAGCTCGGCCGCTCGGATCTCGACATGGTGCTGCGGCTGGGGCGCCGCGGTCGCGGCTAGCGGCGCTCCACCTTCGCCCGAAATTCGCGAGCGATCGTCGACGTGGTATCGTGAGGACACCGCGACGCCGCCATGCAGATCCCGCGCCTCGACCCGACCCCGCCGCTGCCCGTCGAGCCGCTCACGCGCGGCAAGACCGAGGACCGCAGCTCGGTGGCCGAGGCCGCGACGGCAGCTCAGCTCGAGCCGGTGGGGAGCCGCGCGCGCGATCGCGGTCGTGATCCGACGCTCGATCCGACGCGGCAGCGCCGCGAGCGCGGGGATCTCACCGAGGAAGAGCGCCGTCGACGGCCCACGCAGCGGCCACCCTCGTCGCCTCCCGAAGCCGACGCTGCCACGGCCGTCTCGACGGAGTCGCTGCAGCGCGCCGTCGACGGCCTCGGCTCGACCCCACCGCCCGGCTCGCTCGACGTGAGCGTACGCGCCTTCGAAATGATCAGCGAGTGGGGCCGCGAGCGCCTGCAATCGGGCGACCTCGCCGCGACGCCGACCGCCCCATCCACCGATCCGACGAGTCCCGCGCAGGCGCTGCTCCGACGGGCCGCCGTCAGGGCTTACCGAAAGGGCTAGTCGCAAGGCACTGGAGGAGGCCCATGACGATGGCCTTCGACGAGCGTGCGGGGCGCGACGCGCGGGCGAAACTGCGCTAGTCCAGCCGGCGCCATGCCGCAGTTCATCTTCTCGATGATGGGCGTCCGAAAGGTCCACCCGCCCAGCAAAGAGGTCTTGAAGGGCCTCTCCCTGTCGTT
>VGRJ01000198.1 GCA_016875405.1 Deltaproteobacteria bacterium | reverse complement strand
GGGCGGTGTAGGGAGGGGGGGGGGGGGGGGAAGGGAGAGAGAGCGGAAGAGCGAGTGTGTCTATAAGAGTACAGGGAGCCTAGGGCCTAGCACAAGGACTCTTTCCACTGAGCAAACGCCACAGCCATCCGCCCAGAGAAAGGGGGCTAGCCAACGGTGTCCCGCCCCCCCTACGCTAGCGGCCATGGCCAGGAAGCTCGTGGCGGTACAGGCAGCCGGACTGAAGAACACGGCGAAGACGACCATCGAACTCGACCGAGCCGTGGGCGAGTGCGTCAGGGCAGTCGCCAAGTACGGAGGGTTCGCCACGCCCGGGGCGCTTATCGAGGCGATGCTCGTCCACTACTGCCAGAGCAAGTACCCCAGCCTTGAGCTCACGTTCGCAGAGGACGACCAGAGCGATGCGGCGCAGGCCGAGCCGGTAGAGCGACGCAGGGCCGAGCGCCGGACCAAGACCGGGCGAGCCGCGCTGTGGCGGGACGAGGGGAACGTCGACCGTCGCAAGGGCAGCGACCGCCGAAAGAAATGAACACCGATCAGCGCAAGATCCTCCGCTGGACGCTGATCCTGTTTGGAGGCGGGTGCCTGTTGTGGCCCACCGTGCAAAGCGGCCGCCTGTTCGACATTAGCGGAGTGCCGATTGCCGTAGGACTGTTCGCCGCAGCGCAATTCGTATGGGCTGGCCGTGAAAAGCAGTAAAGGCAACGCGCCCTAGGCAAAACGCAAAGAACGCTGGGCCGGGACGAGAGAGGGACGAGGGCCAGGAGGCGTCGCGGATCTCCTGAGACAAACAGGCCCCTGACCCAGCTCGTCGGGCACGGGATAGAGGGCGGGCGTGTCTGGATCCTTGGCTCTCAAAAGACTCAGCGCATAGGCCACGAGATCGGGGCCACGCAGAGGAGGCCGATCTGGAGACGGCTCGGCCCGCCTGAGCACAGCGTCGTCGGCACCTGACCGCACGAGGTCGGCGTACAGACACCGAGGGATGAGGGCCACCGGCTTCTGCTCCTCGACCTGGCGGTCGGACCCCTCTTCGTCGCCAGCCTTCAGGTCTTCGTTGGCCGCAATCGCATCATCCGAAAGACCGTCGTCGTCCTCGTCGGGCTTCGCGACGCCGAGTGCGACGCGAGCCCCCTTGGACCACGTCATATGCCGCAGCCCCTCGGTCACGCGACAGTATTCCTGCCATAGCGACCGGAACACAGCGCGACGCTCGCTGACGTAGTGTTTGTCGCCGGTCCCATCAGCGAGGTCGCGGCAAGCCAACGCGAACTGCCACGCGATCTGGAACGCATCCAGAGAACCTTCCCGAGCGTGCTTCTGCCCCTGATTCACGACCTCGCGGGCGAGCCGCACCTCGCGCGGCAACTCGGTCCGACCAGCATCAGCAAGACCGGCACCGTCTAAACCGAACCGCCTCTTCTTATCCGCGACGAACTGCTCCTGCACAGCATCGTCGGAGCCATCGTCGTCCGGCTCGAGCCCCATCTTCGTCAGATACGCCTTCACCTTCGACGACAGACACCGCTCGAACACCAGCCCCACCTCGTGAGATGGCTGATAACGCTCGAGCTTCTCGGTCGTCCACGCAGCGCGTTCATCGTCCGCGATGCCCTTGGCGAGATGCTCGACGGCGCGGCGCACCGACTGGACCCAGCGACTCCGCGCCCAGTCGAGCCAGGAGGCGGGCACAGCCCACTCCGAGACGAGACGTTGCACACCGTCAGCGTCATCGAGAGCCGTACCCTCCTTGAGGGCACGAGCGATAGCAGAGCATCGAGCAGACCCCACGCCGTACACGACCCAGTCGCCCTCGCCCTGCTGCCGCCGAGCCTTCCACCCGTACAAACTCGAATCGGGGCGGTCGAGTTCAGGCACGCCCAACGAGTCGCAGAAGGCGAGGCCGTGGAAGTGGGGGTGCCAGCCGTTGTGCGCGGACCATGTGTGCTCCCAAGTGATGACGGAATGCTCCCACCCAAGCCGCAGCCGCCCCCGCTTCCACGGCTCGCCCTGCTGAAACTTGGAGTAGGCCAGCTTGATGACCTGCTGGTTAAGGGCGAGGTCGTCATGGCGAGAATGCCGGACCGTCCCCGTCAAAAATAGACAGGACTCGACGCCATGGTGCTGGATGGCGGTTTCGAGGTCTTTGCACCGGACCAACATCGCCCGCTGGCGGCAGGTCGGACACGCCCACGGACTTCCGCAGCGATGGAGGCCCCGATAATACGCGCGAGGCCGCCCGCCCGCCGTCTCGGTCAGATGGACCTCGACCGTCTCGCGACCCATGCCCGCCGTCATGCAGCACCCGAGCTGCCGGTCGCGTTGGATGGGACGCAGCGTGCGCTGGAGCCACCGCATGCGCGACCGGATGGGCGACTGCGCCTGGGGCGCGACCACGGCATTCACGCGGCCACCCTCCTGCGACGCGGGGGCTTCGCCCCCGCCCCCTCGGAGCACCAACGGAGGGGGCGCGGCCCCCCCCGCCCCCCCGCGAGATCATTGGCCTTTAGGGGGGGGGGGTAACAGAACCCGTTATGCAGGCCTAGCCGGACGCCCTGCGGGCGCAGAAGGCGGCTGCGCCGCCCGCCACCCGCGGCTACGCCGCGCAGCACCTGGGGCTCAGCCCCAGACCCCGCGACAGGGGCTGCGCCCCTCGCGCCCTGCGGGCGCTCACCCCGGAGCACCCCCGGCCAACCCCGACCGAGCCACAGACCTCCGCCGAAATCCTG
>VGRJ01000197.1 GCA_016875405.1 Deltaproteobacteria bacterium | reverse complement strand
TCTGGCACCGCCGACGCGAGAGCGGAGGCGGTCGCCCACGGAGACGGAAGTTTGGGGCAGGCGAGAGTCACGGCGTGGCCTGGTCGTCGGTGAGCCCTGCGCGCCAGTCCTCCGGCTCGCTCGGGTCGTACAGCTTGCCGAGCCTCGCGAGCGTGCGGCCGCAGAGGCGCCACGAGTCCGCGTGGCGCCAGTGGGCAAAGGTGGACCGCAGCGACAGGGCGAAGGCTTCCTCCGAGAGGCGACCTTCGCGCACCGCGCGGGCGAGGGCCGCGAGCCGCTTCTCGGCGCGAGCGACGCTCGTGCGGCGAACGCGGACCTGGTCCTCGAGGATGCGAAAGCCGAGGAAGTTGACGCCCTCGCGGGTCGCGCGGACCTGCCATGGGTGGAGCCGAAGCCGCTGCCGCCAGCACGCCTCCTCGACGGCGCGCGCCTGGCCCTCGAGCGTCGCCCGGTCGTCACCGAACAGCAGCAGGTCGTCCATGTAGCGCAGGTACGCGCGCACGCGCAGCCGGTCCTTCGCGCGGTGGTCGACCGGCGAGAGGTAGCGGTTTGCGAAGTGCTGGCTCGTCAGGTTGCCGATGGGCAGCCCGATGGGGCGAGCGTGCGGCGTGAACAGGTCGTCGCCCGGGAAGTGTCGGCGCGGCCCGGCCGACACCGCGCCGCCCGCGGCGACGATGCGGGCACAGAGGTTGAGCGTGCGCCCACACGGAACGTGCCGCGCGAGCTGCGCGAGGAGGATGGCGTGGTCGACCGTGGGAAAGAACTTCGCGACGTCGAGGTGCACGAAGTAGCGATGACCGCGAGCCCACACCTTCGCCCTCGCGAGCGCGGCGTGGGTGCCGAGGCCCGTGCGGCAGGCGTAGCTGTGAGCGATGAGGTGCCCGTCGAGACGCGGCGCCACGACCGCGCACAGGGCCTGATGCACGATGCGATCGCGGAAGGGCGCTGCCGCGATGAGCCGTCGCTTCGGGTCGCGCACCTCGTGGAGCCCGGGTTCCCCGGGAAGCCAGGTGCCGGCGAGCAGTCGCCGCTCGAGGTCGAGCACCACCGACTCCAGCTCGAGGAGCACCGCCGCGACCGACCGGCGGTGCCGCTTGCCTCGCGCGGCGCGTCGGGCCGCCGACCACAGGTTGCGGAGCGAGGCGACCTCCTCGATCACCGGCGCGTCTCCGCGCGGAGCCAGCCGCCGACCTGCCGCCCCCACTCCTCGACGAGCCGCATCGCGTGCTCGTGTTGGGCAATCGAGAGGTGTCGTCGATCGCGGGCTCCTCTCAGCAACATGCGCGCAAGGGTGAGGCGATGGGCCGCGAGCGCGAGCAACGCACGGCGGGCCTCTCCCGGTGGCGTATACGAAGCCTCGACCACAGCCGAGAGCGCGTCGAGGGCCGCGTCGAGCAGCCGATGGCCGAGCTGTCTGCGCGCGTGCGCCGGAAACGCGGCAACCCGCTCGTCGAGCCATAGCCAGGTGCCGTAAGCATGCTCGACGACGGACGGCAGCGGCTTGCGTTCCGATGGCGAGTCCATGACTCTCGTCACGCCTCGACAGGCAGCCCGCGTCAACCGCGGCGGCAGCTGGAACAACGACGACCCGTCGAACGTCCGCTCCGCCAACCGCAACAGGAACGAACCCACGAACCAGAACGACAACCTTGGCTTTCGCTGCGCCCGCTGGCGTCGCCTGCTCGGCTCGGGGTCATGATCCCGAGTCCCGTGCCACGTCATGCCGCTGTCGAGGGCCGCGCCGCAGCTCGGTGCGGCCGGCGAGCGCCACCAGCCAACGGCACGTCTCCCGGTAAGGCGGCCGTGCCGCTCGGCGTGTGAGCGCCGCGGCCGTCGTTGGCCTCTCCGGTCCGATGCTCACGACCTTGAAGGTCGCTGCGCTTCGGTCCTCGAGTCCGCCTGGGCCGCGAACGCTCCTCGCCTTCGCGGGGCCGCTCCTCCTCGTCGCGGCGGCGGGGGTGGGCGGCCTGCTCGTGATGCTTGTCAACGGCGTGGCGGGCTGCGAGAGTCCGGCGCGATGAGGTTCCTCGGTCGGGTCGGGTGCGGTCTGTTCGGTCTGATGCTCGCGGCGTGTGGGCCATCGCCAGAGGAGGTGGCCTCGCAGGCGAAGGCGGCCGCGGAGGCCCGCGCGAAGGCGGACGCGAAGGCCGCGGAAGAGAAGGCGAGGGCGGACGCGAAGGCGCTCGAGGAGAAGGCGAAGGCGGAGGCGGCGCGGGCGCTCGCCTTGGCGGAGGCGAAGGCGAGCGCGCTGCGGGCGGAGGCGTCGCGGCTCGAGGCGGAGCTGCCGGCGCTGCGCGCGGCGGTGGCGGCGGCGAAGGTCAAGGCGGACGCCGGCGCCAGTGCGCTGGCAGCGGCACAGGCTGCGCTCGAGTCATGCCAGGCCCGGGTGGAGGCTGCGCAGCAGCGCGCGATGGAAAAGAAGGCGGCGCGGGTGGCGCAGCTCGAGTCGGGATTGGAGTCGTGCCAGGCGAACGCGGAAGAACGGCAGGGCGCCTGCGAGGACGATTGCTCGGAGTCGAGCGTGGGGTGTTACCAGAAGAACCGCAACCGCCCCAACGCGCTGGCTGGCTGCGATGCGACGAAGGAGGCGTGCCAGGTACAGTGTCGGCCGCAGGTGGCGTGCGAGGGGGCGGCGACCCAGCTCATGGCGGCGCGGCAGTCGACACCGACACCCGGCGCGTGCCCGGCGGAGGACGCTCGGCTCGTGCAGGCGGAAGGGCCGCGTGCCGCGGTCTCGGAGGCGGAGGAGGCG
>VGRJ01000196.1 GCA_016875405.1 Deltaproteobacteria bacterium | reverse complement strand
GCTTGGCCTGACTCGCAGGGCCGAACACGAGACGGTTCAGGTCTCGCAGCAGACGCACCCACCCCGCCTTCAAGAGTGCGAGTCGACGCTCAGGCTCGAGGGGCCGCCCCAGTTCTGAATGAGGGATCGTCAGCGTCAGAAGTTTCTCCGTCCAGCGAGCGTAGCCGTGAAGAAGCCCGCGCCGTCGCAGCGCAGCGAGAGCGACCAGGCGCGAGCGACGGAACCGCTGCCTCGTCTGGTGGTTGCGGCGAGTGCGGCACTGCGAGCAAAGGAGACTGCTCGAGCACGTCCGCATGTAGTGCCGCTGCTCGCCGCAGCCCGTGCAGCCGACCTGCATCACACCATCCTGGGCACACGACCTGACCGACTCGACTCGACGCCGCTGGCCAGCAGCTCGCTGGCGATGCCACTTCGTCCGGTCCTCCGCCTCGGAAAGAGCCTGAGCCATGACCGAGACCGAATCGGCCTCGCAGTCCGCGTCGAGGGCCGCCGACGCGACCGCATACTGGTGCCTGGCGACGGCTACCTCGACCACCTGGCGCTGAACCTCTGCCGCCCGTCGCTCGTAGGCCAAAGCCCGCGACTCGCGGTGTTCCTCAGTCAATTCGCCGACTTGCGAGAGCCACTCGTCGCGGGAAAGGTAGCCGACCGCGGCGTTCACGACGCCCCCGGCGGGCGTGTCGACTTATGCCCAGGGTATCGAGGAAAGAAAGAAGCGGCTTCGCCGCCCGCCTCCGCGGCTACGCCGCGCAGCATCTGGGGCGCTGCCCCAGACCCCGCACCAGGGGGCAGAGCCCCCTCGCGAGGCTGCGCCTCGCACACCCCCGGCACACCCCCGGCGGCCCGCCCCTCCCATGAACCTGGGGCGTCGGAATCCTGCTCGGCCCGCAACCGCTCGACGGCTGGCGACGATGAACGAGTGGGAGGTGCAGACGACAGAGCAGCAGCGGCCTCCTGGTCCACGGTCGTGACGAGCACGCCGGGGGTTGCCCCCACAGCTGGTGAGGCCGTGGGCCAGGAGGTCGGTGCTGAGAGGACTTGGCGCGGCCACGCCGCTCGTTCTAAGATCGTCATGTACCTCGGTGCTCCAATCACCGCGGTTCCCCGCCCGACTACGCGCCGGTCGGGTAGCGACCAGCCCTGCAAGGCTGGTCGCGTCGTTTTGTGACCCTAACGCGGACCATCGCCAGACCGCGAGATCTTTGAGGCGGGCGCGGGAGCGAGCGCCGTAAACAGAAGGAACCCGCTCACGCCACCCACGATGGCGGCGACGTAGTGAGGCACCGCCGAGTAGAGGCGCGCTGACGCATCGAGACGCTCATGCTCCTCGCGGAGCAGCTCGAGTTCCGACGCGGCCCTCGGCGGCGGCGGCGGGGCGATGACACGCTCGGCCAGCGCCGTCCCGAGCGCCGTGCCGACTGGCTGCACGACTGAGGACGCGAAACTCACGCGGCCCTCGAGCGGTCCCAGAGGTAGTACACCGCCGCGAGCGAGAGCCCCGCCGCGAAGCCCATCGCGCAGGCGGACACCAGCGGGACGAGTTTGTCACCGCGAGCCTTGCGAGCGGCGGCGACAGCCAGACGCCACTGCTCGACGCGCAGGCGCAGCGCGACCTCCTGCGCCTGGACATGCTCGCGGAGTCGCTGCTGCTCCTCTTGGTATTGGGTCGTCTCCCGCGTCGCGCGAGCGACGGCGTCGCTCGTGGGGCCGGTGGCGCGGAGCTGCTCGGGGGTCTTCGCCGCGTCGTCCGACGGCGAGGCGACAGGAGGCACGGGGATGACCTCGAGCTTGAGGTTGCCTGCCGGGAACGCGCTCATACGGCGACCCTCTCAGGCAGCGAGGACTCCGGCAGGGGAGACGCGACTGGCGCGAGGTCTGCGGTGCGCGCAACCGGACGCAGCAACTCGCGCACAGCCGACCCCGTCGAGGCCGCCGCGAAAGCCTGCTGGCGCACAGCTGCGGCGAGAGCGGGATTCTCCTCGCAGAGGCGGGCCATGTTGACCGCGTGGCAGACAGCCACCTCGCCCCCGCGCGGGAACAGGATCGACCCGCACATCACGCATTTCAAGAAGGGCCGACCCTTCTTGTCGAGGCAGACGCCAAGACCAGTCATGCCGCAGCAAAAGCAAGGAAAACGACGAACATCAGCCCACATTGGAAACCTCCCAGATCCTGATTGGAGACATGCCCCCGAAACGGTTCTTGCGCGGGCAAGCGACGCCGTCCTCGACGTGGACGACGCAGTCCACGGCGTGCGCCCACTCGTGCCCGCCGAGCCCACCGCCACGCGCGTTGACGTGCTGAACGGCGATGAGCGACCGGCCACGCAGCCGCTCGACGACCGCGAGCGGTGTCGCGCGAAGCTCCGAAACAGAATCGAGAACGACGAGCCGAGCCGACGACCGTTCGAGGTCCTCGGACAACTCGTCGAGGTCGCGGGCGTCGCTAACGACGAGCCGCCTCGCAGCAAGGTCCGTCACTCCGCAGCGGCTCAGGCGCTCGCGCAGCGCGACCGAGTGGCCTTCCTCGCTCGCGACATAAAGCACGTCCCACTGGCGAGCCGCCGAGCACGCGAGAGCCGTCGCAGCGGTGGACTTTCCGCAGCCCGGTGGGCCGACAAGGAGCAGCGCATGCTGGCCGCCGAGACGCCACGCCGACCACGGCTCGCCATAAGGAGCGAGCGAGGTATCGGGGGCTAGGTCGCGGGCCGAGACCAACCCCGTCCGCCGACGAGGCGAGAGAGCCACGGCCCGTCCGC
>VGRJ01000195.1 GCA_016875405.1 Deltaproteobacteria bacterium | reverse complement strand
CGGAGGCCGGTGTAAAGTGCTCCCCGTGAGCCGAGCCTCGCACGCGCCGCATGACCGAGAGCTCGCCCTCGCGTCGAGGCTCGTCGCGTCGGGCCGGACGCGCGGCGAGGGGGCGCCGCTGAGCGATCCGCTCGTCCTCGCGTCGACCTTCCTGCACGGCGGCGAGCGGGCGTATGCGCGCAGCGAGGGGACGCCGACCTGGGAGGCGCTCGAGGCGCTCGTCGGCTCGCTCGAGGGGGGCGAGAGCGTCGCCTTCGCCTCGGGGATGGCCGCCATCGCCGCGCTCTTCGACGAGCTCGCCCCGGGCGCCGAGGTGGTGCTGCCGCTTGACGTGTATCAAGGCGTCGTCGAGCTCGCGCAGGCCGGTGAGGCGAAGGGGAGGTGGCGCGTCTCGCGGGTCGCGCTCGAGGACACCGAGGCCTGGAAGCGCGCCGCCGCGACGGCCGGCATGGTCTGGCTCGAGGCTCCGTCGAACCCGCTCCTCACCGTCGCCGACGTCCGCGCGATCGCTGCCGCCGAGCGCGGACGCGACACGCGGCTCGTGGTCGACAACACGCTCGCGACGTCGCTCAACCTGCGTCCGCTCGAGCTCGGCGCCGACGCTTCGGTGCAGTCGGCGACCAAGTTCCTCGGCGGCCACTCGGATCTGCTCGCGGGGGTCGTCTCCGCGAAGAGCGCGGCGCTCGTCGAGAGCTTGCGCCGCACGCGGACGCGGACCGGCGCGACCCCGGGTGCGCTCGAGTGCCTCCTCACGTTGCGGGGCGCTCGAACGATGGCGCTGCGGCTCGAGCGAGCGCAGGCGAGCGCCGCCGTCCTCGCCGCACGGCTCGCCCTGCACCCGCGGGTCGAGCGCGTCCGTTACCCGGGGCTCGTCTCGCACCCCACGCATGCGCTCGCGCGGGAGCAGCTCGGCGGCTTCGGGGCGCTCATCAGCTTCGACGTCCGCGGCGGCGCGCCCGAGGCCGACGCCGTCTGTCGTAACGTCAGGCTCGTGCGGCACGCGACGAGCTTCGGCGCGGTCGAGTCGACGCTCGAGCGTCGCGGCGCGCTCGCGGGGCAGTCGCACCTGCCGCCGTCGCTCGTGCGGCTCGGCGTCGGGATCGAGGACGTCGAGGATCTGTGGGCGGACCTCGAGCGCGCGCTCGGCGAGTCCGTTGGCTGAGCGCGCTGCGCGGCGGCTCGCTCGACGCGCGGCCTTCAGCACACTCCCAAGGGCTAGCGACGGCGAGGTCCCGCGGCTACGCTCGATCCGTGTCCTTGTTCGCACCGATTCTGCAAGCGTTGAGCGGGTCGGGAACGCGCTACGTGCTCGTCGGTGGTTTCGCGACGGTCCTCCACGGTCATGCGCGGATGACCGCCGACATCGACGTCATCGTGGACTTGCAGCCGGCGGCCGCCGAGCGCCTGATGGCGGCGCTCGGCGAGGTGGGCCTTCGACCGCGTGCGCCCGTCGCGGCGGCCCAGTTCGCGGTCGAGGCGAACCGTCGAGCCTGGGCGGAAGAAAAGGGCATGCGCGTCTTCTCGATGTGGGACCCTCGGAATCCCATGCTCGAGGTCGACATCTTCATCGAGCATCCCATCGACTTCGAGCTGCTCGTCGCGCGCTCCGTGGTCGTCGAGCTGGGGCCGCACCGCGTGTCTGTGGCCTGCATCGAGGACCTGATCGCGCTGAAGCGGCTTGCCGATCGTCCCCAGGACCGCGAGGACATCCGCGCGCTCGAGGCGATCGCGCGTCACCGGAAAGGAGGCGCGACGTGAGCGCCGACGACCGCGACGACGGTGGCGCCTCGGGGTGGGAGGAGACGCGCGCCCGCCAGCTGCTCGCATGGGCGTCGGCCACGCCCGAGCAACGGTTGGCGTGGCTCGAAGACGCGATCGTGCTCGCCTGGGCGACGGGAGCGCTGCCACGGCCGCGTCCCGCGAGCGAGACCTGGGCCGACGAGCGGCCCTCGAGTCCTGCCACGCCTCCGTCCGGTCGTTGAGCGCGCTGCGCCGGGTCGCCGGGGGTGGACGATTGACTTGCGCCTCCGGGGGGGGGGCAACCTGCGCGCCATGTTCGTCGATGCCGAGACATTTCGTGGTGGGGTGCACGCTCGGCTTGCTGGCCGCGCGTCCTCGGCGGCGCTCGTCGTGCTCGCGGGGGCGCTCGCGGGCTGCAAGTCGGCGCCGGAGAAGGCGGTGCTCGCCTTCGTCGGTGAGGCGGCGTGCGGGGCGCGGGCTGCGGTGCTCGACTCGAAGGACGACGAGCCGCTGCTCGGGCAGACGCCGGCCTGCCCGCAGAAGCACGCGGTGGTCGAGCACGAGGCCTGCAAGAAGCTGAACGCCGACGGCTCGTGCGTCGCGCACGGTAGAGCCGCAAAGGACGGGCCCGACCTCGTCGACTACTGCCTCGTGAGGAAGGGCGAGGCGTTTCAGGTCGACGCGGGCTGCACCGCGGCGGCCGCGCTCGTGCGCGAGTACCACGCCACCGAGAAGTGCGAGGATCGCGCGAAGGTCATCTACGCGCCGGACGAGAACAAGGAGCAGCTCGCCCTGCACGCGAGCCGCCAGAAGACCTGCAAGGCCGAGGTGAAGTCGCTCGACCTCACCGCCTGCCAGGGCACGCTCCACGCGAAGGACGGGCGCTGCATCGTGACGGCGACCGTCGGCGACAAGGCCCAGGAGGTGTGCGTGCGCCGCGACGCCGACAAGCTCACGGTCGACCTGCGCTGCACCGAGCTCCTCGACGGGCCGGACGGCCGCCGCGTCGTCGTCAAGCCGACGAAGAACTACGACGAGCAGCACCCGGAGAAGGATTTCGTCAGCATCGAGGTGACGACCTCGGAGAGCGA
>VGRJ01000194.1 GCA_016875405.1 Deltaproteobacteria bacterium | reverse complement strand
CAGGTTGAGAGTCAGGGTCAAACGCGAGCGAGCCATGTGTCCTCCGTGCCGTGACAACGCGACAGCCGCAGCCGACCCCTAGGACGAGTCGCCCGCGGCTGCCATTCAAAAACCGTCGGCGGTCAGATGTTGTAGAGGAAGCCGAGGTTGCCGACAGGACCCATGTACGGATTCAGGAGGTCGAAGTTGTAGAGACCGCGGAAGCCGAGACCGAGGCGCATGATGAGCCGCGGCGAGAGCTGCGCGCCGATGCCGAGCTTGACCGCGCCACCGACCGCGTTGGCCTCGCCCTGCCCTTCACCGAGCCAACGGTCGTACGCGACGAAGGCTCCAACGTCGAAGATGAAGCGGCGCTTTTGAAAGCGCTTGGTCACTCCGATGTCCGTCGGGACGACGTTGAATGAAAAGCTCTCCTTGTTGTCGATGTCAAAGAGGTTCGTCTGGAGCGTGAACCCCGTATGAATCGCGGCGTGGAGCTCCGAGACCCCAATATGGCGCGCCAAGTTGTACTCGACCGCAAGGTCGAAACGCGGCGCCATGCCGAACACCGGCTCGATTTCGCTATCTCGGTTATACGCGGCTGGGTTCGACACGCCGATCTGGGCACCGACGTTGAGGCCGACCGAGGGCATCTCCCAAGCGGTCATGCCCGCCTTGATGTTGTCGGCGCCGATCAGGTTCACCATCCGCGACGGCCCGAGGACGATCTTCTGGCCGTTGCCCTCGGCCTCGGTCAGCTCCGTCGTCATGACGCAGCCGTCCTTCATCTCGCGGACCTTGCCCCAGCCGGTGCGCTCCTTCTCACCCTGGTCGTTCAGCTTGAGGACGTAGAAGGGCTGGTCGAGCTCGAGCGAGTCCTTCCCGACGCAGAACTCGCTGTAGCCGTCGACCACGTTCTGGATCGGCGCTTTGATCTGGAAGTACTCGACGTCGCGAACCTTGCGCTCCGCGAACAGGCGCGCGGTGAAGGCGGCCGCCTTGATGGCGGCGGCCTGGTCCTTCGAGTTGCCGCCGCCGGACGAGGTGATGGTCAGCGAGCCGCCCTTGCCGAACTTCTGGTCGACCGAGAAGCCGTCCACCTTCCCGTCGACGATGTTGGCGTTGTACTTGGTGAGGGTGATCGTCACCTCGACCGTACAGTCGAAGGAGTTGTTCTTGGCAGGCTTGCAGCTGTGGCTCGCCTCGAGGGTGTGGGTGAACACGGCCGAGCAGCGCTTCTTCAGCGTCTCGAGATCTCCGATGGCGTCACCCTTCGCGTCGGTGTCGCCGGCGTTCTCCTCGGCCTTCTTCGCGCTCGAGGCACACCAGGCCTTGGTCTCGTCCGAGTCGACCGCGAAGGTCCGCACGTCCATGCGCTTCTGCTCGACGGCCGCCTTCACGGTCTCGAACGCCTCACCCGGCATGTTCGTCGAGTTCGTGGCGCTCACGCGGATGAGGAGCGGTCGCTCGAAGGACGACTGCATGTCGTCGGCGGCGGACTGCTCGGCCTTGGTGCTCGAGGCACCCTCGGCCGGAGCGCTGCTCTCCCCTTCGTCGGCGAGCGCCGGCGCGGCGAGGAACGCGACCGCGAGGGTCGAAGCGAGGGAAGTGTAGAGGGTCGACTTCATGATGCTGATAGCTCCTTGCGCTGAAACGAACGGTGTTCATCTCGGAGGTGCGCGAGAAGGTCATCCCTCGGCCCCCAGAAAATTCCGTCGGCACCGTAGTCGCGACGGTTGCGGGGGGTCAAGCGTGTAACCAGGCCGTGGTCACGAGGACGCGGGGCTCCTCGGTGGCGCTCGGGGCGTTCTTCGGCTATGCGACCGTCGTCATGGCGGAAGCGCTCGTGCTCACCGACCCCACCGAGGCGCCGCGCTTCGCGGACGGCCCGCTGTCGCGGTGGTGCCGCGCTCACCTCTACGATCCGCGGGACGAGGTGTTCGTCCGGCTGACGCTCGAGGTGCTCCTCGCCATGGGCGGGGGAATGGCGCTGCTCGGAGCGCTGCTCCGGACCGAGGTCGTCCCGCCGCTCGTCGCAGCGACGGGCTACCTGGCCCTGTGGGGCTGGTACTCGGCGCCGGTGATCCTGATGCTCCACAACACGATGCACCGGCCGTTTCTGCGTCGACCGAAGTGGCTCGATTTCCTGCATCCCTACGTGATGTCGCTGCTCCTCGGGATCCCGACGGGCTACGGGCAGCACCACCTCGGGATGCACCACGTCGAGGACAACCTCCCGTCGGATCTGTCGTCGACGATGCGCTATCGCCGCGACAGCTTCGTGCATTTCCTCGTCTACTTCGGGCGGTTTTTCCTCTTCATCCTCGGCGAGCTCACCGCCTACCTGCTCCGCAAGCGGCGGACGCGGATGGCCCGGCGCGCGTTCGGCGGCGAGCTCGTGCACCTCTCCGTCGTCGGCGCGGCGCTCTGGGTCGACTGGCGCTTCGGGCTTGTCGCCTTCGCGATCCCGACGTTCATGGTGCGCTTCCTGATGATGGTCGGAAACTGGGGCCAGCACGCCTTCTTGAACGTCACCCGCGACAACGATGGCCTCTCGAACTCGATCACCTGCATCAACAGCGGCTACAACCAGCGCGCGTTCAACGACGGCTACCACATCGGCCACCACCTGAAGGCGAGCCGCCACTGGACCGAGATGCCGCAGGATCTGCTCGACAACGTCGAGCGCTACGCTCGCGCGGGCGCCATCGTCTTCCGCGGCATCGATTTCTTCCTCGTGTCGCTCCTGCTCTGGACGGGGAGCTGGAGGACGCTCGCGCGGCGCTACGTCACGCTCGATGGCGTCGCTCGCACCGAAGACGACATCATCGCGCTGCTGAAGTCCCGCGTCGCACCGATCGCCGAGTGGCCCGAGCCCGCCGCCGCCGAGTGACGTCGGCGACGCGCCGCGCCCCCTGACATCCGCCCCACACCGACACGGCACCTCCCCCGAAGCTCGTCATCGCGTGTACGGTGCGTGCCGCCATGGTGACCATGCGCGCAAGACATCGCTCGTTCTTTCTGGTGCTGGCGTTCGGGGCTTACGGCTGCACGGACGGCTTCGCGCCGGAGTCCGTCG
>VGRJ01000193.1 GCA_016875405.1 Deltaproteobacteria bacterium | reverse complement strand
CGGGTTTGACGCGAGCTCGCGGAGGAAGACAAGGGCCACGAACCCCGCGTTTACGCAGCTCGTTCGGAGAGTTCAGAAGGTCCTTGAACGAAAGAAAGAAAGAGAGTCGGGTCTGCGCCGCCATGTGCGCGGCCGGGCGTCCTCCCGACGCGGCGAGCCGCGAGAGCTCGCAGCGTTGACGAACGGAAGGACGACACGAATGAAGAGCGTTGGGACGATCGTGGGTACCGTAGGATTGGTCGCAGGTTTGCTGACCGAAACGGGGTGCAAATCGAACCATGCGTCGCCGGAATCGGTTGCAAAGTCCGCACTCGTCGCGGTTGAAGAGGTCGACAAGAACGCGTTGCAATCGCTGTGGCTCAGCTCGGAGCTCATTCGACATTCCTGGGATTGTGAAAGTGGAGCCCTCGATCTCGTCCTAAGGCGCACAGAGGAAGGGCGGGACGACTGCATCCGAGCGGCACTTTCGAATCCCGAAGGAACCGACACGACACTCGAGTTGACCGGTATTCAAGAGACTAGAAATCATAGTTTTTCAGCGGGCGACACCTATCGCCTCGATGCACACGAATACGCGTGGCGTTACGCGGACGAGGTCGCCGAAGCAATGAGGACCGGAGCAAACCCCGCAAAGGGCAAGTCTTGCAAAACCAAGGTTTCCATGGAGTTCAAGAAGTTTCGGGTCAAGGTCCTCGCTAGCGTCGGGAATGGCGAGAAACGTGAGAAGGACCTCACCATGAAAATGATGCGGTTCGGCGACAACGGTTGGCTTCTCGTCGAGTGCGGCTGGCCCCATCGGTGACCGGCCCCCCTGGGCCGCCCCGTTGGCGTCAGGTCATTTTCCCGCGCTTCGCGCGCTTGCCGGCGCGAGCGTCGAGCTCGGTCACGACCTCTGCGTGGGACAAGGTCGTTCCCGCATCGGCCTCGGCGAGCCCGTCGTGAACGGCGGCGATGAAGCGGGCCTCCCCGGTAAGTCGGTCGAACTCTTCCGGCGACATGATCACGGCGGTGGCCTTCCCATTTTGGGTGACCACAAGCGGACGCTGGTTCGCTCTCACGTCGCGGATCCGCTCGGCGAGGTGCGCCTTCAGCTCTCCGATCGGGACGACGTCTTCTGCGATGCGAGGGAGCGTAGCGGAACCCTTGGGAGCCTCGTACATGGTCTTTAGTCTGACCCGTTCGGAGACCCCTCCCAAGGAGGCCTCACCCAACGCCCGCCTCGCATCAGCGCCGCTTGCGGCGCGCCTTCGGCTTCGCCTGCGCGCTCGTCCTCGCGCGCGCGGCCTTCGGCACCGCGACGCACTCCGCGGCAACAGCAGGCTCCGCGGCAACAGCAGGCTCCGCGGCAGGTGAAGGCTCGCCGTCGCGCGCCTTCGGCTTCGCCTGCGCGCTCGTCCTCGCGCGCGCGGCCTTCGGCACCGCGACGCACTCCGCGGCAACAGCAGGCTCCGCGGCAACAGCAGGCTCCGCGGCAGGTGAAGGTTCGCCGTCGCGCGCCTTCCAGAACGCGGAGAGCACCGGCCAGAGCCGCGTCTTCGCGGCCTTCGACACCACCGCGCCGACATGGCCACCCGCGAGGTGAACGCGCTCCTTGTCGGCCGACGACACGGCATCGAGCAACGCCGCCGCGCTTTGCCACGGCACGATGTGGTCGTGCTCGAAGGTCACCGCGAGCAGCGGGCACGTGATCGCTTCGAGGCGCGCGGGCCTCCCCGAGAGCGTGAAGGTGCCGCGCGCGAGGGCGTCGCCGCGGTAGAGCTCCTCGACGTAGCGGCGGTAGCACTCGCCGGGGAACGCGACGTTGTCGTTGCCCCAGGTCTCGAGGGCGAGGAACCCGTCGAGCGACTCGTCGTCCCAGGCTCGGTCGAGGACGTGCACCGCCTTCGAGAGGTTCATCGTCGGGCGCAAGAGGTGGAAGGCCGACTGCATGAGCTGCCACGGCACGTTGCCGGTCGCCTCGACGAGCGCGTCGAGGTCGAAGCTCCGGGTGCGCGTCCAGGCGGAGAGCAGGCCCTCGTCCTCGAAGCGCACCGGAGCCGCGAGCACCGCGAGCGAGGCCACGCGCTCGGGGCGTGCCGCCGCGTGGATCGCCGCGAGCGTGCCGCCGAGGCAATAGCCGAGGACATGCGCCTTGCCGCGCGGCGAGGACGACGCCGCGACGCGCAGCGCACGTCCGAGGTAACGGTCGGCGATGTCGTCGAAGGTGACGAAGCGATCCTCGGCCTCGGGCGTGCCCCAGTCGATCGCGAAGACGTCGTGCCCTTCGGCGACGAGCCACTCCGCAAGGCTCTTGCCGGGCAAGAGATCGAGGACGTAGTGCCGGTTGATGAGCGACGGCACGAGCAGCACCGGCGTCGCGTGCGTCGGGCCGCCTTCACGGGGACGGTAGCGGAGGAGGCGCCACTTGTTCTCACGGTGCACGACGTCGGCAGGCGTCGAGCCGACCGCCGGCTTCGTCCGCAGCGCCATCGTGAGGAGCGTCGAGAGCCCGCGCATCTCAGCCGCCCTCGTAGAGCGCCTCGAGCTCGGCGCGGAAGGCTTCGTAGACCTTCTTGCGGCGCACCTTCAGCGTCGCCGTGAGCAGGCCGTTCGCGACCGTGAGCGGGCGGTCGAGGACCGCGAAGCGCTTGATGGTCTCGTAGCTCGCGAGGGTCGCGTTCACCTTCTCGATGCGTCGCTCGACGAGCACGCGGACGGCCGCGGCGCGCGCCTCGGGGGAGCTGGGCTCGTCACCGAGCTGCGCGGCGATGGCCTCGTCGTTCAGCCAGATCCCCGCGACGAGGAACTTCTTGCCGTCGCCGTAGACGACGACGTGCGAGAGGAGCGGGTCGTCCTGGAAGCGGAGCTCGATGTTCGCGGGGGGGACGTTCTTGCCGCCGGCGGTGACGAGGATGTCCTTCTTGCGGTCGATGATCTGCAGGAAGCCGTCGTCGGTGAAGCGCCCGACGTCACCGGTCTTGAACCAGCCGTCGTCAGTGAAGGCTTCCCGCGTGGCACTCGGATCCTTGTGGTATCCGCCGAAGACACTCGGGCCGCGCGCGAGGATCTCGCCGTCCTCGGCGAGCTTCAGCTCGACCGAAGGCAGCACCTTGCCCACCGAGTCGAAGCGGAACGCGTTCGGCCGGTTCAGGGTCAAGGTGGGCGAGGTCTCGGTGAGGCCGTACCCTTCG
>VGRJ01000192.1 GCA_016875405.1 Deltaproteobacteria bacterium | reverse complement strand
GGGCCGCCCTCGAAGCGCGCGGTCACCTCGGCGACGCGGCGCTCGAGCTCCGCGCGGCTCGAGAGGGTCTCGCTCTGCAGGGAGGCGTGCGCGCCGAGCTGGCTCTCGCGAGGGCGACCCGCGAAGTAAGCGTCGGACTCGTCGGCGGACACGCGCGCGACGAGCCCCTCGATGCGCACCTGCTCGTGGGTCGTCTTCCAGTGAAAGCAGAGCGCCGCCACCTTCTGCGCGTCGAGCTCGCGGCCCTTGTGGCTCGTGTAGTTGGTGAAGAACGTGAAGCCGCGCTCGTCGGCGTAGCGCACGAGGACGACCCTCGCGCTCGGGCGCCCGTCGGGCCCCACGGTCGCGAGCACGGCGGCGTCGGGGTACTCGGGTTCGGTTGCCCGGGCGCGCTCGAACGCGGCGTGAAAGAGCTCGATGGGAGACACGGGGGTGTCATGGCCCGGCGCGGCGGGGTTGTCGAGGGCCTGCGTGGCCTCGTCCACGCGGTCGTGCGTCCGTGAGTACGGCTGGCTGCCGACGCACCGCCCTCGCGGCGCCTTGTTCGGCGACGACTCGGTTGCTGAGGAGCCGCTCGTCCGAGACCGACGTCCGGCCCGGGCACGTGATGCGCATGACGTCTCCCTCGACGGCGGTGACACGCGCGTCACAGGGCTTGCCGTCCCACTCGACGGACAGGGCTTGCCCGACCGGGTAGCGCCGGTAGCGGAGCGGCTCGATGTTGTTCGCCGGGACGCCCTCCTCGCTCACGGTCGCGTCGTCGAGCGTGCGGAGCCCGAGCGTGCTCGCCGCGCGAAGGCGGGCGCTCGGCGCGGCCGACGAGCTTCGGTCGGCCGCGGACCTTTACGTAGTCCCCGAGCTTGGTCGCTCCCGCGAGCGCGTCGAGCACGGTCTGCGTGAACGTCCAGTTGCCGGTCGAGATGTTCGACGCCTCGGCCGAGGTGAGCGACGCCGACTCGACCCCGCGCTTCGAGAGCGCCTCGGCGACTTCTCGGGGTCTTCGACGGGTCGACCGATGCGCCAGCCCTCGTGCTCGCGCGTGCGGGGGGCCGAGGGGATGATGTTCGCGTTCATGGGGGTGCCTCCTTCGGGTCGGGTTCGTGCGGCGACGTAGCGAGCCGCGTGCCACGAGGCTGCGGCGCTGGATCCGGCCGAAATTCGCGAGGCGCCGCGCCACTCCGGGGCAGCGCCTTCCTGCGGTGCTCCAGCGTGGGGCGCCAGATTGGGGTGGGCGCATCCGGAGCGAGGGGGGCGGGCGTCCGCGCCGTCGCGGTCTTCCCCGCGCGCCGGGGGCTTGACGCCTGCGATGCGCCCCGTAACCCTCGCCCCCGCATGGCCACGCTCGCGCCAGGGACGAAGCTCACCGACAACCTGACGCTCGTGCGCGTGCTCGGCGAGGGCGGCATGGGCACGGTGTGGCTCGCGGAGCACCGCGCGCTCGGGAGCGAGGTCGCCGTCAAGGTGATGAACGCAGAGCTCGCGCGCCGCGACCCGACCTTGCTCGAGCGCTTCGCGGCCGAGGCGCGCGCGGCGGCGAAGGTGCGCCACCCCCACATCGTGCAGGTCCTCGACCACGGCACGACCGCCGGCGGCGTCGCGTGGCTGTCGATGGAGCTGCTCGACGGCCGCAGCCTGCGCGACGTCCTCGGGGCGGGCAGGCGCGTCGCGCCGGCGTATGCGCGCGAGGTGGTGGCGCAGGTGGCGAGCGCGCTCGCGAAGGCGCACGAGCTGCGCGTCATTCACCGCGACCTGAAGCCCGAGAACCTGTTTGTGACGACGGTGAGCGGCAAGCCCTTCGTCAAGGTGCTCGACTTCGGCATCGCGAAGCTGACCGAGGAGTCGAGCGGCAAGACGGCGACGAGCGCGGTGTTCGGGACGCCCGCCTACATGAGCCCCGAGCAGCTGAGGAGCACCAAGAACGTGGACGCGCAGGCCGACCAGTGGGCGCTCGCGGTCGTCGCCTACGAGCTGCTCACGGGCCAGCTCCCGTTCGAGGGCGAGACGGCCTCGGCCATCGTCATCGCGGTCGCCTCGGGCGAGTACGCCGCGCCGAGCAGGGTCGCGTCCGAGCTCGGCCCCGCGGTCGACGCGTTCTTCGAGCGCGCCTTCGCCCGCAGCGCGAGCGGCCGCTTCGCCTCGGCCGAAGAGCTGGCGATGGCGTTCGCCTCGGCGCTCGAGGGCCCGGCCTCGTCGTCGGCGCTGCGCACCGAGTACGGGGCACCGGCCCAGCACCCGCGGCCCGACGGCGGGGCAGGGAGGGGCGCGGCCGAGGCCCTGCCCGCGCGTCACGCGACCGAGCTCGCGTCCGCCCCTCACATCCCTGCCGCGCCGGAGACGACGCCCGCGCGCTCGAAGAGGTCACGCAGCGTCGCGCTGGCGCTGTCGCTGGTGGTGAGCGCGCCGCTGGTCCTCGGCGCGCTGGCCCTCTCGTCGTCCAAGAGCCCCTCGGGCGGAGGCTCGGCGTCGGCGAGCGCGTCGACGGCGAGCGCCACCGCCCCACCGAGCGCGTCGGCGGCGAGCCCCGCCGCGCCCGCGTGCCCGGCGGGCATGGCGCTGGTGCCGGGCGGAACCTTCCGCATGGGGTCGGACGCGGGCGAGCCCAACGAGAAGCCGGTGCACGAGGTCAAGGTCGAGGCCTTCTGCCTCGACTTGACGGAGGTCACGGTGGCCGACTACGCCGCGTGCGCGAAGGCGGGGCCATGCACGCCCGCGGGCGACCGCATCGTCGCCGACCCGACGTGGAACCTCGAGGCCGAGGACATCGAGCTCTACAGCAGCCTCTGCCAGGCGCGGAGTCGGGGGCGCGAGCAGCACCCGGTCAACTGTGTGGACTGGGCGCAGGCCAGCGCGTTCTGCGGCGCGTCGCGCAAGCGCCTCCCGACCGAAGAGGAGTGGGAGTACGCCGCGCGCGGCGGGGCCGAGAATCGACAGCATCCGTGGGGCACCGCGGCCCCGGACGCGACGAGACTCAACGCCTGCGGCGCGGAGTGCGTGTCGTTCGGCGCGCGCCACGGTCAAGAGTGGGACGCGATGTACCCGGCGAGCGACGGCCACGAGGCGACCGCGCCCGTCGGCAGCTTCCGCGCCGGCGCGGGGCGGTGGGGCCACCTCGACCTCGCCGGCAACGTGTCGGAGTGGACGTCGAGCGGGTACTCGAGCGCGTACCAGGCGCCGCGTGAGGGCACGACGCGCGTCAAGCGCGGAGTGAGCTGGAGCTACGGCACGGCTGCCGGTGCGCGCGCGAGCCTCCGCAACCCGGAGCTGCCGACGGTCCGCAGCGCTTCGCTCGGCTTCCGGTGCGCGGGCAAGCCGCTTCCGTGACGGGGCATCTCGCGGTAAACATCGAAGAAGGCAGCCCGCACGATGCGCACTCGTTC
>VGRJ01000191.1 GCA_016875405.1 Deltaproteobacteria bacterium | reverse complement strand
GGGCTTCAAGGTGGCGATGATGGCGCTCGACGGGGGCCGCATCGGCATCGCGTCGCAGGCGATCGGCATCGCGACCGCGGCGCTCGAGGCGGCGATCGCCTACGCGAAGGAGCGCAAGCAGTTCGGGCAGCCGATCGCAGAGTTTCAGGCGATCCAATGGATGATCGCGGACTCGAGGACCGAGCTCGACGCCGCGAAGCTCTGCGCGCTGCGGGCGGCCCAGCTGAAGGAGAAGGGCGAGGGGCGCTTCAGCCGCGAGGCCGCCGTCGCGAAGCTCTTCGCGACCGAGTCGGCCTGGAAGATCTGCGATCGCGCGCTGCAAATCCACGGAGGCTACGGCTACGTGAAGGACTTCCCGGTCGAGCGGCACCTACGCGACGTGCGCGTCTCTCGGATCTACGAGGGCACGAGCGAGGTGCAGCGCATCGTGATTGCGCGGTCTGCGCTCGAGTGAGGGGCGGGGCTCCGAGTCGACGGGCCCGCGCGCCGCGCGCTGAGGGCCGGCGGCTGCACGCTTGACGGTCGCCGTTCGCCGCGTCAACTCTTCCTCGTGAACGGGACTCCGACACCGCCGAGCGCGCTCGTCCCGGGAGGCCCGGTGTTCGTCGCGCCGCAGCCGCGGCCGCAGGGGCGGCCAGTCGGCTTTCAGCGCTGGCTGCGGTTGCTCTTCATGCACTGGCGGGTCGACCCCGACGTCGTGCAAGCGATGCTGCCCGACGGGCTCGAGGTCGACACCTTCGAGGGCGAGACCTTCGTTGGAGTCGTGCCATTCACGATGTGCGACGTGAGCCCGTGGTGGGCGCCCTCGGTCCCCGGGATCTCGAATTTTCTCGAGCTGAATGTGCGCGTTTACGTCAAGCGCGACGGCGTGCACGGCGTATGGTTCTCGAGCCTAGAGGCTGCGTCGAGCCTCGCGGTGCTGGTGGCGCGGCTCGTCTGGAGCCTGCCGTACCACCGCGCGACGATGCGCATGGACGCCGACGGCGACCGTGTGCGCTACGCGAGCCAGCGGCGCTGGCCGGGGCCACCGCGGGCGGACTTCGAGTGCGACTATCGCGTCGGGCGCCCGCGCGGTACCGCCGAGCTCGGTTCGCTCGAGCACTTCCTCCTCGAGCGCTACGCGCTGTTCGCGCGTCGCCGCGACGGGAGTCTGGCGCTCGGACGCGTGCACCATGAGCCCTATCCGTTCCACGACGCCGAGGTGCTCTCGCTCCATCAGTCGATGACATCGGTCAATGGCTTTCCGGGTTGCGACGGCTTGCCCGACCTCGTGCACTGGAGTCCGGGGGTCGACGTCGACATTTACGCGCTCGAGCCCGTCACCGGACGGTGAGCGGCGCCGCCCAAGGCATGGCGACTCTCCGTGCGCGGCCTCGCGCCGGCACCTCTTTGGGTGCCCGGGCGGCAACGCGACGCGGGTCTCCTCTTTCCGCATACGTCAGGAGACATGGTCCGCAGGATGTGTTAGCTCCGATGTAGGTCAGAGCCGCCCCTTGTACTCCCCAAGGGCCGCGGCTCATGGTGGGCACTGGGAGCTTGAAAGGTCTTGAACCTTGCCTCGTTCGATCGTCACCCCGCGTCGCCTCGCGCTCTCTGGATTGCTCGCCTTGTTCGGGATCGCCGCTTGCGGGCCGATCTCCGGCCCTTGGGGACCGCTCGTTGGCGGCGGCGAGTGGGGCTACGTCTGCGACGCCCCGCGCCAGCTCGGCGAGGTGTGCGGTACGAGCGACGGTTGCGCCGATGGCCTCTATTGCACGGAGTCCGGCACCGCGAAGCTGGGCGTTTGCCAGCCCCAGATCGCGGCCGGCGGCGAGTGCAAGCTGAGCGAGGACTGCAAGGCGGGGCTCGTCTGCAAGACGGGCGAGCTCACCGGCGACTGTTACCTGCAGAGCTGTGACAAGAACAACGTCTGCACGCAAGGTGCGAAGTCCGGCGCGAAGTGCGACACCAATGGCCTCGACTGCCCCGGGGACCAATTCTGCAGTCTCGGCAACCAAGCGCCGGGCACCTGTGTCGCCACGCCGAAGGTTGGCGACGAATGCACGCAGTTTTCGGGGCTCCGGCAGTGCGGAGACAAACTCGCGTGCCTGCGTGGCACCTTCAAGTGCGGTCCGCCTCCGGGCAAAGGGGAGCTCTGCGCGATGCCGCCGCTCCGCTGCGCGCCGGGCCTCGCCTGCCTGTGGGTCAACGATCCGAACAAGCTCGACGACTGGTGTGACAAGCCGATCGCCGTCGGCGGCGCATGCACGGCCGGTGGCCAGTGCGTGAAGGGCGCGCACTGCGATCTCGGCAAGCTCGTCTGCACGGCGAACCGTAAGGTCGGCGACTCCTGCAAGAACGGCAACGAGTGCGGTGAGGCGCCGTTCGACGTCGGCAGCGGCGTCGAGTGCGTGCAGGGGAAGTGCGTCGATACGAGCGTGGTGGGAGGCAAGTGCTGGCCCGGCGAGGACAACAAGTGCTCGAACGGCCTCACCTGCGTGCCGAAGGAAGGCTGACGCTCCACCCGCCTCGCGTGCGCGAGCGCCGGCGCGGCGGCGCTATCCCGCGGGCGTGACCTCGTCGCGCCCCCTCACGGCTCGATGGCCGAAGCGATGCGCTCGTCGACAGCCTCACCCCGCAACACGGCGCGCGCGCGCTCGAGGTCGAGGCGACCCTCCCAGCGCGCCACCACCAGCGTCGCGACCGCGTTGCCGATGAGGTTCGTGAGCGCCCGCGCTTCGCTCATGAAGCGGTCGATGCCGAGGAGCAGCGAGAGCCCCGCGACCGGGATCACGTGCGTCGTCTGCAGCGTCGCTGCGAGCGTGACGAAGCCGCCGCCCGTCACCGCCGCGGCGCCCTTCGAGGTGAGGAGCAGCACCGCGAGCAGTGAGAGCTCGTCGCCGAGGGAGAGCGGGACGTCGAGCGCTTGCGCGACGAAGACGGCCGCCATCGTCAGGTAGATCGAGGTGCCGTCGAGGTTGAACGAGTAGCCGGTCGGCACGACGAGGCGCACGACCGACGGCTCGCAGCCGAGGTGCTCGAGCTTCTCCATGAGCCGCGGCAGCGCGGACTCGGAGCTCGAGGTGCCGAGCACGACGAGCAGCTCCTCCTTCAGGTAGCCGAGCAGCCGGCGTAGCGAGAGACCCACGAGGGCGGTGACGGCGCCGAGCACCAGCACGACGAAGGCGAGCGACGTCGCGTAGAAGCAGGCCATCAAGCGCCCGAGGCTCCCGAGCGCGCCGAGCCCGAAGTGCCCCACGGTGTACGCCATCGCGCCGAACGCCCCGAGCGGCGCGACCCGCATCAAGAGCAGGACGAGCTCGAACGACACGTGTGCGAGCTGCTCGAGCGCCCGCGTCGCCGGCTTGCCGCGCTCGCCGAGCCGCACCAGCGCGACCCCGGTCAGCACCGCGAGGAAGAGCAC
>VGRJ01000190.1 GCA_016875405.1 Deltaproteobacteria bacterium | reverse complement strand
GAGCGTCGAGGCGAGCCAGCCGACGAGCGCCTCGGGGCGGGTGCCGCGCTCGCGCAGCTCGGCGAGGCTCGTCGCGCCGTGACGCTTCGCGAGGCGCTGTCCGTCGGGGCCGAGGACGAGCGGGACGTGAAGGTAGCGTGGGCGCTCGGCGCCGAGCGCATCGAGGAGCGCGAGCTGACGCGGGGTCGACTCGAAGAGGTCGTCGCCTCGCACGATCTCGGTGATGCCCATCGCGGCGTCGTCGACCGCGACGGCGAGCTGGTAGGCGAAGACGTTGTCTGCGCGCGCGACGACGAAGTCCCCTTCGCCGAGCCCGGTCGGGCTCGGTCCACGCAGCGCGTCGGTGAACGATGGCGCGTCCGCGAGGCGAAAGCGCCACGCCGGCGGGCGCTCGGGGTGCGAGGGTCGCTCGCGGCAGGTGCCCGGATAGAGCGTGCCTGCGCTCCCGTGCGGCGCGCTCGCGATCTCGGCGATCTCCTTGCGCGAGCAGGTGCAGGGGTACACGAGGCGGGCTCGCTGAAGTCGACCGAGCGCGTCGAGGTAGCGCTCGGTGCGCTCGCTCTGCACGTAGGGTCCGTACGCCCCTCCGACGTCGGGCCCCTCGTCCCAATCGAGCCCGAGCCAGCGCAGATCCTCGAGCATCGCTTGCGCGGCGCCGGGCATGACGCGCGGACCGTCGATGTCTTCGATGCGCATCACGAACGCTCCGCCGTGGGCGCGAGCTCGGAGCCAGGCGAGGAGCGCGGTGCGTGCGGTCCCGAGGTGGAGGCGGCCGGTCGGTGAGGGCGCGAACCGGCCCCGATAGCGCGGCCTCGCGTCCTCGGGGGCTTCGGGTCTCGCGCCGTCGCGCTCAATCACGTCCGTCACCGGGGCCGTGTGTCTCGCGGCCTTCGCCGCACGGCGAGACGTGGATTCGCGCGGCGTCGCTCGTCGTGACGGCGCAGTTCTCGGCCGTTTCCCCCGAGCAACACTCGGCCTGGTTCTGACCGTAAAACGGGCAGGCATGCCTCACGCATGCGGCGTGACCGTGCACGTAAACGAGCGGCTCGTGGCAGAAGGCGCAGCGCATCGAGGCGGCCGGCGCTCCTTCAGCCGCACGAGCCCTGCGGACAGTCTCCCTGGTCGAGCGCCATCACGGTCTGGTCGCACTCCGCGATGTCCTCGAAGGTGTTGGTCGGCTTGAAGTCGACGGCCGCGCCTTGCATGAGATCCCAGCCGCGCAAGACGCCCGCGCTCGCGCTGTGGCGGATGACGGAGTTCGTGAGGAAGGCCTTGGCGGCGGGGCCACCCATGATCGCGATGGCGCCGTTGTTCGAGTGATCGGGCGGGCAGGCGAAGCCCCCCGCGAGGATGTCGCTTCCGGCGTACTCGATGACGACGTGGTCGAGGACGTTGTCGGCGTTCGCGCCGAGTCCGAACCAGAGGCCCCGCCAGTCTCCGGCGCTGGGGGTAGCGGCCGCCGACGTGAAGACGATCGGCTTGTCGGCGGTCCCCTTGGCCACGAGGGTGGTGCCCGGAAGCTCGCTGGAGGCAGAGTCGGTCTCGATCGTCATCACGATGGCTCCCCCGGACGCCGCGTCGTCGCCCTTCGGGAACCGCATCGTCACGCCGGCCTCGATGGTCAAGGTGGATTGGGGGTGCGCGTCGTCGGTGCCGAAGCGGAGCGACCCGCCGGCGAACATGCCCACGCGGTAAGGGACGCCGCGCTCGTGGACGGTGACGTCCTCGAGGACGTCGGGGACTCCCAGCGACGTGTCCTCGGTGTCGATGAGGATCTCATCGACGGCGTTGCCGGTGTACGTGCCAGCCGGGAACGTCGTCAGCGCGGTCGGGCTGACCGAGACCGGAAAGTGGGTCATGTCGCTCGCGTCGGCCTTGCCCGAGCCGGTGACCGTGAGATCCGTCGACGCGGCCGTGAGTGCGCCGCACTCCCGGATCCAGAGGCCTGGGCCGACCGAGTCACGGATCGTCACATGCGCGAGTGTGGCCATGTCCTTCCTCGGGAGCTTGTAGTCGCCGCGAATCATCAACGACGCATTCGCCGTCATTGGATCGTCGGCGCCGCCCCCCTCGATGACGGTGTGCTCGAAGGTGGCCACACTCGGGTATTGAACGGCGATCGCCGTCCAGGGCTCCGCGTCGTGGCGAGTGAAGGTGATCGGACGCTCCAGCGTGCCCTTCGCGCTCAGGCTTCCCGCCTTGGCGTAGGACTCCATCCCGACCTGCAAGCTGGCGTCTTTCGCGAGCTCGACGCGCGCGCCGGGCTCGATGGTCAACGTGACGCCTTCGCCGACGCGCACGAAGTTCGTGATGACGTGCGGGCCGCAGTCGGCGGACCACACCGTGTCGACCTCGAGGAACTCGGACTCGTGGAACTTTTGGCTCACGCCGTCGGGGCAGGTGGTGTCTTCGCTGCTGCAACCCGCGTGCGCGAGCGCGAGCGCAGCGCCGAGCGCGGGGACGGCAAGGAGAGCGCGGGAGACCGGGGGACGTTTCGCCATGTCGCTCCAGGTATCACGAGCGCGGTGCGTAGGCGAACCGGTGACCCGAGATGCGAGCCGAGCGTGGAGGGCTTGCCGCGCCGCCGTCACTCCGGGAGGAACCGGCGGCTGAGGCGCGTGACCAGGGCCTGGTACCCCGTTGGGAGCACGCGCTGCATGACGTCGAGGGCGCGGGCGTCGGCCCCGATCAGCACCCGCCGGTCGTTGCGACGCACGGCCGCGAGGATCGCCTTCGCCGCCTCCTCGGCCGAGGTTCGGAACATCTGCTCGAACGACCCGCGCTCGCCCTGCGGGTCGAGGACGCCGAGGCGCTTCAGGCTGTCGTCGATGCGCGCGGCCTTGAGGATGTTCGTGCGGATCCCGCCCGGGTGGACGCAGGTCGCGCCGATCGGATCGCGGCCAATCTCGAGCTCCTGCCGCAGGGACTCGGTGTAGCCGCGCACAGCGAATTTGCTGGCGTTGTAGGCGCTCTGGCCTGGGATGCCCACGAGGCCGAAGCAGCTCGAGACGTTGACGACGTGCCCCTCTCCGGCGGCGCGGAGCTGCGGGAGGAACGCCTGCGTGCCGTGCACGACGCCCCAGAAATTGATGCCCATCAACCACTCGAAGTCTGCGATCGGGGCAGCCTCGGCCGTGGCGGCGAGGGCCACGCCGGCGTTGTTCACGATGACGTTCACCCGCCCGTGCTCGCGCGCGGCAACCCCGGCCCACTCGAACACCTCGGCGCGCTGCGCGACGTCGACCTTGCGCGTCGTCACGCGGACGCGCGCCGCCGCGTCCTTCGCCGTGCTCGCGAGGCCCGCGTCATCGATGTCGGAGAGCGCGAGCTCGCACCCCTCCTCGGCGAGCGCGAGTGCGACCGCGCGTCCGATCCCCGAACCCGCGCCGGTGATCGCTGCGACCCGGCCTCGAAAGCTCTTCATGCGTCGGCTCCTCCGTCGGTGGCGCTCGGCGTC
>VGRJ01000189.1 GCA_016875405.1 Deltaproteobacteria bacterium | reverse complement strand
AAGAGCACGCTGACCGAGTCGCCGGAAAGGTTCGCGGTGGCGTGGGGTGTCGATCCTTTCGACGACCGCGGCGAGGCCTGCCCATCGCGACACCTGAGCACCTCGTCGCGCCGGTGTGGGTATGCTGTCGTCACCATGGCCGACCAGGACAGCCGCGCAGGCGTTCGCTACGCGACCCCCGAAATTCTCCGCTACGTCGACACGCTCCACTGTCCGCATGACGCGGGCCTCGCGGCCGCGTTCGCCGCGCCCGAGCGCGAGGGGATGCCGGCGATTCAGGTCGGCATCGCCGACGGCAAGCTGGTCGAGCTCTTGGTGCGGCTCGTCGGGGCGTCGCGCGCCGTCGAGCTTGGCACGCTCGCGGGGTACTCGGCGCTGCGCATCGCGCGGGGGCTCGCGCCGGGCGGCAAGCTCTGGACGATCGAGTCCGAGCCGCGTCACGCCGCCGTTGCGCGCCGCGTGCTCGCGGACGCCGGCTTCGCGCACGCGGTCGAGGTGTGTGTCGGTTCCGGTCTCGAGCTCCTCCCGACGCTCGCCGCCCACGGCCCCTTCGACGTCGTCTTCGTCGACGCGGACAAGGAGAACTACGACGCTTACGGTCGCTTCGCGGCGGAACACGTGAGGCCGGGCGGGTTGCTCCTCGGCGACAACGCGTACCTCTTCGGCGAGCTCCTCGCCGACAGCGCGCGGGGCGCGGCGATGCGGCGCTTTCACGAGGAGGCGCGCGCACACTTCGACACCGTGTGCGTGCCCACGCCGGACGGGCTCCTCCTCGGCGTGCGTCGCTGAGGCCAGCGGGCGCGGTCGCGCGGGCTGCCATGGCCTCGCCTTTCCGCCCGTCGTCTGTCATCGTTGCGGCATGGACGACGGGCTCCTCGCGCACGCGCTCGGTCGATGCCGCGGCCGCGACGACGACATGCTCGCCGTCCTCGAGCGGCTCGTCATCGAGAACTCGCACACGGGCAATCGCGCGGGCGGCACCCGCGTGGCCGAGCTCCTCGCGGAGTCGTTCGGCGCCGTGCCCGGGCTCGTGGTGCGCCTCGAGCCGAGCGAGCGGTTTGCGCCCCATGTCGTCGTCGCCAACGCGGGCTCGCCGTCGTCGACCGGCTGCGTCGCGCTCGTCGGGCACCACGACACGGTGTTCCCGCCCGGGACCTTCGAGGGCTTTCGCCTCGACGGCGGGCTCGTGCGGGGCCCCGGCGTGCTCGACATGAAGGGCGGGCTCGTCGTCGTCTTGTTTGCGCTGCGCGCGCTCGCCGAGGCGGGCCTCCTCGCGTCTCTCCCGCTGCGCCTCGTCATCGTCTCCGACGAAGAGATCGGCTCGCCCGAGGGTGCCGGCGTCCTCGCGCGTGAGCTCGCCGGCGCCGCCTGCGCCCTCACCTTCGAGTCGGGCCGCGCGAAGGATGCGGTGATCACCGCCCGCAAGGGGACCGGCAACGTGCGGCTCGTCGCTCACGGCAGGGCCGCGCACTCGGGCAACCACCACGCCGACGGCGCCAACGCGATCTGGGCGCTCGCCCGCGCGATCGACGCCGCGCAGGGCGTCACCGACTACGCGCGCGGGATCACGATCAACACCGGCACCGTCACCGGCGGGCAGGGCCGCAACACCGTGCCCGACCACGCCGAGGCGCTCGTCGATCTGCGCTACGTCTCGCGCGTCGACGGCGAGGCCGCGCTCGCGAGGCTGCGCGAGCTGTGCCGTAAGGCGGCGGACTCGATCCCCGGCACGCGGGTCGAGGTCGCAGGCGGGCTCGCGCGGCCGCCCCTCGAGCGCACCGACGCCAATGTCGCCCTCTACCGCGAGTACGCCGCGTGCGCGCGCGACTCGGGTCTCGGCGACGGGGAGGCTCCGCTCGTCGGTGGCGGCTCCGACGCGGCGACGACCGCGGCCCTCGGCATCGCCTCGATCGACGGCCTCGGGCCGCGCGGCAAGGGCTTCCACACCACCGACGAGCAGTTCGAGCTCGCCTCGCTCGTGCCGAAGACCGAGGCGCTCGTGCGCTTCCTCGCGGGACGCGTCGGAGCCTCGGGCGACGACCTCACGGGGGGCGCGTCGTGAGGGTGTACGCCGCGAGGCTCTCCCTCCTCCACGGTGCGACGCTCGCCGGATTCGTCGCGTGCGCGACCTCGGACCCGGACCGGCTCGCCAAGAAGGACACCACGAGCTCGGCGACCGCGGGTGCGGGTGGGGAAGGCGGTGACGCCGCCGGTCCGGTGGTGGGCGCCTCGGCGAGCGGGGGTGGCAGCGACCCCGTGGAGCCTGACGTTTCGTCAAGATTGACGATCGTCAATGGAATTGTCGACGAAGAGGCGGTGCGGCTCTGTCTCGTCCCGACGACCGGGGCGACGAGCGAGAAGCCGTGGCCCACGGCGGAGGCGCTAGCGTTCGCGCGTGCCGCGACGCTCGATCCGGCGACGCTGCCGCTCGGTGACATCGCGGTCAAGGCGGTCGTCGGCTCGTCGGTGGCCATCGGCTCGAAGGGCTGCGCGGCGCTCGAGACCGCGAGCGGCGTGCGGTTGCTCCCGCTCGGCCTGCTCCCGGCGAGCGCGCTCGCTCAGCCTCGGCACCTCGTGGTCGTCGCCACGGGTTGCGTCGGCGGCGCGACCCACGACGACCCCGACGCGGCGCTCGCGTGTGGCCCGGGGTACGCGCCCGACGCGCCCACCGCGAGCCTCGTCGCGGGCTACCTCTCGGGCCTCGGGGAGGCCGATGCGCTCCGCCTGCAGTTCGTGCACGGGGTGGCGGCGATGACGATGCCCGCCAAGGTCTCGCTCGCGCCCGGCGTCGATTCGGCGGAGTTCACCTCGGTGCTGTCCGAGTGGACCCTCGGCGCGGTGTCGCCCAACCCGCCGTTCGACAGCGAGTCGGTGAAGGACTTCGTGAACCTCGCCCAGGCGACTCTCGGGGTGGTGCACAACGGCACGCCGATCGAGGTGCCCTTCTCCGAGATCCTGGCGAACGGCGGCGTTTTGCCGCTCGACGTCGTCGACGGTGACGGGCTCGCGCTGGTGGCGGTGGGCGCACGCCCCGGTCACGCGGCGGGCCCCTGGTGGCGCGCGTTCACCGCCGTCGCGCTCCACCAGCCGAAGTGAGGGGGTGCCGCGTCATCGGGTGACCGCCCACCGCGGTGCCTCTCGGTTCATCGCGCTTCACGCGCGAGGACCTCGCCGCGGTGCTCGCGCCACCAGCGCAGCGTCTCCTGGAGCCCTTCCTCGAACGGCGTCGTCGCCACGAACCCGAAGCGCTCCTTGGCGCGCGTGACGTCGAGCATGCGGCGAGGCTGACCGTTGGGGCGGCTCGCGTCCCACACGAGCGGACCCGCGTGGCCGACGAGCCGCTGGATGGTCGAGGCGAGCTCCTTCATCGCGATCTCGAAGCCGGCCCCGAGGTTCACCGGCTCGCCGTCGTCGTAGCGCTCGAGCGCGTCGACGAGCCCGCGCGCGGCGTCCTCGACGTAGAGGAACTCGCGCGTCGGCGACCCGTCCCCCCAGAGGGTCACGTCGGCGTGCCCCGCGAGGCGCGCCTCCTCGA
>VGRJ01000188.1 GCA_016875405.1 Deltaproteobacteria bacterium | reverse complement strand
CTGTTCGCGAACTACGCGGTCAACGTCTCGTTCCGCGAGCGCTCGAGCAGTTGCGCCGATCCCGGAGATCAACGGACGAGCCAGCACAAGGTCAACGCGGGCGCGCAGCTCCGCACCAGCTTTGGGCTGAACGGGGAGCTCACCGTCCACTACCAGACGAGCCAGCTCTGGTCGGAGCGCATCGCGACGGCGACGGGGCTCACGAACCAGAGCTTCCCGCTGCCCGCGTACCACCTCCTCAACGCCCGCGTCGGCTACGCGCTGCCCCCCTCGCGGCGCGCGGAGCTCAGCGTGGTGGTCTGGAACGCGCTCGCAGATCTGCTCGAGCCCGCGCCGCAAATGCATCCTTTTGGAAACCGCGTGGGCCGCCGCGTGATGGCGTTCTTCTCGTACCAGCTATGACGATGTCGAAGCTCGCTCCCCTCGTCCTCACGTCGCTCGCCGCGCTGTCGGTGGGCTGCTCCGACGTCGACTCGTTCGTCCCGGTGGACTCGCTCGGGGGACCGCGCGGCGCGCTCGAGGGTGCGATCGTCTACGAGGGTCCAAGACCCTGCACGCGCGATGGCAGCGTCGTCGGCGCGGCGCTCGTGCTCGCGTTCGAGCGCGGAGCCCTCCCGCCTCCCGACGGGCTAGGCACCGAGCCGGCCGGCCTCACCGTCGTGCCGGGCGCGACGCTCTTCGCGGGGGTCGCCGTCGAGCACGCGGCCGACGGGGCGGCCTTGTGCCCGGGCGCGAGCGAACCCAACGTTTCCGCGAGCGCGACGTTCGCGGTGGCCCCGCTCGAGGCCGGTGTGTACGAGCTCCGCGCGTTCTACGATCGGGACGGTGACTTCAACCCCGCGTTCTCGATCTTCAACCTGCCGACGCGCGGCGACGTCGCAGGCGGTGCCCTCGAGAACCTCAGCGAGTCCCTGGCCGGGGCACGGCCTCGCTTTCAGGGGATCGAGCTCGGTACGGCGGACGCAACCGGCAGGCGCGTGCTCCCGCCGACCGGCCAGCGTGTGAGCGGCATCGCGATCGCGCTCGGGCGCGTGTTGCCCCTCGAGAGGCCGATGTTTCACGTCGGCGCAGCGCTCGCGGCGGGGGGCGCGGCGCTGCCGTCGGTAGCGCTCACGTCCGACGAGCAGCTCGGGGACTTCAATGTCACCGATCCGGCGTCGGCGGAGGCCGCGCTCCCACGCGCCAGGCTGCGGGCCGGGCTGCCGAGCGAGGAGCTCGCCGCAGGCAAGGCGCGACCGTTCTACCTCCCGGTCGCAGACCCGAGCTTCGCGATGACCCGCTTCGACCGCAACGGCGACGGGATGCGCGACGAGGGCGACCACATCCCCGAGACGAAGCTCGTCCCCTCGCTCGCGCCGCTCGCCCTCTTCACGAAGCTCGATCTCGCGACGGGCGGTCGGCAGGTCGCGCCGCTCGTGGTGCTCGAGGGGCTCACCATCCTCGACGATCTCGTGACGACCGCGCTCTCGAAGCCCGAGCTGCTCGTCGCGCGTGACGAGCTCGTGGTCGGCCTGAGGCCGTCGGTGGTGTGCGTCGATCCGCGCGACGGCGCGCGCCCTGCCACCCTTCTCGTCAGCCGCGAGACCGACGCGAAGGGTCGACCCGTCGTCAGCGATCCCACGGCGGTGACGAGCGCGCTTTCGAAACGTCTCGGTCGTCCGGTCGAGCTTCTGTATGGTTGCCTGCCCGAAGGGCATTACGCGATGAACCTCGTCTACGAGACCGGACAGGCCTGGACCGTGCCGAATGAGGCCGGCGTGTGCGCCCCCTCGGAGCCGATGAGCCCCGACGGGTCGCGCTGCGGCTCGCGCGCGAGGCTGGCCTCGCAGTCCGCCGTCCTCACCGTCGCGGGTCCGCGCGACGCGGGCTACTGCGCCGCTCACCCGACGCCCAGCGCGTGCCTGCCATGACCTCGGACGTTCGCGAGAGCGCCGTCGTCATCGGCAACTTCGACGGCGTGCACCTCGGTCACCGAGCCGTGCTCACGACCTTGCACGGGTACGCCCGCGAGCGCGGGCTCGTGCCGCGCGTCCTCACCTTCGAGCCACACCCCGCGGTGACGCTCGGTCGCACCCCGCCGCCGCTCCTGACCCGCATCGAGCGGAAGGCGCAGCTCCTCACGCGAGCGTGCCCCGGGGTCGAGGTCGTCGTGCGCGAGTTCACTCGAGCGTTCTCGGAGCAGTCGGCTCGGGCGTTCGTCGAGGACGTCCTCGTCGGAGAGCTCGCGGCTCGCGCCGTGATGGTCGGGCAGAACTTTCGCTTCGGGCGCGGTCGCGAGGGCGGCCTCGAGGAGCTCGCCGCGTTCGGTCGCGAGCACGGCTTCGAGCTGCTCGCCGAGCCGCTGGTGTCAGACGAGGTCGGACCGCTCTCGAGCACGCGGGTGCGTGAGCGGCTCGCGGCGGGCGAGCTCGACGGCGTGGCCTCGCTCCTCGGGCGGCCGCACCTCGTCTCGGGCGTGGTCGAGCACGGCCACGAGCGCGGGCGAACGATCGGGTTTCCGACCTGCAACCTCCGCGCAATCGACGAGGCGCTGCCCCCCGACGGCGTGTATGCGGTGCTCGTCGACGTCTTGACGGAGGGCAAGCCTCGCGCGCTTGGCCGCGGTGTCGCGAACCTCGGCGTGAGGCCGACGATCGCGGACGAAGGCGCGCGGCTCCTCGAGGTGCACGTGTTCGACTTCGCGGGCGACCTCTACGGCGCGAGCCTGCGCGTCCACCTCGTTCGCAGGCTGCGCGAGGAGCGGCGCTTCGCGGGGCTCGACGCGCTCAAGGCACAGATCGCGCGCGACGCGGACGACGCACGCCAGGCGCTCGCGGGCGCGGTCATCGACGTCACCCTGGGCGCCTGGGGGTGAGTCCGGTCGCGACGCGCGCCGCTGCGGCGAAGGGGGAGTGACCCCCATCACGGCGTCACGATTGCGCTCGACGGGATCGGCGCGACTTCGCCGCGGAGGACGAGCGCCTGCACGAGGGTCGCCGCGACCTCGGCGCGGGTCGCCGACTCGTCGGGGCGGAGGAAGCGCGCGTCGGGGTAGCTGACGACGAGGCCGCTCGCGACCGCGGCCACGACGTCGGCGCGCTCCGCCGCGGAGAGGCCGTCGGTGTCGAGGAGGCTCGCGAGCGCCACGTTGCTTCCATTGACGACCGTCAATCCGCGCACCATGCCGCTTACGAGGTCCAAGCGCTCGAGCGGCGCGGCCGGCAGGAGCTTGCCGTCCGAGGTCGGCGCAAGGAAGCCCGCGCGGTAGGCAAGCTCGAGCGCCACCGCGTCGGTCGAGCCCTCGATCACGTCGGGGAAATCCTTGGCAGGGAGCTTCGGCTTCGGCGCGAGGGCTCCCACGACGAGCCGCGCGAACTCGCGGCGCGTGACCGTCGCTTCGGGATGAAAGCCTCCGTCGGGAAGAGGCTTCACGAGCTTGCGCGCGACGAGCGGCGGGAGGAACGGCGCGACGAAGTGGCACGTGACGTCGTCAAAGGGGGGCACGGATGGCGCGGCGTCCTTCTGAGCGAGCGCGCACGACACGAAGTCGCGCTCGG
>VGRJ01000187.1 GCA_016875405.1 Deltaproteobacteria bacterium | reverse complement strand
GTGCGTCACGTTGGATTCCTCACGCTAACACGTTTCGGTCGAGCCCCAAGACCGCGGAGCGGTCGCAAAGAAAACCGGCCACCCGGCCGACTTTGAGGACTTTTGCAAGGGCTGAGCCATACCAAGTCATGCGTACTTTTCTGCAGAATGTCGCAATCTTACGTCACATCTGAGCGACTTCGGCACGCGCCAGGTGGATCTCCAATTTTTCACCCCCCTGGAACACAACTGACCCACTCCGCGGACGACGACGAGGCCCTCGAGCGAACCGCACGAGCGTGAAGCGTCCCAAAACACGAAGACCGAAGAGCGATGCTCTCCGGCCTCCGAGATCGGGCGCGCGCCTTCGAGCGCCATGCCACCCGCGTTGACGGACGCGCCGCCGTCAATCGTCGTCGTCGCCTTCCTCTTCCTCGAGGTCGTCGAGGCCGAGCTCGTCATCGCCCTCATCGCCTTCATCGTCTTCGTCGTCCTCGTCGTCGTCCTCCTCCTCATCCTCGTCGTCGTCTTCCTCGACGACCGCGGCCTTACCGGCGGCCTGGTACTTCAGGTCGATGCCGTGGTCGCTGAGTTGAGTCTCGAGCAGGTCGAACAGTTCGTCGACGTCGTCTCCGCTCCACTCGTCGAGGATCTCGTCGATGAGCTCGGCGAAGTCACCGCCGCCGAGCATCTGCTCGAGCCCTTCGATCTGCTCTTCGGGGAAGGCCTCGAGGATGTCCTCCTTCAGGGCCTCGGTATCACCCTCTTCGATGGCGTCGGCTGCCGACAGCCGGATCGCCTTCACCGCGCGTTTGTCGAGAAAGATCTCCATGACGTTCACCCGCACAACGAGCCACCACACCTCGGGGCCGTTTCGCCCCTACCGGATACGGAGCGCGCCCTCCGTCGTCAAGTTCGTGATGCAGGTGGCGATGACGATCCCCGGTCGCATGTCCTTGCGGCTGGGTATCATGGTGGTCTTGAACCGACGACTCGCCCCGATGGCCGCGCTGCTGGCGCTCACCTCCGGCGTCGCCGTCTCCGCGACGAGTCAGGCGAGCGACTGAGCCAACGCATGCCGGCGACGCGACCGCCGCCCAGCCGCGTCGAGTACGCGAGCTACGGGGTGAGCCTCAACGGCAGCGGGCTCATCCACCCCGGCGAGGTCTGCGCCATCGGCTCGCCTTGCATTCTTGGGGGCGGGGGTGGCCTCGGGCTCCACGGCGGCTATCGTTGGGCTGGCCCGTGGTACCTCGGCGGCGCGTATCAGGTCTCGCGCAACGACTCGTCGAACCTCTACCGCCTCCCGACGCTTCAACAGCTCCGCGTGGAGCTGCGCTACATGCTCGACCTCGGGTATCGGACCGTGCCCTACGCGACCTGGGGCGGGGGCGGCGTCGTCTATGGCAACGAGTTCGGGGTCGAGACGGGTGGCGGGACCGTCTTTTTCGGCACGGGCTTCGAGCTTCAGCTGTCGCGGCTCGCGATCCTTGGCCTCGCCGCGCGCTATCAGCCGATGTTGTTCGCTGGCTTCACCGACACGGCTGGCTTCGAGCGTCCGCTCGGGCTTGCGCACTACGCGGGGATCGATCTGCTGCTCGAGGTCCGCCGCGAGGTATCCGGCCGCTGATTCGCCGCGAGACCCGGGCGCGACGAGGAGCCGACCGCTCGCCTCGGCTGGTGTTATCCCTTGACTCGCCGTCGTCGCCTTGCTCCCCTCGGGTCCGTGCTCGAGTGCGGTCAATGCGGCGCCAGCAACGATCCCAAGCTGACGTTCTGTCGGATGTGCGGGGATCGACTGCCAAAGGCCAAGCCGGCGAAGCCCGCGGTGCCCAAGGGAGAGACGCAGCTCCGCTGTGAGCAATGCGGCGTCGCGAGCCCGAGCGAGTACCGCTTCTGCATCGGCTGTGGTGCCGTCCTCCCGTGCAAGCGCGAGATCGCGCCGGCGGCGCTCGCGCACGCCATGATGCGAAGCGGGCGGCGAGCATCGATTCGACCGCCGGCCGGCGAGTCCGACGCACGAAAGCAGGCGAAGATCGAGGTCGCCGGGCTGCCTGCCAATTTCGTGACCTCGAACCTCGCCTCGCCCCCGATCCGAGATGGCGAGGCGGCAGAGACCGCGGACGCGCCCGAGCCGCTCCTCGCGCCGCCGGTCGTGCCGGAGGTGAGCGTCGAACCGAGTCTCTCGGAGGAGGCGAGCCCGCCTGTCGCCGAGCCCCAAGACGAGGTCGGCCCTTCGCTCGATGACGCGGCAGAAGCATCGTCCGAAGGGGACGGCCGCGGGTCTCCCGTCGAGGGTGAGGCGCACGACGAGCCCGAGGAGGAGCCTGTCCCGCTCGAGCCGCGACGGGACGACCTCGCGCCCGCGGAGGAGGAGCCCGCGGAGGAGGAGCCCGCGGAGGAGGAGCCCGCGGAGGAGGAGCCTCCGGTGGCGCCCGTGCCGACGCGTCGGCAGGTCCAAGCCCAAGCCGAGCCGATCACGGGCCGCTTGATCGTGATCGTGGAAGACGGCTCGGAGGGGGCAAGCCTCGACCTCCGCGGCACGCAACTCGACATCGGCCGCGAGGAAGGCGACATCGTCCTCGAAGACGACCCTTACCTGTCTCCGCGTCACGCGCGGCTCTTCAGACACGAGGGCGAGTGGTACCTGCGCGACCTCGACTCGCTGAACGGCGTCTTCCGACGCCTGCGCGACGCGGAACCCCTGCGCCATGGGGACAGGCTGTTGCTCGGCCTCGAGGTACTGCGGTACGAGGCGCTCGACAACGCCGAAGACGGCCTCGGCCAGGCGATGCAGCACGGCGTGATGCTGTTCGGATCGCCGGCGACCCCGCGCCGTGCGCGCCTCTGTCAACGCACGATCGAAGGGGTCACGCGCGACGTCTACCACCTCGTAGGAGACGAGACGACGCTCGGTCGCGAGATCGGCGACATCGTGTTCACGGCCGACCCGTTCATGTCGCGGCGTCATGCGCTGGTGCGTTGGGACGATGCGCTCGAGACGTTCGTCGTGTCGGACCTCAGCTCGTCGAACGGGACCTACCTCGCCATTCGCGAAGACGTGCGCCTCGACGATGGGGACTTCGTGCGCCTCGGTCAGCACCTCTTCCGCGTCGAGCTACCGGAGTCGGACGAGGGCCTCCGATGAGCGCTCTCCTTCGAAGGGCTGTCACTCGCGTCATCGCGCGTCGAGAGAGGGTGAGCTGAGCGAATGAGCGAGCGCTCCGCGCCGAAGAAGACGACCAAGGCTGCGGCTCGCCGCGCCGACGAGCCGTCGGGGCAGGGAGCGACGAGCGCGGCGGAGTCCACGGCGACTGATGCGGTCGACGCCGAGCCCGTCGCACCGTCGGACGAGAGCTCGCCATTCGACACCGCCAGCGACGCCGACAGCGACGCCGACAGCGAGAGCGCCAGCGACAGCGACGCCGACAGCGACGCCGACAGCGACGCCGACAGCGACGCCGACAGCGACGCCGACAGCGAGAGCGAGAGCGCCGGCGACAGCGAGAGCGAGAGCGCCGGCGACAGCGAGAGCGCCGGCGACAGCGAGAGCGCCAGCGACGCCGACAGCGACAGCGACGCCGACAGGGAGAGCGCCAGCGACAGCGACAGCGACAGCGACCGCGAC
>VGRJ01000186.1 GCA_016875405.1 Deltaproteobacteria bacterium | reverse complement strand
ATCCTCGACGACGCGACGGAGAGCCAGCCGCCGCCGCGGATGACGCGATGGGCTTCATCGTACGCAGTCGCGGTCCACTCCCACACCTTGCCTCGCATGCCCCTCACCCCGAAGGGCAAGGTGTCTTTCGCGTGGGCGTCGACGGCGCGGGTCGTTGCAAGGTTGCGCTTCCAGAGATCGCTGTCGGCGCCGTTCCAACGGAGTCGGGAGAGCCGAGCGAGGTCGGTGCACAGGTCGTGTTTCGCTGGGTCTGGTGATCGCGCAGAAGCGCGAAGGGGCTGGGGCGGCACCGGCCCTGACGCAGAGGAACTTCGACGCAGAGGGGAGGCGAGGTTGACGAGGAAGGTTGGGGAGGCTTAGGGTCTCTCGCTTCAGGGAGGGGACTTCATGGCTCTGAAACGCATCAAGTATGTCAGCCGCTTCGCCGAGCACCTGACGCAGGCCGACGTCGAGGCCATCGCTGAGGTGTCGCAGCGGAACAACGCTGCCCGCGAGGTGACGGGGGTGATGGCGTCGTCGGGGCGACTCTTCTACCAGGTGCTCGAGGGCCCGGCCGAGGTCGTCGACGCGCTGTACGCCACGATCGTCGCCGACCCTCGGCACACGGACGTCTTGCACCTCCGCAGCCAGAGCGATGTCGCCACGCGCCTGTTTCCGCAGTGGTCGATGCACCTCGTGAATCTGGACGATGCGTCGGTGCTCCGCCTGGCGCCGCTGCGCGAGCTGCTGACGGCGGTGGTCGAGCTGCGCGAGCTGTCCGACCGGATGGCGTCGTCGCTCGAGCGCGCGCTGGCGATCGAGCTGAAGTAGCGGCGAGAGCCGTGCTTCGACGGAGGCACCGCGACCGAGCGTGCCCCCGTCGAGCGGCGCACCCTCACATCGTGCGGGCGCCGTTGAGGAGGACGCTGACCGAGTCGGCGTCAAGGTTCGCGGTGGCGCGGTCGAGCTTGCCGTCGCCATTGAGGTCGCCCGTCGTGACGGCAAAGCGTTGGGGTCCCACCGTGTCGTCGACCTTGGCCTGGAAGGTGCCGTGTCTTGCAGTCGACGCCGAGCGAGCGGGGCTGTGGTGCGCTCGACGCGCCCGGGACGAGGCTCGGCGCCGCTTGCGAGGACGCCCTCCGGCTACTGCCAGGCGGTGGGGCCGTCGCGACCCCGGGCGCCGATGCCGTCGGACTCGCGGTTGCGACGCCGGTCGCGGAGGGCGTCACCCTTGCCGCGGTGGGCGATGGCGCGCGGCTCTCGCTCGTCGCCGATGGCGCATCGCTCGCGGCGCTCGTCGACGCGAGGGGCGAACGGGCACCTGCGTCCGTCGTCGTGCCATGGGCGGCGACGACCTGTACGACCACCCCTGCGACTGCCGCGGTCGCGTCGAGAGCAGCCAACGCGATCCAGGGGGCGCGCGAGCCGAGGCGCGGGTGCTCGACCACCCATACCGAACCCGTCCCGCCCTTGACCTGCGGAGAAACTTGGGACCCCGGGTCAAGGGAGGGGTATCGAAGCCTGCTCGCGAGAGCACCCCTCGGACCGGGGCCCTCTACGGAAGCGCGTGCTTCGCGAGCGTGTCGAGTGTGGCGAATCGAAGTGCCTGCTCGTGGGTCGCGGCGAGGTCGACCGGTGGCGCTACGCCGCCCGTCTCGGCTTCGGCCCATCGCGCCCCGCACAGGCACCACCTGTCGCCAGGTCGTAGGCCTGGGAAGCCGCCCCGAGGCGAGACGAGATCGTTGCCGCGTTCGCGCGTGAACTCCAGAAATTCCTCGGTGACGCGGGCGCATACGACGTGCACGCCGAGGTCTTCTGGGCCAGTCGTGCATCGTCCGTCGCGATACGCTCCGGTCATCGGTGAGGTGCCGCAAGTCATGAGCGCGCTGCCGTTCACGTTGCGTGGGGCATTCTGCTCGGGCTCGCTTGGCCGCGGCGGGATGGCGCATGAGGTCGAAGCGCCGCTCGGAGCGGACTCCGCACGCGCGCTCGAGCCGGCTGAAGGGTTTTGCTGGGGGCCGCGTCCCGTTGCGCAGGCGAGCATCGACAGCGGAACGACGAAGAGGGCGAGCCTACGCACACGCTTCGAGCGTAGGGCCGTGCCGGACCTCCGCAAGAAGAATCGAACCACGTGGCGCGTCAGTCGCGGCGGAAGAGCTCACCCTCGAAGCGGAAGCCCGCCGCGATCATGGGCATGGCCTGCGTGACCGCGTCGGGGTCGTCCCCTCCCGTGCGCCAGCGGTGCTTCAGCCAAAAGCCCGCGTTCAGGAAGACGGTGGGCTTGTTGTACACCGCGCCGGGCTTGTCGAAGAAGGTGTAGGCGACGAGTGGGCCGAGGCGGACCGTGGGGCCGTTCAGGTCCTCGCCGCCTGCGAGCGTCGCGGCGTCGTAGAAGGCGTCGGCCACGCTCGCGCGGAGCCCGGCGACGAGCCCGAAGTCCGAGAAGTAGAGGACGTCGTTGTCGCTCGTCAGCGCGAAGCCGCGGTTCGGCATCAGAAGGTCGTAGCGGGGCGTGTAGTACGTCCGCTCGCCGGGCAAGAGGTCCACGTCGGTGTAGTAGAACGACGTGTCGGAGCGGATGACCATCGGGCCGACCTTGCCGAGGAACTGGCCGCGGAGCTCGACCTCGACGCCGCGGGCGGGGCGGTTCCGACCTTCGTCGGCGCCGCGTCGCATGGCCGCGTCCGAGAAGTTCACCTGCGCGTCCGGGTAGCCCTGGAGGAATTGGAACGTGCCGTAGTAACCGATCCGATGAACGCCGGCCGAGAGGGTGACGAGGGTGAGGGGGCGCGCCTCGACGACGACACCATGACGATAAAAAGCGGGCGATTGAATGTTGCTCACGCCGATGGCGAGGTGGTTCTCGCGCAGCGCAGGGGAGTCGTGCCGGTAGAGCCGAGCTCGCGCCGAGACGAGGAACCGGTTCTCGAGGCCGAGGGGATTCAGGCGCACGCCCGTCAGGTTCTCGTAAACGGCCCGGTGTCTCGGCAGCGGCGGCTGCGGCGGCGGCGCGTCGGGATCGACCGACGGATGGTGAACCTCGGTGAGGACCGGCGCGGGCGCGCTCGGCTCCGGGGTGTCGGCGCGCGGGGGTTCGGGCAGCGGCGCGACCGGGATCGGTCCTGGCTGAGGAGGCGGCACGGGCGGCGGGCTCGCTGAGCACGCGAGGATCACGACGAGGGGTGCGACGAGCGCAATGGCTCTAAACGGCATGCTCATCAAAGCCGCTTTTCACGGGCGAACGCGAGCGTCAAGATGGATGCGAGATGGGCGTCTTGGTGCATCGTGCGCGTCGCGGCGATGTCGGCTCCGAGCGGCCTCGCGAGCTCGCTTCGCGTCACGTTTTGGGCGAGCCTGCTGCGTCGCGCGCAGGAACGCCCTCCGCCATGGAACGTGAAAGGCCGCACGCCGTGAGGCATGCGGCCCTTCAGGACGCATCGACCGTCGTCAGTGAAGACGTTCAGCCGATCGCGCGACGATCACCAGCGATCACCGCCGCCGCCGCCGCCGCCGAAGCCGCCACGGCCGCCGCCGCGACCACCGCGACCACCGCCGCCGCCGCCGCCGCAGCCGCCACGGCCGCCGCCGCCGCCGCCGAAGCGACCACCGCCGCCGCCACCGCCGCGGTTCTGGCGCTCCTCCGCCTCGTT
>VGRJ01000185.1 GCA_016875405.1 Deltaproteobacteria bacterium | reverse complement strand
CGATGGCGCAGCCTGGGGAATCTCGCTCCGCTACGCCGTCCAGCCGAACCCCGAGGGCCTCGCGCAGGCGTTCCTCATCGGGCGCGACTTCATCGGCTCGGATGGCTGCGCGCTGATCTTGGGGGACAACGTGTTCTACGGGCACGGCCTGACCGAGAGTCTGCAGCGCGCCGCGGCGAGCGGCGAGGGCGCGACGGTGTTTGCCTACCCGGTGACGCACCCCGAGCAGTACGGCGTGGTCGAGTTCGACGCGGACGGCCAGGCGGTCGGGCTCGAAGAGAAGCCCAAGGCGCCGCGGTCGCATTACGCCGTGACCGGCCTCTACTTCTACGACAACGACGTCGTCTCGATCGCCGCGGACCTCAAGCCCTCGGCGCGCGGCGAGCTCGAGATCACCGACGTCAACAAGGCCTACCTCGCGCGGGGCAAGCTGCGCGTCGAGATCCTCGGACGCGGCCACGCGTGGCTCGACACCGGCACCCACGACGACCTCTTCAAGGCGGCGAGCTTCGTGCAAGCGGTCGAGTCCCGCCAGGGGCTGAAGATCGCGGCGCCCGAGGAGGTCGCGTTCCGCATGGGATGGATCGACAAGGACGCGCTGCTCGCGCTCGCGGAGCCGCTGCGCAAGAGCGGCTACGGCGAGTACCTGCGAAAGATCGCCGCGGGCGAGTTCATCTGAGCGCGCGACGGTGCCACAGCGCCGGATCGTGGAGGAGCCACCGCGCCTTCCACTTCCGGCGGAACGGACGATCGAACTCGACGAGCCCGAGGTCGTAGCCGCGGCGCTCCATCCACCGGTAGACCGGAGCGAGCGGCACGCCGACGGGGTTGTCCCGCAGGAGCTCGACCTTGACGAAAGGCACGCCCTCCTCAAGCAACAGCCGCGGGAAGCTGCAGGTCGCGTTGCTCGCCTTCCAGCGCTTCTTGCGACGCCAGAGCGGGACCGGCAGCTCCTCGACTGGCGCGACGAGCGCAGGTCGCAAGCCGTTCTCGACGAGGAACGTCGAGAGGCCGACCTCGTAGTTCATGATGATCTGCCGCTTGTTCTTGTAGGGGAGCACACACTCCCAGAAGCGCTTGAAGGCCTCCGAGGCGAGCGCGGCTCGGCGGAACACGAGGAAGTAGCTCTGGATGTGGGGCGCGATGTCGTGGTTGTTCGTCATGCCCCAGAAATCGCAGGTGACGGGTGCCATCTGCGCGAAGGTAACCGCGAGCGGCGTGACCGGCCCGAACACGCTCGAGTTCGCGAGGACGAGCTCGTCCCAGGCGCCGAGGTCGATGCGCTCGAGCGCGTGGCGCCACATCCCGAAATCGAGGCCGACGTTGTCCTTCAGGTGAACCGTGCCACACGTCGAGGTGAGCTTTCCGACCTCGGACTCCGGGAGCGGCGAGGTCGACACGAAGATGATGTCGTCGCAGACTGTGCGGAGCGCCTCGAGGTAGTGCAGCACGTAGCGCTTCACCTCGTTCTGCGCGTCGTAGTGCGCGAAGATCGCGAGTCGTCGCATGGCCGTTCGTCGTACACCAGCTCGGGAAGCGAGTCATGGCTCGGCCGATGCGGGACGTCGCTGGTCGGTCCCAGGTCGCGCTGGTAGCATCGCCGCGATGACGGTCCGCCGACGGCTCTTCGAGCTCGCTCACCCCGCGAGCCCCGCGTATTCCCCGTCGCCCGTGTCGGCTCTCCCGACGATCGATCTCGGCTGTGGGCCCTTCAAGCGGCCCGGCGCGCTCGGCCTCGACATCGAAGCCGGTCCGGGCATCGACCACGTCCTCGACTTCGAGAAGGAGCGGCTCCCCTTCGATGACGGGACGGTCGGCTACGTCTTCTCGTCGCACTGCCTCGAGCATCTCCGGCAGCCGATGCCGGTGATGCGCGAGCTGACGCGGGTCGCCGCGGATGGGGCCGGGCTCGAGCTGTGGTTGCCCTATGGCTGGCACAACGAGGGGCAGCTCGTCGATCACTACGTGATGTGGAACGAGGAGCAATTCCGCCACATGTCGGAGCTGTTCCCCGAGATCTGGTGGGACCGCCTCGGCGGCGGCTCGTGGGAGATCGAGGAGCTCGTCTTCCACATCGAGGCGACGACGCTCGAGGACCTGCTGCGGCACGGCGATGAACTCGTCTTCGCGCTGCGTCACTACCGCAACGTCGCGCGGGAGCTCGGGGTCCTCGGGCGCATCCGCAAGGGACCGCGCTCCGCGGTGCGCAAGGTGATCCCGCGACGCACCTTCGTCACCTCGCGCGGCGACACCGTGCGGCGGGAGGTCGACGCCGTCGGCCCCCTCGGGCAGCTTCGGCGCCTGTCGAAGGTCGAATGACTTTCGTCAATGGATGAACCTCGCTCGTGAGCGTCGGGGCGACCGGCGCCGGGATCACGCAGCGCCGGGATCACGCGGCGTCGGGATCACGCTGCGACGGGATCACGCTGCGACGGGATCACACGGGGGGTCGCAGGAGCAGCGCGACGTGGGGCGCAGCGAGGTTCGGCCACGCTGCGATCAGCGGCTTCGAGAGCCACTGACCCAGCTGGAATGCCCGCACGGCCACGTAGCGCGCGACCATGTCGGGGAAGCGCTTCGGCGCGTCGTCCCGACGCATGACCTCGAGCGGAAGGGTGAAGAGCAGCGTCTGCGCGCCGGGGACCTCCCAGCCGTCGACCATCGTGCCCTCCACGGTCCAGCCTTGCGAAGCCACGAGTTTGTGAAGGGTCTCCCAGGTGAAGTGGTGCAGGTGCGTGCGATCGAGGATGCCGGTCTCCTGGTACTCGAAGTCGCCACGGAAGAAGAGCTGAGCGCGGATGCTCCAGGTCGCGAGGTTCGGGACCGCGACGATCGCGCGGCCGCCCGGGGCGAGCCAGCGCTTGAAATGCTCGAGAACGGGGGGCGGACTCGCGAGGTGCTCGAGGACGTCCGCGGCGATCACGATGTCGTAGCCCTCACCGAGGGACGTCCGAAACGCCCCGTCTTCGAGCGAGCCGACGTGGACCTCGAGGCCCTTGGCGCGCGCCTCGACAGCAGCCTGCGGCTCGACCTCGACGCCGACCACGGTGCAGCCCTTCTCCTCGATGAGGATGCGGCCGATGTAGCCGGTCGAGCAGCCGAGCTCGAGCACCCGAGCGCCGCGCGGGACCCAGTCGATCACCTGGTGGTGGGTGGGGCTGAGCCCGTGGCGAAGGACGACCTCGCCGTATCGTTCGGAGCCTTGGGCCATGCTGCGTCGCATGCAGCACGGCACGCGCGCGCCATCACTCGGCGGCGTCCCGGCCGGCAGCGGACGCCTCGGGGCTGCCGTGCGCGTCGCGACGAAAAAGGCCATGAAGTCCTGCACGATCGTCCGCTCGAGCGCGACCATGACGAGGACGTAGCAGCCGAGGCACACGAGAATGGCCAGCGCGAGCGTGAGGCGCGTGCCGGCCCACGGCCTGACCCCCCAGTAGCCGAGGGCGAGGGTCACGAGGGCTGCGACGATCGAGGCGCGCACCCGCGGCCACAGACGCACGTCGGGGAGAATGTCGCGAACCATACGCGCGACGATCAGGTTCCCGACGACCATGTGGACGACGTAACCGCCCACGAAGCCGAGCGCGCCCCAGCGCGGTGTGGTGACGAGGACGACCGCCCAGTTGAGCGCCGTCCAACACACCGAGAGCCGGAAGAAGACGCCCGGCCGACCGACGGCGTCAAAGGCAGCTCCGACCACGGGAGCGAGGAACCCGACCAAGAAGGCGGCGGCGGAGATGTAGAGG
>VGRJ01000184.1 GCA_016875405.1 Deltaproteobacteria bacterium | reverse complement strand
CCGCCGTCGTCGTGCCGCTCTTCGAGCACGAGCCAGTCATGACCGCCTCCGACTTCGTGCCCGTTGCGACCCAACTATAACCAGGACCGAGATTTGCCTGACACTTGGCGGACACGCACGTCTCGTTTTGCGCGCAGACCTTGCCGCAGCCGCCACAGTTCTCCGTGCTTGAATTCGTGTCGACGCATTTGCCGTTGCACGACGTCAGCCCCGCGTCGCAGCCCATTCCGGTCCCGGTCGAGGTGGTCGCTCCGCTGCTGCTGGTTGCGCCGTTGCCGGTGGTCGCTCCGCTTGACGAGGAGGCAGTCGCACCGCCCGCTCCGCTGGTGGTGGTCGCGCCGTTGCCGGTCGTGGCGCCGGTTGCCGTCGACGATGTCGGTGCGCTGACACAGGTCCCGCTGTCGCAGATGCGTCCGGTGGCGCACTCGGTGTCCTTGCTGCAGCCGCCGTCCTCGACGGAGGAGCAGGCGGCGAGCAAAGCGAACGGGACGGCAGCGAAGAGCGCTAGCGGAGCGAGGCGGCGGAGGCCGCGAAGTGGGCGACGCTGAGTGAATACGAGAGCCATTGGATCGAGCCTTTCTACGGTCGCGGCACTCACCCTGAGCGCCAGGTAGACTGAAATCAGGCACAAGCTATGTTCTCTCTCTCTCTTTCACGACGAGGTGAATCGCCCCGGCTTCTTCGGAGAGTTGTTTCTGTGAGTCAGGCCACCATAGCCTGAGCCTGCTGACGCTGTTCGTGCAATTTCTCGTACTCGGCCGGCGGCATGAAGCCGAGCGGTCCGAGAAGCCTCTTCGTGTTGAACCAGTGGACCCATTCGAGAACGGCGTATTCGACTTGGTCGAGCGTCCTCCATGGTCCCATCCTCCGGATGACCTCGGTCTTGAAGAGGCCGATGATCGTCTCCGCGAGGGCGTTGTCGTACGAGTCTCCAACGCTCCCCACCGAGGGTTCGATTCCAGCCTCGGTGAGCCGCTGCGAGTAACGAATCGATACGTACTGGACGCCTCGGTCGCTGTGATGGACGAGCCCCTCGACGGGCTGTCGTGCGTGGAGGGCCTGCTCGAGCGCGTCGAGTGCGAGGTCGCTTCGAAGCGAGTTCGACACCCGCCAGCCGACGATTCGTCTCGAAAAGACGTCGATGACGAAGGCGACGTAGACGAAGCCGGACCAGGTCGCGACGTACGTGAGGTCAGCGACCCAGAGCTGGTTCGGACGGTCGGCAACGAACTGGCGCTCGACGAGGTCAGGACGCGTCTTCGCAGCGTCATGCGGCTCGGTCGTGACCTTGAATGCGGGGCCGCGACGCACCCCCTTGAGGCCACTCTTTCGCATGAGACGTTCCACCGTGCAGCGCGCCACGCGGATTCGCTCGCGGCTCCGTGCATGCCACACCTTCACGACGCCGTAGCACCCACCGTTGCTTTGATTCCAGACCCGCCGAACCTCCGGCATCAGCTCGGCATCGCGCTTTGCTCGCGCGGCAACCCGCCCGGGATTGTTTCGCCGGGCGCAGTGCTCGTAGTACGTCGACGGGGCGATCGGCAGCACAGCGCAGATCGGACGGGCCCCGTACGTGTCGCGATGGTCGTCGATAAAGCGGACCATCACCTCGGTCTGCGGCCCTGCTCCGCCTGAGCGAAAAAAGCGGAAGCCTTCCGCAGAATCTCATTCGCTCGACGAAGCTCCCGCACCTCGCGCTCGAGCTCCTTCAGTCGCTCGCGCTCACTCGTCGTAAGCCCCGGCCGCTCACCGTGATCACGCTGCGTCTGCCGTACCCAGCGACGCAGCGCCTCCGGCGAACGGGCCATCTTGTCCGCGATCGAGCAGATCGCGGCCCACTCCGAGCCATGCGCTTCCGTCTGGTCGAAGACCAACCGCACCGCCCGCTCGCGCACCTCGGCAGGATACCTTGTGCCTTTTCCCATCGCTCCATCCTCTCAATCTTCGGAGTCTCCGGGAAAGCCGGGGTGATTCATGGCCGCTTCTTCGGAGAGCGTCTAGCGTGATCCTATAGGAGGTGCTTGCATGACCGTTGCCAGTGACGCGCTAGTCCTATCGGCGTTGGCCTTCGGTATGCTCGGGTGTACGGACTTACCCGACCCTAAAAAGGGAGAATCCGACGGTGCCGGTGGTGGCAGCGACGCGCTCACATGGTCGGGCGGCATCCGTGATATTTTCCAGCAGAACTGTGTACGTTGCCATGCGTCGGGACAATTCAGCACCTACGAGCCGATGCAGACGTATCAGCAGCTCCTGGAACAAGTCCCCAACATTGCGGCAAAGATCCAGGATCCGCCGTCGCACGGGGCGCAGATGCCTCCGTATCCAGGTGGCAGTGTCGATGGCGCCTGCGAGCCAGCACACCCCTACAGCAACGACCTGCGAATGCCGCCCGAGCAAATAGAGGCCGTCCTTCGCTGGATAGGCGCAGGTAAACCCGAGGGAGCGCCGTCGAACGATTTTCTTCTGGCCGAGCCCCCTGCGGCGCTGGATGCCGCGGTGGAGTACGCTTTCGATGAAGGTTACGTCATGAGCATCGGCAGCGATGACGATGACGGTCACCGGGACGACTGGGTCTGTGTGATTGTGGATCCGGAGCTCACCGATGGGGATGGGTTTCTCAGCGGTATTCAAATCAATTCAGGCGTGAACCAGGTGTTTCGAGGGGGTTTGGTGCGCCTCGACAAGGCGCGCGAAAGCCTCGCCTTCGTTGGCCCCACCTCCACCCGGAACCACGGGGTCCGGTGGTATGATTGTGATGAGGGGTTTGGGTTCGCTGGCGACATTCTGGGGGGCTTTCTGCCCGAGGGTGAGCCCATCGAGACACCGGAAGGCTCGGCGGTCCGTGTTCCGCAAGGCTCCTTGATCGTCTACAAGATCCACTATCACGGTCATTATGACACCGTGAATCCCGACGACACCGACCCCTTGCCGCCCCTGATCGAGTGGCCCGACCACACGTCGTTGTCCCTTCGTTGGGAGGATCCCGCGAACGTCGCGCGTCCCACCTCGCTTCTCACCTTTGGCAATTACGACACAGCCGCGGTGGACGGCACGGGCAGCCTGACCCCGCCATTCGAGCTGCCCGGCAAGGCGAACAAGCACGTCGAATCGATGGTGACGCGCGTCCCAGGGAAACCCTCCGACGCGTATGCCGTGTGGGCGGTTCAGCCAGAAATGGGCGCCTATGGACTGATGGCGTCCGTTTCGGTCACGCGAGCAGGAGACTCCTCGCCGGATTGTCTCGCGGCCAACCCCAGGTGGATCGACACTTGGCAGCTCCCGCTGACGATCGACCCCGTCGCGAACCCCGTGATCGTCCATGGCGGCGATCGATTGCAGCTCGATTGCCAATACCGAAACCCCAGCGCGTCCTCGATCACACTCGCGGATGAGTCCTGCCGAGCGATGATCGGCCTACTACCCATGGAATAATGACTGGCGAAGCATGACTGCCTCGACGGCCAAGACCGCCTGCCACCGCTCCTCGCTACGGGCAGCCACTCGGCGGGTAGAACTGTTTCGGTGTCCCCCCTCCTGTAAAGCTGCCGCCGCACTTTATCTCCGTGAACGCGGTCATGTTGTTGAAGTTGAAGTCCGACGGACCACATGTGAGCGGGGCGTCGATCACCAGGTCCTCCTGGACGGAAATATTGATCGCTGCGGCAACGCCGGACAGATAAACGTCGTTGTTCCCCTAGTTGTTCAGGGTGACGACGGCGTTCGGAACATCGAGCTCGATCTTGACGACGGCCTTCAACAGCAACGAAACGTGCGCGAAGAAGCCCTGCGTCTTCTTGCTGTTGAGCAGTCCGAGGCCCTCTCGCGTGTTGCGACCGAAGGTAAACGCGGTGGTGTCGTG
>VGRJ01000183.1 GCA_016875405.1 Deltaproteobacteria bacterium | reverse complement strand
TGGTACCGCTGGGACCCGGCCGAGCACGCGTGGATAGCGCACCCGGACCCCGATGCCGGACCGAGGCTGACCGTCGCCCAGATGAGGGCGCTCGAGAAGGTCCGCACCGACGACGGCCCGGGCCTGGATTGATGCGCCGGGAACCACGCGCAGAAGCCGCCGCGGTGGCGGTGCGAGCGGTTGTCGTTGATTTTGTAGTTGCCAGGAAACCGGCCGGAAAATAAGTAGCCGGTCGGAAGCGGCGAAAAAAAAATTGAGACTACGCGTGCGCGAGCTAATTTATGCGAGACTAGCAAAAAATTGGACGCACGGGCGCGCGCCCCGATTTATCCGACCCTGATCCCGCACTCGTCGCAGAACTCGTACCCGTCCAGACGCACCAGCCTCTGATCGCACCTGGTCCTCCCGCAGGGCCTGGTGAGCTTGTCGCCGGTCGCGTAGGCGGCGAGCACCTCGGCGACCGTCGGGTTGGGTCGGCCCTCCGGCGGGGACGGCAGCCCCCTGTCGGCCCTCTCGGCCTCCCTGATCGCGTTGGAGACGAGGGCGTTGAGCGATATGCCCTCGCGCTCGCAGATGGCCAGCACCCGGCCCTTCAGCCAGCCCGGTATCCGCACGCAGATCTGGTGCGGCTCGTCCTCGCCCCTAGGCGGCGTCGGTTGGCGGGGCATCCCTGAGCACCAGTGCCTTGAGGTAGTCGGTGATCGACATGTCGTAGCCGTCGGACACCTCGACGAGGTGGTTCTTGAACCAGGCGGGCACGCGGATGGTCACCGTCGCCCAGTCGCCGTCGGCCCTCTTCGCCGGTCTGCCGCCCCTCCCGATCGCCACGCGCGCGAGGCTACTACTGTCAGTCCGATCGCGAGGGAACCCCGAAGTTCTCCGTCTCCCAGTCGGCGAGCCGGTCGCGGTACGCGCGGAAGAAGAGCTCGCGGTCGCCGTTGGTGTGCAGCTCGAGCGCCTCGCGCCCGCCGAGGGAGGCCAGCGTCGCGGCGACGACGGCGTGCAGCCTCTCGCCGGAACCGACGCCCGTGTGCGACGCGTCGGCGATCCTGCGGAGCTGCGCCCACGCCTCCCACTCCCTGGGCGGCTGGTCGCCCCTCGTCGACAGCGCGATCCTGCGCACGGTGCCCGGCCTCGGGAGCCAGTTGGAGTCCTGCGCCACGAGGCGGCGGTAGGCGTGCCTGGCCTCGTCCACGGACACGTCGGACAGGAAACGGGCCCAGGTGGAGAGCAGCTCGTCCCAGTCGGTCCCCTTGGGGATGCGCTCGTTCCAGGCGTTGTAGAAGGCCACGACGACCCTGCCGGCTGATTCCTGGTCCATCAGAAGTCGGTGCCCTTGGGCCTGGAGCGGTTCTCCCTGGCGATCTCGCAGAACCTCTCGATCTTCGCCGCGTCGCGCAGTATGAGCTCGACGTCGTCGTACCTGCGCCCGCGGTCGTTGTCGCCCTGGTGGAACGGGCTGAGCTTGCAGCCGGCGATCGCCTCCATGCACGTCTCGACGCCGTAGGTGACCACGGCCCACGAGATCCTCTCGCGCCGCTCCTCGGTGAGCTTGACCCTGTTCTCCTGGCCTGCGCGGTGGACGCGCACCCACTCCTCCCACACGGTCCTGACGTCGTCCTCGTCGGCCGACTCGCTCCTCTTCCTGCGCCGCGCGTACTTGCGCTGCGCGTGGTTCCTCCTAGGTTTCGGTTCCGTCACGAACAACACCCCCTGCACGAAAAGATCATAGGCCGCCGCGGCCGCGGAATCAAGCCCGATCGCGCGCCCGTTTTCGCGCAGAGCCCCACCGAACCGCCGCGAACGCCCCGCGCGCACCCTCTGTAGAGAATACGTACCATTCGTTGTACTTAAGGTCAACCGATCACGGACGGTGACCCAAGGGTCGTATCGCAACGAACGCTTGTTCGTTGCAGTACGACGAACGAACCGACCCTTCGGCTCCGTCGTCCACGAAGGAGGGCAGGCATCACGACTGACTTTTTTCGAACTCTTCTAGCGCGAAAGCGCCGCCCACGTCAAGGGCCTTGGTGGTTTTTTTTGGGGGATTGCGGGCGGAGGGGGGCCGCGTGGGCTACAATCGGCTTCGCTCGGTCTCAACCCCCCCTTGTCCGAGCTGTGGGTCGTCGCCCGGGTCTTTTCTCCTTTCTTCCCGGGCGGCGGCTCGCTCATCCGCCACCGTCGCCCCCGAAGGCGACGCGCCGGTCGGCTCATCCGCCACCGTCGCAAGACTTAGTCAAAGCGGCCCGCCACGCGCGACGCTCCGCGGTCCCGCGTTCCCGCACCCGCTCCGGAGCCCCGAGGGGGTTCGTCTGGGGGGTGGAAGGGGGGGGTGAGGGGGCTGGACTCCGGAACGACGCGTCGTGAACCGGATCTCCGACGGCTCGCGAGGGCTGGACTCAGGAGCGCCGCGGACGGTACGCGGGATGCGCCCGCGCGGCCGTTTCGGTACGCCCGCGGGGCCCGGCTGGACTCAGGAGCGCGCCGCGAGTCGCGTTCCGGTACGGCCCTTAAGCCGTTTCGGTGCAAAAAGAGAACCCCGGGGTCCTTTCGGTACCCCGGGGCGGAAAACGGCGACGAAGGGGGACTACGCGTCGTTTCCCTTGCGCGCGAAGATTCGCACGCAGGCCCTCGCGACGACCACCACGGCCGCCAGCGCGCAGACCGCCTGCACGGCGGCGTCGTTGATCCAGAACTCCATGGTCAGCCCTTCCTCTTGCTCAGCTGCACGTTGTGGAACTCCACCCACCTCGAGCCCTTGCCGGCCAGCGGCCTGACCTGCAGGTCCAGCCTGCCGTACCTGAACCGCTCGGCGACGACCCTCACGGCGACGGATATGTCGTCGATCGAGACGCTGCCGACCCTGCCCACCACGGAGCGGTGGTCCCTCTTGTCCTGCGCGGAGAAGGTCCGCGCCTTGTTTCGTTGCTTGCTCATCCGATCATCCTATCTTCCGCCACCGTCATGTCCACAGCCAGACCATGAAGGTGCAGAACGCGAAGAACAACAGCGTCCACATCAGGCGTCCGCCGGCGGGTACGACTTCAGCTGCTGGAGCATCTTCTGGAAGCGCTCGATCTCGCCGATTGACGCCAGGCGCCTGTCGGTGGGGGTGACCTTCTCGTCGCCCCAGCATCGCTGCTCCTCCCTGACGAGGAGTTCGGAGTCCTTGAATTCCCAGCGGTATCGGTAGCAGTCCTCGCCCACCCACTCCACGAAGCTGCCGTCCTCCACCCAGCGGGCGATGGCCTCCATCATGAGGTCCTCCTGGCCCTGCTTGTCGCCGTGCCAGTCGGTGAGGACGATCCAGCCGTCGACCAGGTCGTACGAGAAACCCATCTCGTTGAGGATCATCCCGAGGCCGTCGTACTCGGAGAAGTCGGCCCTCATCCACGAGAACCACTTCTCCTCCCTGCCGTCCTCGCCCACGGTGCCGCCACGCTTCATGGCGGGCGGGCATTCCTCGTTGAACCTGACGAGCGCCTTGAAGGCGGCGTCCTCGTCCTGGGACTTGATGCGCACCGACATCTCGGTCACGTTGACGTGGTACCCCACGGCCGCCTACTTCCGGCGGCGGTTGATCTTGCGGGTCCGCCTGATCATCGTCTTCACGTCCGAGACCTCGAACAGGGCTCGCTTCTCGCCGTCCAGGCCCGCCGGGTCCTCGACCTGCACGTGGATCGCGCATGAGAGCCTGTCAACCTCCGCCTCGGTGAGGCGTCGGTCGGCCGAGAACGACACGGTCGCCACGTAGGTGTTGGCCGCCTTGTTCTTGACGATCGGCTGCGTCTTGTCCTGCAGCGCCCTCATGATCGAGGAGAACTCGTTCTCCAGGCTCGCGACGCGGCGTTGGAGCGCCCCCGTCG
>VGRJ01000182.1 GCA_016875405.1 Deltaproteobacteria bacterium | reverse complement strand
GCCTTCGTCACCTTCGGCGGCGTCCCGCCCTCGAAGCTCACCGGCAAGGGCGCCGAGTTCGTCGCGCGTTACAAGGCCCGCTACGGCGCCGAGCCCGAGGCGTACGCCGTCTACGGGTACATGGCCGCGAAGGTCTCGATCGACGCGATCCGCCGCGCGGGGCGACGCGATCGCGAGGCTATCCGCGCCGCGGTCGCCGCCACGCGCGAGGAGGCGGGCGTGCTCGGCACCTGGCGCTTCGACGCGAACGGCGACACCACGCTCCAGACGATGAGCGGCAACGCCGTCAAGGCCGGGGCGTTCGAGTTCGTCGTCGTCCTCGACGGCGGCGCGACCTCGAGCGACCCCGCGACGACCGGCGCGTCCGAGCCCACGACGAAGGGGCCCGAGGTCCGGGCGAGCTTCGGAGCGCGACTCGCGCAGCAGCTCTTGCTCGGCTTCACCAACGGCATGGTGTTCGCCCTGATCGCGCTCGGCTACACGATGGTGTACGGCATCCTCGAGCTCATCAACTTCGCGCACGGCGACCTGTTCATGCTGGCGTCGTTCCTCGCGCTCACGCTCGTCGGGGCGCTCGGGCTCTCGGGCGCGACCGGCCTCACGCTGGCGCTCGGGCTTCTCGCCATCGTGATCGTCTGCGCCACCTTCGCCGCGGGCCTCAACGTCGCGGTCGATCGCCTCGTCTACCAGCGGCTCCGCAACGCCCCGAAGCTCGCACCGCTCGTCTCGGCGATCGGCGTCTCGTTCATCTTCCAGAACCTCGGCCTCTTCTGGGGCGGCCTGCCGATGAAGGTGTTCGGCGGCGGCACCGCGGCCGCCGCGCCCAAAGCGTTCCCAAGCCTCCTGCCGTCGGACAACCTGCTCGGTGGCGGGGCGGTGAGCGTGAGCGTGAAGGACCTCGTCGTCATCCTGAGCTCGCTCGTCGTGATGGGCGGCCTCTACGTGCTCGTGCGCTTCACGAAGCTCGGCAAGGCGATGCGCGCCACGGCGCAGGACCCCGTCGCCGCGCGGCTCATGGGCATCGACGTCGATCGCGTGATCGGCTGGACGTTCGCGATCGGCGGCGGCCTCGCGGGCTTCGCGGCCGTCGTCTACTCGCTCTACATCAACACCATCAGCTACCAAATCGGCTACCAGAACGGCCTCTACGCGTTCACCGCTGCGGTGCTCGGCGGCATCGGAAACATCCCGGGAGCCGTGCTCGGCGGCGTCGTCATCGGCGTCGTGCGTGCGCTGTCCGACGCGTGGATCGGCGCCCAGTGGCAGCCTGCGGTCCTGTTCGGAATCCTCATCGTCATCCTCGTCTTCCGCCCAAGCGGCTTGCTCGGCGCCCACACCCGGGAGAAGGTCTGATGCAGAAGAGCACCAAGCTCGCGCTCGCCGCCTTCGCCGTCCTCGCCGTCTACCCGCTGGTGCCGGTGCTCGACCTCGCGGTCGTCGCGCTGACGGGTGAAGCCCTGCGGCTCGATCGCCAGCTCGTCAACATCGCAATCTTCGCGATCCTCGCGCTCGCGCTGAACCTGCAGGTCGGCTACGCAGGGCTGCTGCAGCTCGGCATCGCGGCCTTCTTCGCCATCGGCGCGTACACGACCGGCATCCTCACCGTCGCGAAGTACCCGTTTCAGCTCGAGCTTTGGGGAGCGCTCGCCCTCGCGCCCGTCGCCGCCGGCGCGGCCGGCCTCGCGCTCGGGGCGCCGACCTTACGCCTGCGAGGCGATTATCTCGCGATCGTGACGCTCGGGTTCGCCGAGGTCGTGCGCGTGTTGCTCATCAACCTCGAGGGGATCACCGACGGGCCGCGCGGCTTGAACCCGATCCCGGAGCCATGGCTGCCCGAGGCGGTGCGAGGTCTCGTCGACGTCTCGGCCGACGCTCAGCGCGTACGATTCCTCGCGATGTATTACCTCGGGCTAGGCTCGATCGCGGCGCTCTACACAGGCTTTCGCATCCTCGAGCGCTCGAAGCTCGGACGCGCCATGGTCGCGCTGCGCGAGGACGAGCTCGCCTCGGCGTGCATGGGCGTGAACCCGACCCGCACGAAGCTCGTCGCCTTCGCGCTCGGCGCCGCGCTCGCCGGCTATGCAGGAGCGCTCTACGCGTGCAACCTGACGACGACCGCCGAGCCGAACACCTACGACTTCAACTACAGCATCATGGTGCTCTGCTGCATCATCATCGGCGGCCTCGGCAGCCTCCGGGGCGCGATCCTGGGCGCGGGCGTCTTGCTCGGCTTCGACAACGTCGTCTCGCCGCTCCTCACGAAGCTCCTGCAGCGCCTCGCGGGGAGTGACTCGACCAACGTGCTCCTGTCGTTCTCGAACTGGCGCTGGATGCTCTTCGGCGCCGCGCTTGTGCTGATGATGCGCTTCCGTCCGGCCGGACTCTGGCCGAGCGAGCGCACGGCCGCCGAGCTCGAGGAGGGACCGAAATGACCGGCGCAAGCGGCTCGAAGCCGATGCTCGAGGTCGATCGCGTCACCGTGCGCTTCGGCGGCTTGACGGCAGTCAATGAGGTATCGTTGCGCGTCGACGAGGGGCAGATCGTCGCCGTCATCGGACCGAACGGCGCCGGGAAGACGACGCTCTTCAATGCGATCGCGGGCGTGACCGACGTGACCGAGGGCACGGTGCGCCTCGGCGGTCGCGCGCTCGTGCGGGAGCCGTCGGCAGGCGATCGCGCGCGTTGGGCGGTGACGAGCCTCCTCGCGGGGCTCGTACTCATGCTGTTCGTGAGCGGCGCCGACGCGCTGTGGATCGCGAGCGTGAAGCACAACTTCCAGAGCCGCGCCGCGGGCTTCGACACGAGCCGCGCGCTCAGCGATGGGTTCGATCACCTCGCTGGCAAGCCGCGCCTCGAGCCGCACCTCGGGAAGGTGGCGCTCGTCAGCCAGAGCGGGCGGACGCTCGGCACGGCGACGACGCGCGAGGCTGCGTACGCGCTCCGCGGCGAGCTCCTCGCGAAGGACCCGGTCGTCGCGGCGGAGACCTCCTCGGCCGCGCGGATGAACCTCGTCGCCTTCGTCATCGGCACCGCGTTCGCGCTCGCAGGGAGCGCAGCCATCGCCCGACAGACGCGCCGCACGCCGGCGTGGATCGCCTCGCAGGGGATCGCTCGCACCTTCCAGAACATTCGCCTCTTCCAGGAGATGACCGTCCTCGAGAACGTGCTCGTCGGGATGAGCCGCCACATCGGCTCTGCGGGAGAGGGCGCCACGCGCGAGCGCACCGTCGCCACGGCTCCGCTGCTCGCGCCGCTCGGCCTCCTCGCCACCGGCGTCGCGGTGAGGTTCGGCGCCCCCGACTCGGCAGCGGCCGCGGCCCTCCTCCTCGCGAGCCTCGTCGGCGTCGCGCTGTACGTCGCGCGCATCGGGCGCCTCGGCGCGTTCACGCCGAAGGCCCTCGAGGCCGACACCGCCGCCCGCGCGAAGGGGCGTCTGCTCCTCGCGTTCGTCGGGCTCGAGGGCAAGGCCGACCTCACGTCGAAGAACCTGCCCTACGGCGACCAGCGACGCCTCGAGATCGCGCGCGCGCTCGCGACCGAGCCGCGCCTGCTCCTCCTCGACGAGCCGGCCGCGGGGATGAACCCCGGCGAGACCGTCTCGCTCATGAAGCTGATTCGGGCGATCCGCGAGCGAGGCGTCACCGTGCTGCTCATCGAGCATCACATGCGCGTCGTCATGGGGATAAGCGATCGGATCGCCGTCTTGCAGTACGGCAAGAAGATCGCGGACGGGACGCCCGACGAGGTTCGGAGCGACCCGAAGGTGATCGAGGCCTACCTCGGGAAAGAGGAGCTCGGCTGATGGCGCTGCTCGAAGTCGAAGACGTGTCCACCTCGTACGGCGCCATCGAGGCACTCTCGGGGATCTCGCTCCGCGTCGAGGCGGGCGAGATCGTCACGCTG
>VGRJ01000181.1 GCA_016875405.1 Deltaproteobacteria bacterium | reverse complement strand
CCGAGCCGCCCGAGCTGATGGACCCAGGCCTCGTGGCAGTTGAAGGTGAGGAGCCGTCCGCTCACGCCGGGATGGTGTTGCAGCCGAGGACGATCTGTACCGCGGCCTTGGTGTCGGGCTGAACCACCGCGCACGCGGCCGGACAGAACTTGATCTTCTTCGGGGCGATGGGGTCGTCGTAGTACCAGGCGACCTTGTCGCCGCACTCGGCCTTGGACGGGACTTGGCCGAGCGTCTGCTTCGCCGCGCCGTTCCCTGGGTAGTAGAGGACGTTCACCTGCGAGGTGTCGACCGCCTCGCCGGTCGCGCTCTCGGGGATCGCGTAGTCGCACGCGAGCTGCTTGTCGCGGATCGAGTCGAGGGCCGCGAGCAGCTCTTCCTTTGCGTTGTCGGTCCCGATGATGATGCCGCTCTCGGTCCCGCCGGCGGCCGCGATCTGATCGAGCAGCGACTTGCTCGCCCCTTCGAGGCCCAGGGCGAACGTCACGACGCCAGCGGACTCGAACGCCGCCTTCGCGGTCGACACGAGGAAGCTGCCGTTCTTGTTGCAGTCGGTCGGCTCGCCGTCGGTCACGAGCACGATGACCGCCTTGTGGCCTGGGTTCTGCGCGAGCGTGTCCTTGGCCCACGCCACGGCGCCCTCGAGGGCGACCGACAGCGGCGTGCCGCCAAAGGGATCGAGGCCGACGAAGGCGTCGAAGAGCGCCTGCTCGTGGGTGTCGGTCGGTGCGGACAGCTCGGTGAGGTAACCGAGCGGGACCTTGGGCGTCGCGCACGCGCTGACGCTGCACTTCGACCCGTCGCAGCCCGAGTCGGGGAAGAACCTCAGCGCCACTCCGAGTCCCGCGTTCGCCGGGCTCTCGAAGAAGCCCTGCAGCGCAGCCGTGCTCTGACTCCACTTCGGGCCCGCCATCGAGCCGGAGCGATCGAACATGATGTACAGATCGAGCGGGACGTTCCTGGCCTCGTCGGTGGACTTCGCGCAGGCCGAGTCGACGAGGTCGCCGCCGCCGGCGCCGCTCGTCGTGAAGTCGAACCCGGTCGAGGTGGACCCGTTCGCGGAGGCCGCGTCGTCGCCCGTCGCGGCGCAGGCGCTCGCGAGCGCGACGGCACAGGTGACGAGTGACGCGATGCGGGAGATGCGGCGGGCCCTGCCCGTCCGCGCGCTGGAGAGCGAGCGTGACATCGCGGGTATTCTAGCGTCGAGTGAGGGGGGCTGTGGTAGCCTCTCTCGCCTCACGGGATTTGTCAGGTGTCCGAGCCAGTCGAGATCGTCGTCGCCTCGCACCCGCGGCTCGCCCTCGCCGCGTTCGTCGCCGAGCTGCCTCGACCCCTCGGTGAGCTGTCCTCGCCGCCCGAGCTTGTCGCGGGGCTCGCGCTCGATCACCCAGCCCCGCTCGCGCGTGACGAAGCGACGCGCTCGGCGGTGCGCGAGCTCCTGCGGTACGGCGGCTACAAGCCGACCGGGCGCGGCAAGCCCGCGTCCGAGTATCTCGTGCGCGCCGCGACGGAGGGTGCGCTCGCTACCATCAACCTCGTGGTCGATGCGTGCAACGTCGTGTCGCTCCACTCGGCCTTGCCGATCAGCGTCGTCGACCTCGGGCGCGCACAGGCTCCTCTGTCGGTCGCCGTGGCGCGCGCCGTGAGCTACATCTTCAACGCGTCGGGCCAGGAGATCGACGTCGAGGGGCTCCTTTGTCTTCACGACGCGGATGGCCCCTGCGCGAACGCGGTGAAGGATAGCCAGCGAACCAAGACGAACGCCGAGACGCGCCGCGTCCTGGCGATCGTGTGGGGAGTGGCGAGCGAGCCCTCCCGCAGCGCGCGCGCCTCCGCGTGGTACCGCGAGCTCTTGGAGCGCGCCGGTGCGGCGACGTCCGACGTCGTCGTGCGCACCGCCGGCTGAGGGCGGCGCCTTGGCGGAGGTCCTTGACGGAGGCCCTTGACGGGCGTCAACCTATGCGCCGCGACGCAGGCCAGAGGCAGGTGACGACCGCCTCGCCGCGCGCCCCTCGACCGACCTCGATCCGGCCGCCGTGAAGCTCGACGATCGCCCGCGCGAGGCTGAGGCGCAGGGCGGCCCCGCGTGCGGCTGGGTCGGGGCTTCGACCGGCGAGCTGGTGCTCGAGCTGAGACGCGCGAGAGCGGCTCGAGGCGTGCTCGATGCGAATCCTCGGCATCGAGGAGCCCTCGCCCGGACCGGTCACGCCGACTTGCACCACCCCCTGCTTCACGCTCGACGCCTCGTGGAGCGCGTGTGCGAGGAGCACCGCGAGCGCCGCCGCGCCCCGCTCTCGATCGGCGAAGAGGTGGGGGAGGCTCTGCGCGAGCTCGACCGACACCTCGACGCGCCTGTCCCCTGCGAGGTCGAAGGCCTTCTGCAACGCACGCTCGAGGAGCTCGCTCGCGGGCACGGGTCTCGGCGACAACCGCAGCTGCCCGGCCTCCACCCGCGACGCGTCGAGGATCGTCTCGATCATGGCGAGGAGCTCACGGCCCCGGCTCTCGACCATGTCGAGGCTCTCCTCTTGGCTCGGTGACAGGTGCTCGTCACGCAAGAGCTCGCAGAATCCGAGGATCGCGTTGAGGGGGCTCTTCAGGTCGTGGCTCACGCTGGCAAAGAGTAAGTGCTTGACCCGCTGCGCCGCCGACTTCGCCTCGAGCGCGTGCTGTTGTGCGGCCGCGAACTCACGGAATCGAGCGGTGAGGTCGTCGATGCTCCCCTCAACCTCGGCGACCTCGAGAAAGCGTGCGCTGGCCCCCATCGACGCCTCGTCACGCAGCACCGACTCGGTTGAGAGCTGAGCAACACGCCGTGACGTGCGGACGAGATCCGACGCGAGCGTGCGCCCGAGCCCGATGCCCGCGAGGGCCGCGACGACGACGGCTGCGAGCGCGACCAGGGCTGCGCCGAGCAGTCGGTCCTCGGAGCGATCGGCCGCGAATCGGACGGCGTAGGGCTCCCCGTCGATCGGGCCGAGCGTCCCGCGGACTTCGGTGACGCCAGGTGGCACGCGGTCGGTGTCTCCGGCGTCGCGTCTGCGCGCGTCTGCGCCCACACGAACCTGAAACCCAAAGGCCTCCGCGGCGGCGATGGCGTCGTCTCGACCGAGGACGCCTGCGCCCGAGTCCACGGGCTCTAGGGCTGCGTGCGCGAGCTCGGACGCGAGGGTGACGCGGGCGCGCTCGGTGGCGCTTCGAGCGTGTGCGCGGGCCACGAGGAGCGAGCCCAGGCCTACGACCGCGACGGGGATCGCGATCGCCGTCAGCATCTTCTGCGCGATGCGTCGCTCGGGTGTGACGCGCACCGACTCGTACTCGAGCCAGCTCGAGATCGCGTCGACCGGTCCGAGCTCGATCGCGCGGATGGTCTCGCTCCGGATGAGGACGAAGTGCACGATCGCTGCCCCTGCGTAGGTCGCGAACGCCATGAGCCCCAGGCTCGCGCCGCCGGCGAGGTCGACGCCGCCGCCGCGCTCGACGCTGATCACCGCCATGAGGGTCGCGGCTCCGACGAACGCGAGCACGAACCGCACGGTCAGCGCGAACGGCACGTCGGCCACCATCCCGACATGCCGAGGTTCGACCCGCTCCGGCTCGAGTGCGAGCGCCTGAAGGACCGCGCGGCTCTCCCGAAGTCGCTGCACGCCAAGCCCCGCCGCGGCGAGGACGCCGAGCGCGCCCGTGACCGCGATGCGCGTCCACACGAAGCCGAGCCCCTGCGATTCGAGGAGCAGCATCCAGGGAGCGAGCAACATGATCCCGACGGTCGCGCCGAGGCCGACCGCCACTTGGCGGACGAGCACCCGGTTCGCGAAATCGCTCGCGAGGCCAGCCCACTCGGTCCGCGACTCCCAGCCCGAGCGCTTGCTCATCGCCGCTCCAGCGCGCGCCTGCGCTCGGTGATCTCGTTTGACAAGGAGGGCAGGACGTCGCGTGACGGTTCGGGTCCCCGCGGCGCGTCGGACCACGGCACCAAGCTGTCGCGCGGCACCTTCGCGGCGGCCTTCGGGTCGGGCAACCGGAGCTCGAACGTCGAGCCTCGCCCGACCTTGCTCCGA
>VGRJ01000180.1 GCA_016875405.1 Deltaproteobacteria bacterium | reverse complement strand
CGCGAGGATCTCGCCGTCCTCGGCGAGCTTCAGCTCGACCGAAGGCAGCACCTTGCCCACCGAGTCGAAGCGGAACGCGTCCGGCCGGTTCAGGGTCAAGGTGGGCGAGGTCTCGGTGAGGCCGTACCCTTCGATGATCACGATGCCGTGCTCGAAGAAGAGGTCCTTCACCTCGCGCTTCAAGCCCGCACCGCCCGAGAGGCAGAAGCGCAGGCGCCCGCCCGTCACCGCGTCGAAGCGCCGCCGACGACGCTCGGCGTCCGGCTCGCCCGCGACCTGAGTCGCGAGCTTCTCCCACAGCGAGGGGACGCTCATGAAGACGCTCGGCCTCACCTCGGGGAGCTTCGCGAGCGCGCTCGCCGGATCGGTGAGGTACGTCGTGAAGCCGAGCGTGTTGCCGAGGCACGCCTCGCCGAAGCCGAAGATGTGGCTCATGGGCAACCACAAGAGATCGACCGCGCCCTCGTCGAGGAGGGGCGCGTTCGAGCGCAGCCAGTCATGGCCGTTGACGCCGACGTTGCGGTGCGTGAGCGGCACACCCTTGGGGTTGCCGGAGGTGCCGCTCGTGTAGAGCATCACCGCCGGCTGGTCGAAGGACACAGCGCTCATGCGATGCTCGAACGCCCCAGGATTCTCGGAAGAAAACGCGCGGCCGAGGCGCAGCGCGTCGCTCCAGCGGAGGAGCTTGCGCTCGACCGAGGCGTAGGGCGGCACGTCCTTGCCCTTCGCGCGGAGGTCGGCGAGCACGGCCGCCCCGTCGAGCTCGTCGTCGAAGAGGACCACCCGCTCGACCGCCTCGTAGTCGCTCCAGGCGAGGAAGATCCGCGCGAGGAGCGCGGGCGTGTCGACGAACACGACCTTGGCGTCGCAGTGCCGCGCGACGTACGCCGCCTGCTCCGCGGTGCTCGCGGGGTAGATGGGCACCATCGCGCCGCCTGCCGCTTGGACCCCGAGCGCGGCGCTCATCCACTCGACGCGGTTCGGCGCGAAGATCGCCGCGCGCTCGCCCGAGCCGAGGCCGAGCGCGGCGAGGAACGAGGCGACCTCGCGGATCTGTGCGGCGAACGCGGCCCAGGTGACGGCGCGCCAGTCGCCCTCGGGCGTCGCGACGAAGAAGCGAGGTCGCGCCGCGCGCTCGGGGAGCGAGTCGAACACCGCGCGGGGCGCGATCGTGAGCTCGAGGTAGCGGGAGACGTCCATGGCGTGGCTCAGGGGTGCTTGGCGGCCTGGTCGGCGAGGCGCTCCTCCAGATCGATGAGGCGGCTCTGCAGCTGATTCAGCGCGTGGAGCGTTCGCTCTTGATCGCGCTTCGTCGGCAGGCCGAGGTTGCCCCAGAAGGTCGCGCTCGCCTTGTCCGAGGCGGCCTTCGCCTTCATGGCGGCGCTCAGCATCGCGCCGCCTGGGGTGAGCACGAGCGGGCTCTTCAAGAGCTTCTCGGCGTACTCGGCGGTCGCGTTCTCCCAGGCATCGAAGCCCTTCTTCCAGAGGTCCCATCCGAACATGTGCGTGTCTCCTTGGTGCGTTGGTGGTTCGTGTCGAGCGTCGGGCGCGCGTCAGAGATCGAGCCTCCGGAGCGCGCTCGCGACGGTGAAGTCGTCGGTCGGCTCGCCGGGCGCGCTCGTGGCGCGGGCGAGCTCGCCGAAGCACTCGAAGACGAAGGCGGTCTGGCGGGTGACCACCTCGGCGCCCGCGGCGGGCGCGACCGTGAGCGTCGTGCGTACGCGGTGCGCCTGCGTGAACACGACGTCGGGGAGCTCGACCCGGCCGACCGCGTCGTCGCGGAGCGCGTAGCGATCCTCGCCCACGTAGGGCAAGCCGCGCAGCACGCCGTCCGTCACGCGACCCACCGCAAGCCAGCTCGCGCCGGGCTCGAGCGGGAAGCGCAGCACGGCGACCGGCTCCTCGTACACGATGAGGGTCTTGCCGACCGCGGGCGCGGCGTCGACGGAGGCGAGGCCGTGGAGGTGGAGCGCGGCCTCGTCGTGCGAGTAGATCCCGACGAGCGCGCCCTCGGCGTCGAGCGGCACCGCGAAGGTGCCACCCGGAAACGATGACGCGTACCAGGCCGAGGAGAGAGCGCTTGCGCCGATCGAGACGCCGCGGTCCGACGCGAACGACGCGTCGAGACGCCACACCCGGCGCCCCTCGCCGTCGACGCTGCCGACGAGCGCGACGGGCCGGGTCTCGCCCGGCGGAGACGCGAGGTAGCTCGCCGTCACGTCGAGGCGCGGCGCCGCCTCGGCGGCGTCGATGCGACCGTCGAGGTTGGGGAGGCACGCGAGCGGCGCGGAGGCGCCCGTCGACGGCGCGGCGCCTTCGGGCACGAACGAGAGGTTGTCGCCGCAGGCCGTCGTGACGAGGCTAAGCGCGAGCGCGACGGCGCGAACCGCGCGCAGACGAGGTGACGATTTCAGGGGCGAGCGACGCTGCTTGATCATGATCAAAATGCGTAGGTGAGCCGCACGCGCGCCAGCTGCGCGGGCTTCGCCTTCAGGTTCAAGGCGAGGTTGTCGAGCCCTGCGAGCGGGAAGAGCACGGCGTGCTCGAGCGCGACGCCGAAGCCGTCGCGGGTCTGGTACGCGAGCGTGGGGTCGAGCTCGATGCCGAGCGGGCTCGACTGGCCCGGGGTCGAGGCGATCATGACAGCGAACGACGCAACCCCGGCGAGCGAAGCCGTGAGCGTGGCGTTCTGGGTCTCGACCACCCTCCAGCGCACGTGCGGGCGGACGTAAATGGCGTCGGTCACGGTGCCGATGATCTCGCGCCAGAGCAGGCGATCGACGCGGTAGTCGGGGTGGAAGCGGAAGTTGTCGACGCGCACGTCGCTAGGTCCCGACGCTTGTGGTCCGTCGAGATCGCCGGGCTTCGGTGGCGCCGCGCCGAGGCTCGACGCGACGCCGAACCCGAAGGCCGGATCACCGCTCGCGTACCCGGCGTCGACGCCGCCGGCGACGCGATCTTCGGGGGCGCCGAGCTCGGTCTCGAGGGCCGCGCCGATCTGCAAGGACGAGGCGGGCTCGCGCAGGAGCACCCCCGGGATGAGCGAGGGCTGATCGACCGTCGCGTGGAGGAGCGCCGCCTCGAGCTCGACGCGCGCGCGCGGAAGCGTCAGACGAAACCACCCGTCGACCGCGGTCGCCGAGAAGCCGCGCGCCATCACCTGCGAGGCGGTGAGCGTGGGCGCCTCGACGACCGGCAGGTACGCCGCGGGGACGTCGTCGGTCTGCCAGCGGTGCGCGACGTAGGCGCCGTAGTCGACGGTGGCCTTGCCAGCCTTGCGCCGTCGGGCCCGCGCGAGGTCATTGCGCCAGCGCAGCACGGCGAAGGTGACGGTGCGTGCGTCGGCCCGGGGCTCGACGTCGATGGGTCTCACCTGGTTGGGGCGCGCGACGAGCGGACCTATTGCCGAGACATCGAAGGAGGCGGCGACGAGGTGACCGAGGAGCGGCGTCACGAGCGCGACGCGATCGGCGGCGTCACCGCTGTCGCAGTCGACGCAGTCGCCGCCGTTCGTCAGCATGCCCAGACCCCAGTGGCTGCCCATGCGCCCCGCGGCGAGGAGGCCTATTGGCGTGAGCGCCTCGCCGTAGGCGCGCTTCAGCCGAACGGGCGCGCTCGGACGGAGCGTCATCGAGGTCGCGGCCGCGCCGGTGTAGTCGCTGCCGAGCGCGACGTTGTCGGGCGCGTCGACGCGCACCTTCACCGCGACGCCGCCGCCGAGCGTGTAAGCCGCGAGGTCGAGCCGCAGGCGCATGTCGCCGTAGCCGAGCCACTGGCCCCTAGGATCGCCGAGTGGGACTGGGAAGAAGAGCTGGCCCGACGGCGTCGGGCCGCGATCGAGATCGAGGTTGTAGAGGCCCTCGCCTCGGAGGCGCAGCGTGCCATGGAGCTCGACGGTCGAGCGCGGGTGCTTGCGCAGATCGTCGCCGACGTCGGTGAAGCCGGTCGCGCGCGCGTCGTGCGTGAGCGCGGTCATCGCGAGGAGCGCGGCGAGGGCGGCGCGCGGCGCGCTCATGGCGCGGAGCCTCCGTGGGCCGAGGACGCCGAGGACGCGGGGCTCGGCGAGGGCGGCAGCCCGGGGGCCCCTGGGGGGCTCGACGGCGCGGCTCCCTCGAGCGCG
>VGRJ01000179.1 GCA_016875405.1 Deltaproteobacteria bacterium | reverse complement strand
CGTGGAGGCGCAAGCGACGCAGCCACTCGCCGGTCGTCTTGCCGTAGCAGGTGCGCTGCGTGCGGAGCTCGACCACCTCCCAGTACGGGCGCACGGCCATGATCAGCTCCTCGAGGCGCGGGTTGAGGCCGCCGGGGAAGATCTCGTCGGCGGTGAACTTGAGGTCGGCGATGTCGTCGCGCGTGCGCGGCACGCGGTCACGCAGGATCGCCTGGCACGCGAACATGGCTCCGGGCTTCACCCACCCTGCGACCTTGCGAAAATACTCGCGGTAGAGGTCGACGGCCTTGCCCTGGCGCGCCTGCGCGGGCGAGCAGAGGTGGTCGACCATCTCGATCGAGATCAAGGCGTCGTACTTCTCGGCCGGCTCGTACTTCGCGTAGTCGCAGACCCAGGTGCTCACGCCCGGGAGCTTGCGCGCCATGATCTCCTCGTGCTGCGCGGTCGAGAGCGTGATGCCGTGCGAGCGCTCGACGCCCTGACGCGACAGGTACTCGAGCATGGCGCCCCAGCCGCAGCCGATGTCGAGCACGAGCGAGTTCGGCTTCACCTCGGCGTATTCCATGAGGATGCGCGCCTTGTTCTCCTGGGCTTGCTCGAGCGTCTCGCCCTCGTTCAAGAACGACGCCGAGGTGTAGTGCATGCGCTCGTCGAGCCACAGGCGGAAGAACTCGTTGGAGACGTCGTACGACACCTCGATTTGCCGCTGCGTGCTCGTCATGGCCCATTCGCATCTATCACAACCGAGGCTGCCGACCATACCCGTAGGTGGGCTCGGTCGCGGAGAGTCCGCGCCGTGAGAGTCGTGCTTGCGACGCTGGCCGCTCGATGTCGAGAGGCTTTTGACATGCGGACCCCAATGGGATACAACACCGTATGTCAAAGATCTCGAAAGCCGCCCATCGCCAATGCCCCAAGGCAGTTTCCGTTGGAGCTGCCGTCGTCTGCAGTCTGGTCGGGCTTACCGGCTGCGCAGTCGATGCGAACGAAGACTTCGTGCTCGACGACGCCGCGCAGGCCGAGGAAGAGGTCGGTGCGGTGGAGCAGCCGTTGAAAACCGGGATCTCACTCGTGGTTAAGTCGACGTCGGCTGGCCTGATCGCCACGGATTGGCAGTACCGCGAGGTCGCCACCAAAAAGATCTGGGGCTGCTACGACTACGACTTTCTTCAAAACTCCGGGTGGTTTCTCGCCACTTGGTACAAGACATACGTGTTCGTCCCGACTCCCGCAGGGCAGACCGTGCAACTCGAGCAAACGGTTCGGGCGAAGCTCTGCAATGCCAAGATGGACGCGTTCAACTACGTGGGAGTGAAGCTCGAGACGAAGGCAGGTCCCATCACCGGCTCCTTCAGAGTCATCCCCACCGGTACGAAGTCAAGCGCGAGCGCCGTGTGCAAAGACACGAACGGCACCCTCGTGTGCAGCAATGCTTACGTGAAGGTCCCGACGAGCGGCGCGATCACCGTCACGCTGTCGACGCTCAAGCCCTGAGGCCGAGGGCGATGCGTCGCCCGCCCCTCGCGCCGTGATGAACGTCCGGCGCCGGCTTTGCATCGGACGCTGCATGGGAGTCAACCTCGCCAGGATCACGCTCAAGCCCTTGTGGATGACTCCGCTTCTGTTCGGTGCGGTGGCCTGCGCCGGCTCGTCTCGAGGCCCACGAAGCGCGGACGCGAGTGCGAGGGAGTCGCGCTGGTGCGACGCCGCGGCTGGCTGCGAGGAGGACCTCGGGGACCTCGAGGTGATCGTCCCGCAGCAGGTCGCCGCGACCGCGAGCGTCCCGGGCCGCTGAGTCACTCGGCGAGACGGAAGGCCCAACGCCTCGCGAGCCCGACCCCTCATCTCGGTGCGCCTCTGCGCCGTCGGCATGGAGCGCGAGCCGAGCCCCGCGGAACGTCGAGCGCACACGAACGGAGGCGAGGGCGCGTTGGGCGTCGACCGCTCGCGCGAGTTCTTCTACGACTCGTCGCATGCCGCTGCGACTCGTGACCATCACCGTCAGCCATTACTGCGAAAAGGCGCGCTGGGCCCTCGATCGCGCGGGCATGCGCTACACCGAGGATGGGCACGCGCCGCTCGTTCACCGCGCGTTCACGGCGATGGGCGGCGGGACGAGCACGCCGCTCCTCGTGACGCCGCACGGCTCGCTCACGGACTCGACCGACATCCTGCGCTTCGCCGACCGTGGGCTCGAGGAGGCGCGCAGGCTCTACCCCGAGGGTGCCCTCGGCGCGGAGGCGGCCGAGCTCGAGGACCACTTCGACCGCAAGCTCGGCCCTGCCACGCGCGCCCTCGCGTACAGCTACCTCATGCCCGACGCCGAGGCGTTCTTGCGCGTCGTGTCGCGCGATGTGCCGCGGCTCGAGGCCGCCGCCGTGCGAGCGCTGCGCCGGCCGATGATCGCGCTCATGAAGAAGGGGCTCGGCTTCACCGATGGGACGCGGGCCTGGGCGGACGAACGGGTTCGCGCGCTCTTCGCCGAGGTAGGTGCGCGCCTCGCAGACGGCCGGCGCTACCTGACCGGCGAGCGCTTCACGGCCGCCGACCTCACCTTCGCGTCGCTCGCGGATCCGGTCGTGGATCGCGACGACGATCCGCGCGCGCGCTTCCGCACCGAGGATGCGCCGAGCGCGCTCGCCGCCGAGCGACGCGAGCTCCGCAAGACGCCCGCGGGAGAGTACGTCGCGCGGCTCTATCGAGACGAGCGCGGCTTGTCTTCTGCCGTGGCACGCTGAGGCGAGGGGGGTCGACCGGGTGTCGTCGACGCCGCGCAGGCCGTCGGGCTCGGCGACGCGGGACCAAGGCTTGCATCGCGGCGAGGCGTGAAGCGCCCGCTCGTCTCTCTAGGTGTCGTGCTGTTCACCGTGGACCTCGCCGCGCAGGCTTACGCGCAGTCGGCTGCTCCTCCGAGCGGTGGACTTCCGCCCGACTCGAAGCCCGTCGTCGCGCCCCCGGCCGCCCCTGCCGAGACGCCGAAGGTCGAGCGCCCTCTCGATGGGACCACCGCGTCGTTATCCGCGGGCGGCATGCTCGTGACCGGCAACTTGCGGAGCCTCGCGCTCTCGGGCAACGGGAGCTTCGAGACGCGATTTCACGGCAACGGGCTCGGCGCGTCGGTCGTCGGCAACGACGCGCGAGGCGCTGCGCAGGGCGATGAGGTCGCCGCGGGCGTCGAGTACCTTCAGAGCCTCGTCGATGCCGAGCGCGCGCGCCTCAACGTCGACGCCGTCCTCGCCGCGAAGCTCCTCGGCGGCCGCCACTTCGGGTTCGGGTTTTCGGAGCGGCATGACAACCTCTCGCTCCCCGGTAAGACCAAGCTCGACACGTCGTCGACGGTGAGTGTCATCGACGCGTGGAGCGACGACAGGTGACGCAGACGATGGGCGTTCACGGCGCGCCGGTGGACGCGGTAGACCGGGCGCGTGTGAGGCGAATCGTCGCGGTGGGCGGCGCCGGGATCCTTCGCCACGCGAGCGGCGTGCTCGTCAACGAGACCCCAGGCTCTCCGGAACTCCTCGTCGCCATCTCGCAGGCCCACCTTCGGACCTACGAGACTCTTCGCGCAAGCACCCTCGACTTCATCACCATGCTCTGCCCGAGGGACGATGCGCGAGGGCCTCTCCGAAGGCGCCTACCGGCATCGGCCCGAGCAGCTTCTGGAGGACCTCCGCGGTGTTCTCTACGACGACGTCGCCCATCTCCTCCTGCGCTGCTTGCACGAGCGCCTGGATGTGGGCGAGCGCGTCTCGATCTCGAATCCGTGAGCTGGGGCGGCGCCCGTACGAGCTCCCGCGAAGGGCACACGTGACCCGCCCGTTCGACCCTCTCGTCACGTCGAGCTCCGACCGACGGCTCACGACCGCACGGACCTCTGCTATAGACGGGTCGTGTTTGCCTATGGCACTCCGAGCACTCATGACTAAAGACGCCGTCGCTCGTTCGAGGCGCCTCCTGCGTGCCGCGCTCCTCGTCCTCGGGGCGCCGTTCGTCTGCGTCGGCGCGGCCCCTGCGAGCGCAGCCCCTGCGAGCGCAGCCCCTGCGAGCGCGGCCCCTGCGAGCGCGGCCCCTGCGAGCGCGGCCCCTGCGAGCGCGGCCCCCTACGAGCCCGAGACCTACTCGCGCTTGAACCTGGCCCTCG
>VGRJ01000178.1 GCA_016875405.1 Deltaproteobacteria bacterium | reverse complement strand
CAGGCGCTCGCGCCCATGACGACGAGCGTCGAGAGCACGAAGAGACTCGGACGGGACGGGCTCATGGTCCACCCTTGGGTGCGGGCGCTGGAGCTGCGCTCGAGGCCGGAACTGCGCTCGAGGCCGGAGCTGCGCTCGAGGCCGGAGCTGCGCTCGAGGCCGGAGCTGCGCTCGAGGCCGGAACTGCGCTCGAGGCCGGAACTGCGCTCGAGGCCGGAACTGCGCTCGAGGCCGGAACTGCGCTCGAGGCCGAGCGTGCGGGTGCCTTCGGTGCCGCTCGACGCTGCGGCTCGTCGTCTCGTCCGCAGAGGTCGACCTTCGTCTCGGGGTCGGGCCTCGCGTCCGAGTTGGCGTCGGTCATGACGTAGGCGCACTCGGGGCGGGCCGGGTCGTCAAAGGTCCACCACTGGTTGATGAACCCGTCCCCGGACGAGTCGCGCTCCTCCCGGACGATTCGCCCATTCTCGTAGTAGTCCCAGGTGTCGATCTTCCCGTCGTTGTTCGTCTCGCGCTCCTTGCGCACGAGGACCCCGTTCGAGAAAAACGCGATTTCGTCGGGCAGCTCGTCTCGGTCGAACCCCGACTCGCGGCGGCGTGGCTGACCGTTCGAGTCGAAGTACGAGTAGACGTCGATGGTCCCGTCGAGGTTGATGTCGGCGGCCCTGCAGAGGAATTTGTCGCCGTCGAGGACGGTGATGATCTCAGGGCGCCCATCGGCGTTGGCGTCGAGGCTCACCGCGCGCTTCGAGTTGAGGTCGCAGGGTTCGTGCTTCATCGTCACGTCGCGACGCTCGACGCCGACGGTGGCCGCCGAGGGCTCCCGCGGTCCGGACGCCTCGGCTCCGCCACAAGCGGCGAGCACGAGACCGAGGGCGAGAGGGCGGCGCGTCATAGTCGGGGCGGCGAGGGGAGGAGGAGCCATCGAGGAGCCGAGCCGTCGCGTCCGGCATATCGAGAGCGGCCTTCTAGGTTAGTCGAGGCGTCGTCCGTTCAGCAACTCCCACGGACCTCCCGCCTGCGCAGAGAGCCCCCGGAGCCCTCGGTCATTTGACAACATACGTACGTTCATCTAAGGTCATGCGTTGTCACGACGCCCGAGACGAGGACGATGTCGCGCAAAAAGATCTCGACGACCATCTACGTCACGCCCGGTCAGGCCGATCGGCTGAAGATGCTCCACGAGCGGACCAAGGTCCCCGTCGCCGTCTACATTCGGGAAGGGATCGACCTCGTCCTCAAGCACTACGAGCACCTCTTGCCCGGCCAGCTGACGCTCGAGGAGCGGGCCGCGGACTCTCGCCCGTCGTCGCGGTCGACCCCGACCAAATGAAGAGCCTCGGGCGTCCCCGGTGCCGTGGCCGCGGCGCCGCACCTCGCCTGCTCGCCACGGGGTCTGTCTGAGCCCGGGACTCGCGATCTCAGGGACCTCGGTCGCATCGCAAGTCGGTGAACAGCCCCACCGCCCGCGTGGCGCTCGCGGTCGGAACGTATTATGCCGCCATCGCCCCACACTGGCCGCGAACGATGCCCCACGATCCGCAACACATCCGGAATTTCTCGATCATCGCGCACATCGATCACGGCAAGAGCACGCTCGCCGATCGCATCCTCGACGTCACCGGAGCCCTCTCGGAACGTGAACAGCGCGCGCAATTCCTCGACAACCTCGACATCGAGCGCGAGCGCGGCATCACGATCAAGGCGCAGACGGTGCGCCTCCCGTATCGGAAGGACGGCGTCGAGTACCAGATCAACCTGATCGACACCCCCGGTCACGTCGACTTCAACTACGAGGTCTCGCGAAGCCTCCAGGCATGCGAGGGCGCGATCCTCGTCGTCGACGCCACGCAAGGCGTCGAGGCGCAGACCCTCGCGAACGTCTACCTCGCCATCGAGAACGACCTCGAGATCCTCCCGGTCCTGAACAAGATCGACCTCCCGGGCGCGCAGCCCGACGAGGTCGCGAGGCAAGTCGAGGAGGTCATCGGCATCGACGCGACCGGCGCGGTGGCGTGCAGCGCGAAGACCGGCGTCGGTGTCGACAAGATCCTCGAGCAGGTCGTCGCGCGGATCCCGCCGCCCGAAGGTCGCATCGACGCCCCGCTCCGCGCGCTCGTGTTCGACAGCTGGTACGACAGCTATCGCGGCGCGGTCGTCATGGTGCGCGTCGTCGACGGGGTGCTGAAGAAGGGCCAGCGCGTGAAGTTCATGGCGACGGGCCGGGACTACGACGTGACCGAGATTGGCGTCTTTGCTCCGCACCCGAGCTCGCTGAAGGAGCTCGGCGTCGGCGAGGTGGGCTTCTTCGCCGCCGCGATCAAGAGCGTCCACGAGACCAAGATCGGCGACACGATCACCGACGGCGTCCACCCCTCGACCGACGCGCTCCCCGGCTTCAAGGAGGTGAAGCCGATGGTCTTCGCGGGGATCTTCCCGACCGACTCGGCCGACTACGAGACCCTGCGCGACGCGCTCTCGAAGCTCAACATGAACGACTCGGCGTTCGTGTTCGAGCCGGACACCTCGGAGGCGCTCGGCTTCGGCTTTCGGTGCGGCTTCCTCGGGCTCCTCCACATGGAGATCATCCAGGAGCGTCTCGAGCGCGAGTACGATCTCGACCTCATCACGACGGCGCCGAGCGTCGTCTACAACGTCTTGCTGAAGAGCGGCGAGACGCGCACGATCGAGAACCCCGCCCGCATGCCCGAGGTCGGTCTCATCGAGCGCATCGAGGAGCCGATCTACCGAGTCACGATTCACGTCCCGGCAGAGTACGTCGGCGCGGTGCTTTCCCTCTGCCAGGACCGGCGCGGCGTGCAGAAGGGCATTCAGTACGCGGCGAGCGATCGCGTGATCGTGACCTACGATCTGCCGCTCGGTGAGGTGCTCTTTGACTTCCACGACAAGCTGAAGAGCGTCTCGCGAGGCTACGCGTCGATGGATTACGAACTCGAGGGTTACCAAGAGGCCGACCTCGTCCGCGTCGACATGCTCGTGAACGGTGAGCCGCTCGATGCGCTCAGCGTCATCATTCACCGTGAGAACGCGGCGTTCCGTGGCCGACAGCTCGCGAGCAAGCTGAAGGACCTGATCCCGCGGCAACAGTATGAGGTTGCGGTTCAGGCGGCGATCGGCGCGAAGGTGATCGCGCGCACCAACGTGAAGGCCCTGCGTAAGGACGTCACGGCGAAGTGCTACGGCGGCGACATCAGCCGCAAGCGTAAGCTCCTCGAGAAGCAGAAGGAGGGCAAGCGCCGCATGAAGAAGGTCGGCCGGATCGAGCTGCCGCAGGACGCGTTCCTCGCGATCTTGAAGGTCGACGAGTCATGACCGAGCTCACGCGCGTGCGGACGCACGCCTTCGGCCCTCAGCTCGCCATCGAGCGCTATCGACTCGCGAACGGCCTCACGCTGCTCTTCTGCCAGGACCGCGCAGCTCCCGTCTTCAGCTATCAGACCTGGTTCTCGGTCGGCTCGCGCCACGAGCGTGAGGGAAAGTCTGGGCTCGCGCACCTGCTCGAGCACCTGATGTTCAACGAGTCCGAGCACCTGCCGAACGGCGAGTTCGATCGTCGCGTCGAAGGTGCAGGGGCCGAGAGCAACGCCGCGACCTATCTCGACTGGACGTACTACCTCGTCAACGCGCCGGCCGACGCGCTCGAGCTCGTCGTGGACCTCGAGAGCGAGCGCATGCGACACCTGGTGCTCCGAGACGACGTCGTCGCGACCGAGCGCGAGGTGGTGAAGAACGAGCGGCTGCAGTGCGTCGACGATGACGTCGACGGCACGGTGTCCGAGGCTCTCTTTCGGGCAGCCTTCGAGTCGCACGGCTACGGCCGCCCCACGATCGGCTGGATGGAAGACATCGAGCGGCTCGGTGCCGATGATTGCCGCGGCTTCTACGAGACCTACTACGCGCCGAACAACGCCACCGTGGTGGTGGTCGGCGACGTCGAGCGCGAGGCGCTCTTGTCGCTCGTCGCAGCGCGCTACGGAGCGATCCCGTCGCAGCCGCTCCCCGTCGAAGACGTCCATCCCGAGCCGCCTCAGCTCGAGGAGCGACGCGTCGAGCTCGCCGCGCCGACCCCGACTCCGAAGCTCGCCGTCGGGTACCGTTGTCCTGCGATGGGGGACGTCGACCACGCGCCGCTCGTG
>VGRJ01000177.1 GCA_016875405.1 Deltaproteobacteria bacterium | reverse complement strand
CTACGACGACACCGTCCCCGCCGTTGCGGCGTACGCCGCGACCACCCCGGGTGCACCTCCGGTGACCCCACCGCCGTGGCGGCGCGCGTTCCCGCTGCCGGCGGGGAGCTACTACGTGGTTCTCGATCACTCCGCGACGGCGGGGCGCTCGGCGCCTCCGGCGTCACGGGGCGATGACCGCGCCGCGCTCGTCAGCTACGCGGTCGAGCTCGGCGAAGCGCGCTGAGCTGCTCGTGGGGCTCGTCGTCGCGCGGGAGGGGCGCGACGTCGACGGGCGCTCCACGCTTGCCATGCCCCGGGGCCAACGGTAAGGCTTCGCCACGAACGTGGCGAGCGAACTCGAGGACGACCACGCCGACGACGGCGACGAGGACGCGACGGAGGCCGCCGAGCACGCGAGTCAGACGCCGACCCCTGGCGTACGCGTCGTCCCGCGCAGGCCGCTCCCGACGCCGCCGGCGCTTTACCGCTACGTGTTCCTGACGGTGTGGCTCTTCGCGGCGCCTGCCGCCCTCGCGCTCCTCGCAGTGAAGGTCCTCGAGCCCGACCGCAACGACTTCGACGCCGGCGCGCTCCGGACCTTCGTGGGCGAGCAGCAGGTGCCGTCGGCGATTCTGCTTTTTACCCTGTTTGCCATGGCGATCTGGCGAACGCGCCACGTCTTGCCGCTCGCCGTCGCGACGGGGATGGTGCTTCGCAAGGACGTGCCGACCCGCTCACGCGCGCGCTTCGAGCAAGCGGCGAGCCTGCTCGAGGAGGCGCGCCGCATCCTTGAGGAGACGCGCAAGCAGAAGCGCCGTCCGTCTGCCGAGGACCGTGCCGAGGTCGAGGCAGCGCTCGCCAAGCTGGAGGACTCGATGTTGGTGCTCGACTTCGACGAAGACGGCTTCCTCAAGGCCCACGAGGCCGCGCACGACGTCGTGGTCGAGCGGCTCGACCGCTGGCGAAAGAGCGAGCTGCGCGAGTACATCGAGTCGATCGGCTTCGCGGTCGCGGTTGCCCTGGTCTTGCGCTTCTTCGTGATCGAGGCGTTCAAGATCCCGACCGGCTCGATGATCCCGACGTTGATGGTGGGCGACCACATCTTCGTCGCCAAGTATGCGTATGGCCCGCTGCTCCCGCGCAGCGATTCGCGCCTCTATTCGAACCTGCCGCCGCGCCGCGGCGACGTGATGGTCTTCAAGTTCCCGGAGAACAAAGCGCAGGATTTCATCAAGCGCACCGTGGCGCTCCCGGGCGACATGCTCGAGGTGCTCGACGGTCGGCCGATCCTGAACGGCCTCCTCCTGCCGCACTGTTACGTCGGCAAGCTCGAGGCATCGCTCGGCGTGCGCGGCCACCTCTACGTCGAGTACAGCGGCGACGCCGCGTACCTGACGATGTTCAACGAGAAAAGCGACGACACGCGCTGCGAACAGGATCTCGACTGCGCGGGCGGAAAGCAGTGCCGCTCGCACGCCTGCGGCCTCACCCAGGGGCCGTATCGAGTGATGCCCGGCGAGGTGTGGGTGCTCGGTGACAACCGCGACAACAGCCACGATTCGCGCGCCTGGAACGGCGGGATCGGCGCGGGCGTCCCGTTCGAGAACATCAAGGGGCGGGCGATGTTCGTTTGGTGGGCCTGGGATCCGCACGCCGGACTCGGCTGGGACCGCCTGGGCGTCAACGTGATGGGCGCTCCGAAGCTCCCGCGCGGCGCCGAGGCCCTCGCGCCCAAACTCGAGGCGTGCCTAAAGAGCCGCCCCCCGCTCGCCGAGACGACCCCGCCATCCTCCCGCTGACGGCGAGCGAGCCGCCTTGGGTCAGTCCGCGAGGAGACCGAGCTCGCGTCCCGCCTCGGTGAACGCAGCGACCGCGCGCTCGACGTCCTCGGACGAGTGGGCGGCGCTAAGCTGCACGCGTACCCGCGCTTCGCCGCGCGGAACCACGGGGAACGAGAAGCCGACGACGTAGATGCCCTTCTCGAGCAGGTTGTCAGCGAGCTCGGTCGCCTTGCGCGCGTCGCCGATCATCACCGGCACGATCGGGTGGATGCCCTCCTTGATCGTGAAGCCCGCCGTCGTCATGCCTTCGCGGAAGCGCGCCGTGTTCGCCATCAGCTGCTTGCGCGGGCGATCGTCGCGCTCGAGCAGCCCGAACACCGCGAGCGAGGCCCCGACGATGGGCGGAGGCAGGGTGTTGCTGAACAGGTACGGGCGCGAGCGCTGACGGAGCAGCTCGACGAGCTCGCGGCGGCCCGTCGTGAACCCGCCGCTGCCGCCGCCGAGGGCCTTTCCGAGCGTCGAGGTGAACACGTCGACGCGCCCGAGCACGCCGCAGTGTTCGGCCGAGCCGCGACCCGTCGGACCGACGAAGCCCGTGGCGTGCGAGTCGTCGACCATCACCATCGCCCCGTACTTCTCGGCCAGCTCGCAGATCGTCTCGAGCTTCGCGATGTAGCCGTCCATCGAGAAGACACCGTCCGTCGCGATGAGCCGGATCCGCTTGCCCTGTGTGGCGACGAGCGCCTCCTCGAGCGCCGCCATGTCGCCGTTCGGGTAACGGTGTCGCTCGGCCTTGCAAAGCCGGATGCCGTCGATGATCGAGGCGTGGTTCAACGCGTCACTGATGATCGCGTCTTCCTCGCCGAGCAGCGTCTCGAAGAGGCCGCCGTTCGCGTCGAAGCAGGAGCTATAGAGGATGGTGTCGTCGGTCCCGAAATACCGGGCGATCGTCGCCTCGAGCTCCTTGTGCAGGTCTTGCGTGCCGCAGATGAAGCGCACGCTCGACATGCCGAACCCGTGCGTCTCGAGGGCCTTGCGGGCCCCCTCGATGACGGCCGGGTGCGACGAGAGCCCGAGGTAGTTGTTCGCGCAAAAGTTCAGCACGTCCCGACTGGTCGTCCGGATCGTGGCCCCTTGAGGGCTCACGATGACGCGCTCGCGCTTCTCGAGGCCGGCGGCGCGGAGCTCCTCAAAGAGGGCGGCGTAGTGGGCGCGGGCTTGTGCGAACATGGGCCGTGTCTACCGTCTCCTGTCGGCGAGGTCGATGGTTCGGTGGCCGGCTCGCGTTCGAGCAGCCGAGTCGGGTGCGACAAGGTGCGCAGGGGCGTGCCCGTCGCTCAGCGCTGTGGCCGCTGGGGAACCTCAACTCAAATATTGCGCGGGAACAGACCTATGCTATGCAGGACGCGTATTAAAAGCGCAACAAGCTCTCAAGTCGCGTGCAACCCTTGCGGATGCTTCGGTCCCTCGCACTTGAGAGCCCAGCCGGCGGCGGCGCACCTCGGGGGAACTGACTCTCTCCGCGCCGCTCCGGAACGCCTGAAACGAAGGAGTTACGCATGCGAACTTGGATGAAATGCGCCGCCGTCGCGTCGCTGGCCCTCGTGGCCGGCACCGCCGTTGCCGCCGATCACACAGACGGTCCGGCCGTGAAGATGGATCCCGCGACCGACATCAACGACGTCTACACTTGGGCCAAGGACGGCAAGCTCGTCCTCGCCATGTCGGTGGGCGGCGTCCAGGCGCCCGACGCGTTCAGCGACGCCGCGCTCTACACCTTCCACCTCCACACGCAGACCAAATTTCCCGAGGCCCCGGCGCCCGACAAGTCGAACCGCTTGACCTGCAAGTTCCCCAAGGCGAACGAGGCCGAGTGCTGGCTCGTCGCTTCGGGTGGCAAGGTGCTCGACTACGTTAAGGGCGATCCCTCGACGGAGGCGATGAGCGAGAGCGGCAAGCTCCGCGTTCACGCCGCCAAGCACGCCGACCCGTTCTTCTTCTTCCTCGCGGGCCTCAACAAGGCGATCGAGACCGTTCAGACTGCGGCGGCATCGTTGATGTCCTACCCGTCGGGCTGCCCGAAGCTCGACGCGGCCACGGTGACCGCGCTTCAGACGCAGCTGACGACGGACGTGTCGAAGACCCCGGCAGGCCCGGCGGTGAACAACTTCGCCATGCTGAATCAGCTGATCCTCGTCGCGGAGGTCGATCCGACCGCCGTCGGCACCGGTGATTACGTCGCCGTGTGGGGCAGCACCAACAAGATCGGTCAGTGAGAGGAGACCACACCATGAACACGACGATGAAGCTTACGGCAGTGGCACTCCTCGGGGTCGGCGCGCTCGCCAGCGCTTGTGGCGGCGACGACTCCACCCCTACCCCCACGTCGGCGTCCAGC
>VGRJ01000176.1 GCA_016875405.1 Deltaproteobacteria bacterium | reverse complement strand
CGTGCACCTGAGCGCGCACGTTCGCGAGGCGCAGGGTCGATGAAGACGCCGCTCGATTGGCTCATCGTCGGTGGCGGCGTTCACGGCACGCACCTGTCCCACGTGCTCGTGAATCGCGCCGGCGTGGCGCCGGACCGCGTGCGCGTCCTCGATCCGCAGGAGCATCCGCTCGAAACGTTCTGGCGCGTGACCAGCGCGACCGGGATGCGCTACCTGCGCTCCCCTGGCGTGCACCACGTCGATCTCCATCCTTACGCCCTCCGGCGGTTCGCGAAGAAAGGCGCTGGGAAACGGCTGGCGCGCTTTGTCTATCCGTACGACCGCCCGGGTCTCGACTTCTTCCGCGCGCATACCGAGCACGTGGTGCGCGAGCACGGGCTGGGTTCGCTGCGAGAGCGAGGTCGGGCCACAGCGATCGCGCGTCTAGGTGACGGCTACCGCGTCGAGACGGACCAAGGTGCGCTCGACTCGCGTCGCGTCGTCCTGGCCCTCGGGCTCGGGGAACAGCTGTGCGTGCCCGCATGGGCGCGACCGTTCGAGGGCGACGCACGTGTCGAGCACATCTTCTCGGCGAGCTTCAGCCGCGAAGCGGCCACCGCAGCGCGCTCGGTCGCGATCGTCGGCGGCGGGATCTCCGCGGCCCAGCTGGCCTGCGCGCTGGCTGCGGCGGGGACCGAGGTGACGGTCGTCGCCCGTCACGCCCCGCGCATCCACCGGTTCGACAGCGATCCAGAATGGCTCGGGCCAAAAGCCATGTCGGGGTTCTCTCGCGCGCGCGACCCGCGCGAACGGCGGCGGCTCATCGCCTCGGCCCGCCATCGCGGCTCGATGCCGCCCGAGATCGCGAGCGACCTGCGTCGCGAGCTCCGGTGTGGCCGCGCGAAGTGGCTGGAGGCCGAGCCTGTCTTCGCTGATGCGACCCCGGCCGGCGTACGACTTCGACTGGATTGCGCGCCGCACGCCCTCGAGGTGGACCGTGTGGTGCTAGCAACCGGCTTCGAGGTTCACCGCCCCGGAGGCGGGCTGCTCGGAGAAGAGACGATCGACCGGCTCGGGCTGCCGTGCGCCGAATGCGGCTACCCGCTCGTCTCGCCGCGCCTCGAGTGGGCGAGCGGGCTCTTCGTGAGCGGGCCCCTGGCGGAGCTCGAGCTCGGGCCCACGGCCAGAAACATCGCCGGAGCACGCGCCGCGGGCGAACGCCTCCTTGCGGCAGCTTGATGGAGACAGGAAGCTATGGACCAGATGTCAAGCAAGACTCGGCTCCTTCGCGATGACGACCTCCGGCAGCTGCTGGTCGGCAAGGGGATCCGCGTGACGGAGCAGCGGATGGTAATCCTTCGCGAGCTCGCAAAGCTGCGGAGCCCCACGAGCCACCCGGAGCTGACCGAGCGCCTCGCGGGGGTCGGTCTCGATCGAGCGACGATCTACCGCAACCTCCTCTCGCTCACGGAGGCGGGGCTACTCGTAAAGACGCGGCTCGGCGACAACGTGTGGCGCTTCGGGCTGCCCAACATGATGTCCACCGAGCACGGCACGCATCCGCACTTCGTCTGCAACGACTGTGGCGACGTCGCGTGCCTGCCCGAGAGCGCCGTCGCGCTGCGAGGCGAGGCCATTCGCAACCAAGTTGCGGAGGTCCAGCTACGCGGGCGCTGCATGGCGTGTGTCCGCGCGTAGGTCCGGCGAAGGAACCGCTGCGTTCACGTCGGCGAGGGCGATTCGTTCCGAGGCCCTGTCGATCGCGAAGCAACGGCGGGCGCGAGCGGGTCCCACGAGAACGCGCACGCTGTGCGGTACGGCGCGGGAGTCCATCGAAACCAACTCGGACAGCTCGACGCGCGTCGCCGCGGACATGTCCAGGGCGCTCCGGATCCATGCGACGAGCGTGCGCGCGACTGCGGCGTCGATCGCGCGGCGGCGCGGACCGAGCGCTGGCGGACGCGCCAGCTGCGAGAGCGGGTAAATGATGAGAGCGTTCATCGGTCCTCCGGCTTATTGCAACCGAGTTGCATGTATGAGATAGCGCTCCGCATGCAGAAGCTCCCCGTCACCGTCCTCAGCGGCTTTCCTGGCGCCGGTAAGACCGCGCAGGGCCTGTTCGCCGCCATCATGCTGTCGCTCGCCGCGGGCTGCAGCCCCGGCTCGGGCGCTCCGCTCGCGGGAGCGCCGGACGAGCCCACCGCCCGGGTGGTCCTCGGCGACAGCGAGCGGGGGACCAGCGACGGAGTCGGGCCGGCGGCCCGCTTCATGGGCCTGACCGCGATGTGCGCGCTCGGCCCGCAACGCATCGCGATGAGCGACACGTTCGGCGGCACGATCCGCCTGCTCAATCTCGAGACGGCGGAGGTGACCACCCTTGCCGGGCGACCCGACGAACCGGGCGTCGTCGACGGCTCGCTCGACGAAGCACGCTTCGCCAGTCCACGTGGGCTCGGCTGCATGCCGGACGGAGACTCGCTGCTCGTTGCCGACGACGGTGCGCTGCGTCTCGTCGACCTCGAGGTCAAGCTGGTGACCACCGTCGCGGGGCGTTCCGGCGCGCCCGGCTACGAAGACGGCTCCGCGGTGCACGCGCGCTTCGGCTACCTGATCCACGCGATCGCGATCACGCCGGACGGGCGCACCGCGATCCTATCCGACCGCTCGAACGACGCGATCCGCGCGATCGATCTCGAGAGCTACGAAGTACGCACCTTGAGCGGCCCCGCCGACGGCTGGGACGGACCCGGCGGTCTCGCGTTCGACCCGTCGGAGGAGGCGCCGAGCCGGGTGTGGGTCGCCGATACGTTCGCGGATCGGCTCCGCGGCCTCGACCTCGCGAGCGGCGAGATCCAGGAGCTCGGCGCGTCCAAGGCGCCGCAAGGGATCGTGATCCACGAGGGCGCTGCGCTCTCGATGGGCTTCGGTGACGCGATCACGCGCACGGTTCTCTCCTCAAAGACGTCGAGCGCGATCGCGACTCCGTTCGGCGGGACGTTCGCGTCGCCGGTCGTCGTTGATGGAGCGCTGGTCTACGCCGAGCTCGCGCGTGGCAGCGTGCGACGCCTCGACCTTGGCTCGCTCGAGAATGTCCTCGTGGCGGGTCCCGAGCGCCCGCACGGGCACGTCGATGGCGCGGCGAGCGACGCGCGCTTCGAGCAGATCACCGACCTCGTCGCGGCGCGCGACGGATCGTGGGTGATCGTCGCGGACGCCGGCAATCACACCCTGCGTCGCGCCCGCTTTGCGCCTGGCGCGGCCGGGACCGTCGACACCGTCACGGTCGAGGGGCTGGGCACGCCGGTCGCCCTCGCGCTCGCGGCCTCGGGAGACCGTCTCGCGATCGCCGACTACGGCACGGGAACGGTGCTTGAGGTGGAGGTGGACGCGACGGGCGGGCTCTCGATGCCGCGGGTCCGCGCCGGGGGCCTCGACGGGCCATACGACGTCGCGTGGGGAGAGGACGGTGCGCTCTTCGTCGCCGAGCTCGACGGCGCTCGCATCACGCGAGTCGCGCCCGACGGCACGATCGCCGTGCACGCAGGGACCGGCATGCCCGGGACGACCGACGGGGCGGCGCTCGAGGCGCGTTTCCGTGCACCGGCGGGGCTCGCCTGGAGCAGCGGCGGACTGCTGATCCTCGACGTTGACCACGGCGCGCTCCGTTGGAACGATTTCGGTGAGGGGACCGTTGTCACGCTGAGCGGTGGAACTCACGTCCACGTGCCGACGGATGGCGTGCTCGACGCGGCGACGTGGGCACTCCCGACACGCGCGGTCGCGGTCGGTCCCGGCGCGTGGCTGGTGACTGATGCTATGCCGGGCACGCTGCGTCTCATCGAGCGCGACGGCGCGGGCGGGAGCGTGCGAACCATCGCCGGTTCGATCCTCCGGAGCGGCGGCCTTCCCGCCGGCGCAGTGGTGCCGCTCTCACGCGCCGCGCTCGGCGGTGCGTCGGCGGTGGCGGAGATCGAGGGCGGCTTGCTTGTGGCGACGGACACTGCGGTCATCCGGATCGACGGCGATGCGATCGCGGAACGCTGACCCGCGCGCCGTGGTCGGCGCGCTCGCGATGCTGCTCGGGGCGTGCGATGCGCCGCCGTCGAGCGCTGCTCCGGACGACGCGGGGAGAGAGTCCGCTCCGTCCTTCGAGCTGACGGTGGGGACGGGCCGCGACGCGTTCGAGGAGCTCGACGCGGAGGGTACGCTGGTGCTCGAGCGCGGAACGCAGGGTCT
>VGRJ01000175.1 GCA_016875405.1 Deltaproteobacteria bacterium | reverse complement strand
GGTGGAGACCCTGAGGGGGGCGGGCGCGCGCTGGGTCGGCCTCGCCCCGCCCCGGATCCGCAAGCCGGGCGAGGAGAAGATCGACCGGTTTCTCGCCGGTCTCGCGCCCGACGCGATGCTCGTTCGTGGGCTTGGCGCGCTGCGCGAAGGCGTGGGTCAGCCTTGGCTTCGCGTCGGCGACTTCTCCTTGAACGTCGTCAACCGGGCGAGCGCCGCGGAGGTCCTCGCGCGCGGGCTCTCGGCGTTCACGCCGGCCTTCGACCTCGATGCCACCCAGCTCGTGGCGCTGCTCAGGGGGCCGCTTGGCCGCCACGCCGAGGTGGTGATTCACCACCCGATGCCTCTCTTCCACATGGAACATTGCGTGATCGCGGCGCTTTTGTCGGAGGGGCGCGATCATCGCGACTGCGGCCGCCCGTGCGAGCGGCACCAGCTCGGGCTCCGGGATCGCGCCGGGATGGACCATCCCGTCGAGGCCGACGTGGGTTGCCGCAACACGGTCTTTCACGCTCGTCCCCAGAGCGGGGCTGACCTCCTCTCGGCGCTCACCCGGGTCGGCGTCGCCCGCTACCGCATCGAGCTCGTCCGCGAGGCTCCCGGTCAGGTCGAGCGGATCGTTCAGGCGTACCGTCGCCTCATCGCGGGGGAGGTCGAGCCGCGCGAGGTATGGCGTGAGCTTGGGACCGAGCAGGGCTACGGGATCGTCCGCGGCTCGCTGCGCGTGCTCGCCTGAAACTTGGCCCACGCACCAAGCCTTCGGCATGGGACCTCGGGTGCGCACCCAGACAGCCGTCTTCCTGGCCGGGCTCCTCGCGGGCAGCTTCGCGGCGGCGTGCGGCGCGCGCGAGGCCGACCCCGAGTCTCAGAAGCGCGGGCAGGCCGAGTACGACCTCGCCCTCGACGCGTTCAAGCGCAGCAGCATGCGCGAGGCGCTCGCCCACGTGAAGACGTCGCTCGAACACGACGACCAGAGCGCGGACGCGAGCTATTTGGGTGCCCTGGTCATGCTGGTCTTTTGCGCCGACGACGAGGCCTCGCCCGACTGTCGTTACGCCGAGGCCGAACAGTACGCCCGCAAGGCGGTGGCCCTCGACCCGCAGATGCGCGACGCGCGGAACACGCTCGGTGTCATCTTGATCCACGAGAAGCGCCCCCTCGAGGCGATCGCCCTCCTGGAGCCGTTGACCCAGGACATGGTTTACCGCTCGCCCGAAAAATCCTGGGGAAATCTCGGGTGGGCCTACCTCGAGGCCGGCCGGATCCCTGACGCGATCCTCGCGCTGCAGCGCTCCGTCGCTGCGCAGCCGCTCTTCTGCGTCGGTCATTACCGGCTCGGACTCGCGCTGGAGAAAAAGAAGGAGTACCCCGCCGCTCGACACGCGTTGAACCGTGCACTCGCCATCAAGGAGGGTGACTGCGAGCGACTGCAGGATGCGCTTCTCGCCCGTGGGCGCGTCTCGGACGCTCTCGGCGAGCCGGACGCTGCGGCCAGCGACTACGCTCGATGTGCGGAGCTCTCGGCCACCACGACGGCCGGGCGTGCGTGCGTCACGGCCTCGCGTCGTTCCCCCTAGCCGGTCGTACACTCCCGTAAGTGCTTGCGGCGGTAGCGTTGCAAGCTGTTGAAATGACACGCTCGCATCCGAAAAGTTGACTCGTCGAGGCGGATTTGGGGTTGTCGCCTCGCGGAATGGATGGTTGATCCAGGGCTCCTCCCACCGTTGACCGGCGCCGTTCTTGGCGGCACCGGCATCGGGCCCTCATCGCATGGACACCATCGGCACCTACCTCAAGCGGGCCCGCCAGGCGCGCGGCATGAGCCTGGGTGAAGTCGCTCGAGCGACGCGGATTCCCTCCTCGTCGATCGAACGGATCGAGGCCGACCACTTCGATGACCTCCCGGGTGAGGTGTTCACCCGCGGTTTTCTCAAGGCCTACGCCACCGCGGTCGGGCTGAACCCCGACGAGGTGCTGGCCCGCTACACGGCCAACCGCCGCAGCGTCTCGATCGAACCTTTGCCGGTAGCCGCTCCCATTGCCAAGGTGGGAGGCCGGCGTTTCGGCGTGGCGATCGCCTTCGTGCTGCTCCTGCTCCTCTTCACCCTGGCGCTCAGCATCGTGATGCGGCCGCGCGGCTACGACCGACCGCAGGAGCTGTCGCAAGGCCCGGTGACGAGCGGAAGCGCCGCCCTGGCGACCACGCCGTCCGATTTCGTTCGCGGCGCGTGAGCGGTCGCGTCGTGGAACTAGCTTCTGCCAGGCCGCGGTGACTGTCCAGGCGCGGGCGGACGCACCCCGCGCGCGTTTCGCCGAGCTCGTGAGCGCTACCGAGCCCGACACCGCCCAATTTGTGCGGGCGCAGCTCATGGTGGCGGCGAGGCGCCGTGCGGCCGGCAAGCGGGACCGGGAGGTAGAGGTCGAGGCAAAACGTCGCCTCGCGCCGCCTCCCGAGCAAGCGGCCGTGAGAAGCGTCATGCCAGGCAACGTTTCGACTCCGTCGGACAATCCAGGCGCCGTTTGCTAGGCTCTCGAGTCATGTCCCGTCCTCCAGAGGTGCGGTCTCCGAGCTTCGCGATGGGCATTCTCGTGGCGGTTTTCGGGGCGTTTACGAACGGCGCGTGCGGCGATGACAAGAGCGCGAACGCCTCGGCGTCGTCGACTGGGGTGCTCGGCGCCACGGCGTCGACGGGCGCGGGAGGCGTGGGACCGGGGACTGGCGGTGGGACCACGGTCAGCGGCACAGGCCAAGGAGGCAACGGCGGCGGGCTGGCGTGTCCACCCGGCGACACGACCATCACTTCGTCCCTCCTTTCCCCCACGCCTGCGACTACTGCGACGTTTGAGGTGAGCGCGGCGTGCGCGACGTCGTTCGAGTGCCGTCTCGATAGTGCGCCCTTCGCGCCGTGCGCGTCGCCGATATCGCTATCCGGCTTGAGTCCCGGGCCCCATACGCTCGCTGTACGCGGCGTATTCGCGGATGCGACGGTGGATGCAACCCCTGCGACTTGGTCGTGGCGGATCCTCCCACCGCCCCTGCAGGGGTGCGAGGTCGCCGGCATTTCCGTGGTTGCGGAGGCGCCTTTGCGCACTCGTTACGTGGCGACGACCGGCGACGACGCCAACAGCGGGGAATCGGAGGCGCTCGCTTGGCGGACGCTCGCATACGCGGCGACGCAGGCCAAGCCGGGTGACCTCATCCTCGTTCGGGCGGGCACCTACTCGAAGGATCCGTTTCTTCTTCCCGTCGATGGGACCGCCGTGAACCCGATTCGCTTGCGCGGGTATGCGTTGGCCCCGCTGGACGAGCCTTCGCTCGCGGGATTGGACCACACGTCGCCGCTCGATCCGACGCGCATGCCGCTGCTCGACGGTGGAGATCGAACCAAGGACGTCGGCATAGACTTGAAGAAGCGCAAGCACGTCGAGGTCATGAATTTCCAAGTGACCGGCTATCGCCACGGCATCGACGCCTACGGCTCCGAGAACATCGCGATGGAGCGGCTGTTCGTTCGAGATGTGGGCGATCGGAACGCTTCCTACTCGGGCAAGGGGATCGTGGCGTACACCTCGACGCGTGTTCGGGTGGAAGATTCGCTGGTCGTCGACGCGGCCGCGGAAGGGGTGACCGTCGAAGGGACGTGCAACGTGATCCGTCGGACACGCGTCGCGAGCGCGGACGCCAGCACGGATGACGCCTCGACGGACTACTACATCACGACGAACGGAACGCGGAACCTCGTCGAGGAGTGCGACGTGCACCGAGTCGGGGATCTGTGGCACCCCGGTCACGGCATCGGCATCAAGGGTTGCGGCAGCGAGAACGTGATCCGGCACAACAAGGTGCGTCACGTGAAGGGCGAAGCGTATTACGTGCGACATCGTGCTGCGACGAAGAACCTGTTCCAGTTCTGCGACGCCGACGGTGAAGGCGTAGGCTTCGGCTTCGTCGCGCGTGACGGGGCGAGCGAGAACGTGTTCGAAGACGGCTCCTTCGCCAACGGCTACGCGGGCATCGCGTTCTTCGACACGACCGAGGACGAAGACGCCATCCTGTGTGTCTCGGATGCGCAGCTCGATACGGTCGTAAAGTTGGGGGGCGTAAAGAACTCCTTCCACCGCATCGCGATCCAGAATGCGACGGCTGGGATTCAGTTCCACTTTTACAATCAACGCGGCGCGCGCAGCTACGGCAACCTCTTTGACCAGCTCTCGGTCGAGGCCTGCGCCAACCTCTTTCTC
>VGRJ01000174.1 GCA_016875405.1 Deltaproteobacteria bacterium | reverse complement strand
TTCGCGCTCCGGGAGCGCGCGCGTGAGACGCGGCGAGGACTGCGCGAGGACCTCATAGCTCACCCGGTTTGCATAGCGGCAGACCTGGCTCATCGACGAGTACGTCAGGAACTCGCGTGCGTGCTTTGCGGAGTTGGGGACGCTCGTGCGGTGGTAGCGGTTCGCGGCCATGTCGTGGAGCATCGCGGCGAGCGCGGCATCACCCGCACCATTGGTGCTGGTGATGCGCTCCGGTCCGCCGTGGTACGGCGCGATGTGGGCGTAGACCTTCACTGGGGCGTCGCAAGTCCGACGGCGCATCGGGCGGCTGAACTCGTGGCGGTTGAACTCTGGGATCGAGCCGGGCAGCAGCGGATAGCGCGTCTCGCGCTTGACCTCATCGTCGGTGTATCCGGCGAGGTAGAGCCCGGTCGGCCCCGCGGTGCACAGCACCAGGTCGGCGAGCTCGAGCGCCCGATCGCAGGCGAGCAGCGGATCGGCCGAGCCGGTGAGGGCCTCACCCTCTTCTTCGTTCATCGCCACGATGTCGACGTGCTCGGAGATGAACGCGCGCCAGAAGTCCGGGCGCTCGGAGATGACGAAGCGTGTCCCGAGGGTCAGCACGACCGGCACGTCGTTGGCGCGGGCAAGCTCGATCGCGCGGTGCGTCGCGGCCGGCATCGGGTCGCCCTCGTTGCAGCGCAACAGGTAGGCGCTGATGACGAGGCACGAGGCGTCATCGAACACCGACTCGGGTACGCTCTCGGGGCGCAGGTCGTTCATCTTGCCGGCGCTGATGGCGAAGGTGCGCTCGCCGTCGGGGGTGACCAGCGCAAAGCAGCGCCCGATCGGTCCGTCGACCGGCTGAAGGTGGTCGAGGTTCACGCGGCTCGAGGTGTTCGAGAGGTAGCGGTACCCCGACGTTCCCAGGCGGATGACCTCGCTCATCACCCCGAGTAGGATCGACGCGTCGTCGGCGAGCAGCGAGTAGTTGTGGAGCGTGTTGCCTACCGTCCCGCCCGCGAACTCGTACGAGATGCGCCCGTCGCGGAGGAGCTCCTCGTAGAGCCGCGCGGCGCGCGCGTCGTCGATCACCGTCGAGGCGCCCTTGGCGAGGTCGTAGCCGGCGAGCAGCTCCTCGGGCACGCGCGCGTCGATGTCGACGAGCGTTTGGTCGAGCCCAACGACGTGGGTGCGCGCCTTCGGCGTGCTCAGGCCGGCGGCCTGAAACAGCGGATCGCGCGCGTGGACGGGAAAGTAATGCTTGTGCTTGCGTCGACCTGGGAAGCGCATGGCGAGCCTGGACCCGCGCGAGCCTACCACCCGACACGCGGGTTGGGCGCGCGTCGAGGGGAGGCGCTTCGGATGTCGCGACCGCCGCGCCGAAGCGCTAGCGTCGTGCCGTGAGTCTTCCCCCATCGCAGGCCCTCGCCGCCCCGCCCGAGCCCCTCGGCGACCGGCTCGACGAGCTGTGGGCGCTCGACCCGTCGTTGACCTTCCTGAACCACGGGAGCTTTGGGGCCGTGCCGCGCGCGGTGCGCCGCGCGTTCGTCGCCTTGCAGGAGCGGATCGAGGCGCGCCCGATCGAGCACATCGACCGACGGCTCGGGGAGCTGCTCGCGCCCTCGCGGGCTCGCACGGCAGCCCTGCTGGGCGTCGAGCCCGACTCGTTCGGCTTCGTCGTGAACGCGACGGAGGGCGTGAACGCGGTGCTCCAGTCGCTCGAGTTCGCGCCCGGCGACGAGCTCCTCACCACGTCGCACGTCTACAACGCGGTCCGAAACGCGATGCGCTACCGCGCGCGTCGAACCGGGGCGCGCTACGTCGAGGTGGAGGTGCCGCTCCCGCTCTCGGACCTCGACGCGGTGGTCGATACGCTCGCGGCCCGCCTCACGCCGCGCACGCGCCTCGTGGTGCTCGACCAGGTGACGAGCCCGACGGCGCTCGTGTTTCCGGTCGCAAGGGTGGCCGCCCTCTGCGCCGAGCGCGGGGTCCCGCTGCTCGTCGACGGCGCGCACGTCCCGGGCATGCTCGACGTTGACGTCGACGCGCTCGGCTGCACGTACTGGACGGGCAACCTCCACAAATGGTGCTGCGCGCCGAAGGGCTCGGCGGTCTTGTGGGTCGCGCCGGAGCGTAGGGCCGACGTCCACCCGCTCGCGGTAAGCCACCTCCTCGACCAAGGCTTTGCTCGCGAGTTCGACTGGCAAGGCACTCGCGACGTCGCAGCCTGGGCGACGATCGCGGACGCGCTCGCCTTCTTCGACGAGTTTGGCTGGGAGCGTGTGCGCGCCCACAACCGCGCGCTCGCCTGGTTTGCGCACGATCTCTGGTGCGAGCGCTGGCAGGTCGCGCCGATCGTGCCGCGCGAGCACGCGCGCGAGGTCTTCATGGCCACCGTGCCTTTGCCCGAAGCCATCGCTCGTCGCTACGAGAGCCCCGCGGCGTTCCAGCGCGCGCTCTACGCCGAGGATCGCATCGAGGTTCCGATCCTCGAGTTCGGCGGCCGTTGGCACGCGCGCGCCTCGGCCCAGCTCTACAACCGACCCGCGGATTACGAGCGTCTCGCTGACGCCGTGGCTCGTCGAGCCGCAGGCTGAGGGACGACTTCGGGGGCTGGCCCGGAGCGTGCGGTGAGGGAAGGCACGCGACCCCAGCTCTCCTCTCCGCTCTTCTTCGTCCTCTTTGCGGGGGCCTGTGCCATCCGAGGTTCCGCTGCAGGCAGCGACTCGACCGACGTTTCACCCGTCCGCTCGGCCCCGGCGGCGCGCCGGGCGGCAGCCTTTGGACGTTGTTCCCGCACATCGAGAAAAACAAGACGTTCATGCCCCAGGACGTGTGCGCGCCTGCTCAGCGCTGCGTCCCGTGCGTGAGCCCGCTCGACCAGATCGAGACGGTCGCCTGCGCGCTCGCCTTCGAGTGCCCTGGCAGCGAGCCCGGCGACGCGACGACGGACGGCGGCACGGTCGGTGGGGGGACGATCCCGCGACGTGCGAGTACGACGGCGCTCCCGTCGTCGACCCGAGCGCGCTCGCTCCGTGCCCCGCCTCGGTGTGCCATACGGGCGGTCACTGCATCCCGAGCGCGCAGGTCCCCGGCGACATGAAGGGCCAGCTCGCGGCCGACCAAGCCCCCAAAGACGTTCCCCAAGTGCTGCGGCGGGATCGGGAGCTGCTCGCCGACCGCGCTGATCCTGCCGAGCGAGTGGGATAAAGGCGCCGATGTGTGCGGCCCGACGGCGCGCTGCTCGCCGGACGCCTTCGTGCCGAGCCAAGTGAAGACCAACCCATTCGACGAGATCAACGCCCCGTGCGAGACGGACTGGTTCCTCCGGGGCCTGCTCGGCGACGAGTACCGCCCCGGCGTCTGCTTGCCGACGTGCATCCCCGAGGTTGGAGACTCGCTGCTCGGTCAGGGGAGCTGCAACGGTGAGAATTTCGTCTGCGCGCCTTGCCTGACCCCTCTCGACGGGAAGCCCTCGGGCGCGTGCACCAAGCCCTGACGGCTCGACGCTGCACACTCGAGTCGGCAGCGACTGGCGACTCGAGGCGTCACCGCGCGAGGCGCCTCACGCCTCGAGGCCGACGAGCTCTCGGCTGACGGCGTCGAGGCGCCGCACGATCGCCTCGTCGTGGACCTCGGGGTTGGGCGACCGGAGTGGGAAGCCGCCGCCGTTCGCGGCCCGGTCGCGGTACATGCCGAGCTGGCTGAAGAACGCGCCTGAGTGGCTCGGCACCTCGGGCGAGAGCAGCGCGAAGAGCGTGGCCTGCGTCCCCTCCCACGGCTCGATCATCCCCGCGACGCCGAGCACTGGCCGCAGCAGGTAGTCCTGCACCCAGACCGGCATGAAGGACTTCACGAGCTTCGTGCGGACCCAACCGGGGTGCACGCTCACCGCGGCCACGCCCGTCCCGGCGAGGCGCTCGGCGAGGGCCTTTGCGTGGAGGACGTTCGCGAGCTTCGACTGCGCGTAGGCAGCCCAGCCGTCGTAGGGACGGCGCTCGAAATGCAGATCGTCGAACGCGATGTGCCCGTCACGCCCTTGCGCGCGGTCGTGGTAGCAGCTCGACACGTTGACGATCCGCGACGGCGCCGTAGCCTTCAAGCGCTCGAGCAAGAGCTCTGTCAAGAGGTAGTGGCCGAGGTGGTTCGTGCCGAACTGCGTCTCGAACCCATCCCGCGTCTTACCGGCCGGCGTGTTCATCACGCCCGCGTTGTTGACGAGGCCGTCGAGCCTGGCGCTCCGCTCGACGAAGGCCTTCGCCGCCG
>VGRJ01000173.1 GCA_016875405.1 Deltaproteobacteria bacterium | reverse complement strand
GCGTCCGAGCGCGCGATGGGGCGTCCGCCCGCTCCGGCCGATGGGGACGGCCCGATCCGCACCGTGGCCTGGGCCGGCTCGTCCGCGCGGGCGGGCACGACGGCGGTCGCGCACGCGAGCGCGGCGGCAAGGGCGACGAGGGCGGTGCGGGCCATCGACGCGGGGTTAGAGCCGACGTGTCGCGTCGTCAACCGCGAGGCACAACGCGAGCGACCGGGGCCTTCGAGAGGCTTGAGCCGCAGTGGCCGCGACTCAGCCGTTCGCGGGTCAGCCGTTCGTGGCGCGGCTCGGCGCGACGTAGTGCTTCATGGCGCGGCGCAGCACCTCGAGCGCGTGGTCGCGCCCGTAGAGCTCGCCCACCTCGCTGTATTTTCCCTCGGCGCGCTTGTAGTCGCTGAAGAAGCGGCGGATCTCGTCGAGCAGCTGCGGCGACAGCTCCTCGACGGTCTTCACGTGCGCCCACATCGGGTCGTCGACCGCGACGCAGAGGAGCTTGTCGTCGCCGCCCTTGTCGTCGCGCATCGCGAAGCCGCCGAGCACCCGCGTGCGCACGATGGTGAGGGGCGGCAGCGGCTCCTGCATCAGCACGAGCGCGTCGAGCGGGTCGGTGTCGTCGCCGAGCGTCTGCGGGAAGAACCCGTAGTTCAGCGGATAATGAACCGCGGCGTGGAGCACGCGATCGAGCATGAGGAGACCCGTCTTCTTGTCGATCTCGAACTTGAGCTTCGACCCTGCGGGGATCTCGACGATCACCGGGGCGAAGACGTCGACGGGCTCGACACAGGGGACGTCGTGGAGCGGATGCATGACCGAGTCAGCCTAGCGCAGGGGAGGGTTGGGGGCCTCGTCGACGAGGTCGTCGAGCGGGACCGCGTCGTGAAGGTGTTGCGGATGTGGACCCACGACGAGGGAGCGCGAAGGTCGAGCGCGTCACGCTCCGGAGAGGCTCGACGGCGTGCGTGGCGACCCGCCGCGGCTTGCCGAGCGGCCCCGAGGCTGTACTAACGATGTTATAATGCAACGCGGTCGCAACCACCTGGAAATCCCCATGCAAAAGAAGCTGACGGCCATCGGCAACAGCCTCGGCATCATCATCGACCGCCCGATCCTCGAGCTTCTCCGGATCAACAAGGATACGCCGCTCGAAGTCAGCACCGACGGCGAGGCGCTCGTCATCCGGCCACACCGTGACGAGCGCGCCGAGCGAGTGCGTCGCGCGGCGCTCCGGGTGGCCGAGACGCGTAAGGCGACCTTCGAGAAGCTCGCGAAGTGATGCCGATCGACTTCCTCACCTTCGAGGATGTGCTCGGGGGCCATGCCCTTCAGATCGAGCGCTTCGGCGGCACGCATGGCCTCCGCGACGAGGCGCTCCTCGAGTCGGCGCTCGCGCAGCCGTCCTCTTCGTTCGGAGGAGAGTACCTTCATGCGGATCTCTTCGAGATGGCGGCGGCCTACCTGTTCCACGTCGTGAAGAATCCTCCGTTCGTCGATGGCGACAAGCGCGTCGGGCTTGCGGCGGCCCTCGTGTTCCTCGAGGTCAACGGGATTGGGAACGAGCCGAGCGGCTGACGAACCGGTTCTTCGAGCTGGCGGATGCGAGCAGAGCGAGGGTGCGCGCGCGCTCGTTGACCGCTACCGATGCCGAGGTCGAGCGCGTGCGAAAGACGGCGGACCTCGACGTTCTGGACCGCTGGGTCCGTCGTGCTGCTGCCGCCGACGCCGTCGAGGACGTGTTCGCGGAGTGAGGGAAGGCAGGGGTTTGAGGTGCTGGCAGGGTAGGCCGCAGCGTTGGTGAGCCACTCAGCGAGTCGGGCGTGACGGAACTCACCGCGTGAGACCGGCGTTTCCGCTCGTGGACAGCGGCGAGCCAGCGTCACGACGCGTCAGCGCCGCGCGAGCGAGACGACATCGAGGGCGACGCGAGACGACGGCGCAAAGCGGCCGAAGCACACCTTGTAGTCGCCCGCCCGCAGCTCGCACGCGAGCGAGTTCGCCGGCGTGATCGCGCTGCCCGGGATCGACGCGTCGAAGGCGCAGAGCGGCTCGTTCACGCGCAGCGCGAGGACGCGCCCCTCGAAGACCGTCGGGCCGATTTCGGACACGAGCTCGCGGAGTCGTTGCTCGTCGTGAGTGTCGAGCGAGGCCACCCGCACGAGCAGACCGCCGTCATCGGTCGGGTGCACGTAGAGGGGGTCGGGGCTCCCGAGCACCAGGGCCTGACCCCATGGCCGGTCGAGGAGCGCGACGTCGCGCGGCGCCGCCTTGGCGAGCCCGAGATCGGTCCCGCGACCATCGTCGCCCCAGCGGTGAACCTGCGACCGAGGCATCACGACGTAGGGATGGTGCGCGGCATACAGGCTGCGCCATCGGCCGACATTCGAGACCGCTCGCATCGCAGCGATCGTGCGGCCCGCAAAGATCGCGACGTTTGCCTCCTGCCAGCGCCGCGGCTCCTTGCCGAGGCGGATCTTCCACCACCCGGCGCGGATCGGATCCGCGGAGTACCCGACCACCTGCGACACGGCGGCGCGATCGCCCTCCTGCACGAGGAAGCTCGTCACTACGCTGCGCGGACCGCGCTCGACGATGGCGAAGGTGATGCCGAGATGCGACAGCTCGGCACGCGCCCCGTCTTCGGCCACGATCACGCCGGGCTGGGTCCCGCCCAGCGTCACCTTCGCGAGGTCGAACGCGCTCTTGCCAGCCTCCTCGGCGTCGTCGCCAGGCGCGAGCGGCTCCGGAGCTCGCACCGCGGGCTTTACGCCAGAGCCAGTCGCGCCGCCGCCGGAGGGTTTCCGCTTCGAGGAGGCCATCGTGTCGAAATGCGAGCATGCCAGCACAGGCTCGGCGCCTCAACCACTCCGCGCGCCGACCGCGCTCGTCGCCTCACCAGCGCTCGCGGCTCACGCGCCACAGGATGCGGGCGAGGAGCGCAGCCGACACGAACGCGAGGCCGAGTTGCAGCCGGTGGAGCGCGACCGAGCTCGCCGCGACGCCGTCGAGGGCGAGCGCGAACGCGCCGAGGCTCACCGCGATGACGACCAGCACCGCGCGATTCACGAGGCGCTCGTGTTGCGCGAGCCGCCGATCGGCGTGCGTGTCGTTCACTTGGATGCCGAGCTTCCGCTCGTCGATCTGCTGCAGGATCTGCTGCAAGCTGACCGGCAGCCGACGACCGAGCTTGCCGAAGGCGCGCATCGTGTCGACGGTCGTTCGGAGGAGCGCCTCGGGCTCGTAGCGCCTCGCGATGAGTTGCTCGACGTACGGCTGGCACGCCGCGATGATGTCGAGGTCAGGGCTTATCTGCTTGCCGATCCCCTCGACGGTCATGAGCGCCTTGAAGAACATCGTGTAGTCCGGCGGGACGCGCACGTTGTGGCGCATCGCGCCGTCGACGATGTCACGGAGCACCGCTCCTAAGTCGACGTCCGCGAGCGACGTCGAGGAGAGATGCTGGTCCATCAGCTCCGAGACGTCCCGCTCCCACGCGGTGTAGTCGACCGCGTCCGTCTTCAGGCTGATGTCGTAGAGCGCGCGCGCGACCCCCTCGTGGCTGCGGAGGCTTAGCGCCAGCAGCAGATCGGCGAGCGCATCGCGCATCGACGGGCTCATGCGTCCGACGAGCCCGAAGTCGATGAGCCCGATGCGCTTGTCGTCGAGGACGAACAGGTTTCCGGGGTGCAGATCCCCGTGAAAGAATCCGTCCTCGAACACCTGCTTGAACAGCATGCGCACGACCTCGCGCGCGATCGGGTCCATGTCGTGCCGGCCGACGGCGTCGACGATCTTCACGCCGTGCAGGCGCTCCATGACGAGCACGCGATCGGTGCTCCGCCCGGTGAACACCTTCGGGATGTGGATGAGCTCCCAGCTCTCGAAGTTCTTCGCAAAGCGCGCCGAGTTTCGGGCCTCGCCGGTGAAGTCGAGCTCACGGCGGATCGCCCGGTCGAACTCGTGCGCGACCGCGGCCGGGCCGAACGCGCGAGCCTCGGGAAACGCGTCTTCGATCTTGCGCGCGAAGAGGTGAAGGATGTTGAGATCGGCCTCGATCGTCTCGCGGACCCCGGGCCGCTGCACCTTCACCACGACCTCTTCGCCGCTCTTGAGGCGCGCGGTGTGGACTTGCGCGATGCTGGCACACGCGAGCGGCTCGGCGCTGAACTCGTCGAAGACGCTGTCGACCGGCGCGCCGAGGCTCGTCTCGATCACCTTGCGGACCTCGTCGAGGGCGATGGGTGAGACGCGATCCTGGAGGCGCTCGAGCGCGACGCAGTACTCGGCCGGGATGAGGTCGTGCCGCGTCGACAGGATTTGTCCGAGCTTCACGAACGTGGGGCCGAGGTCCTGGAGCACGAGCGGGAG
>VGRJ01000172.1 GCA_016875405.1 Deltaproteobacteria bacterium | reverse complement strand
TGCTGCTCCTCTTGGTATTGGGTCGTCTCCCGCGTCGCGCGAGCGACAGCGTCGCTCGCGGGGCCGGTGGCGCGGAGCTGTTCGGGGGTCTTCGCCGCGTCGTCCGACGGCGAGGCGACAGGAGGCACGGGGATGACCTCGAGCTTCAGTGCGCCAGGAGGGAACGCGCTCATACCGCGACCCTCTCAGGCGGCGCAGATTCCGGCAGGGGAGACGCGACTGGCGCGAGGTCTGCGGTGCGCGAGATCGGGCGGAGCAGTTCGCGCACAGCCGAACCAGTCGAGGCCGCAGCGAAAGCCTGCTGGCGCACAGCTGCGGCGAGAGCGGGATTCTCCTCGCAGAGGCGGGCCATGTTGACCGCGTGGCAGACAGCCACCTCGCCCCCGCGCGGGAACAGGATCGAGCCGCACATCACGCACTTCAGGAAGGGGCGACCCTTCCTGTCCAAGCACACGCCGAGACCAGTCATGCCGCAGCAGAAACACGGAAAACGACGAACATCAGCCCACATTGGAAACCTCCCAGATCCTGATTGGAGACATGCTGCCGAAGCGGTTTTTCCGCGGGGCAGCAACGCCGTCCTCGACGTGGACGACGCAGTCCACTGCATGCGCCCACTCGTGCCCGCCGAGCCCACCGCCACGCGAGTTGAGGTGCTGAACGGCGATGAGCGACCGGCCACGCAGCCGCTCGACGACCGCGAGCGGTGTCGCTCGAAGCTCCGAAACAGAATCGAGAACGACGAGCCGCGCCGCCGACTTTTCTAGGTCGTCCGACAGCTCGTCGAGGTCGCGGGCATCGCTCACGACTAGCCGCCGGGCCGCAAGGTCCGTCACCCCACAGCGACTCAGGCGCTCGCGGAGAGCGACCGAGTGACCTTCTTCGCTGGCGACGAACAGCACGTCCCATTGCCGCGCCGCCGAGCACGCGAGAGCCGTCGCAGCCGTGGACTTTCCGCCGCCGGGGGGGCCGACGAGTAGAAGCGCGTGCTGGCCGCCGAGACGCCACGCCGACCACGGCTCGCCATAAGGAGCGAGCGAGGTATCGGGGGCTAGGTCGCGGGCCGAGACCAACCCCGTCCGCCGACGAGGCGAGAGAGCCACGGCCCGTCCGCCCACGCGAGTCGGCATCGCGCGGAGGTAGTGCATCTCGCCGCACGACCCGCACACGCCGGGGCGCTCGTCGTACTCCGCAAGACAGTGTTCGCAGAGCGTCTTCATTCGGGGCGGGGGGGAAGGGAGAGAGAGCGGGAGAAAGAACGAGTTCTTCTCATAAGGGTATTCCTTAAGCCATAATCACGATTACGGCAAGAGTAAAACGCAACGCGCCCAATGCCCTACCTTGTGGTACATCCGGCTAATGGACATCCGTAGCCGGGACGATGGCGGCGAGGCCAAGGAGCGTCGAAGCGCCATCTACCTTGATCCGGGGCTCGCGAACGTCGTTCGCAAACTCGCGCGCCTGGAAGGCAAAACGCTGGACGCGATGGTGGATCAGCTGGTCCGCGAATGGTGCAGCGACCGCCGCCCCCAGTACGAGCTAACCGAGGAGCCGGACGACAAGGGCTACAGGCGAGCGCCGAAGCGCCCAGCAGCGCCCAAGGAGCAACGCAAGGCCGAGCGGCGGACCAAGATCGGCACAGCCGCGCTGTGGGAGGAGGTGGGGCACACCGACCGGCGCAAGAAGGGCCGCGACAGGAGGAAGGGCTGACTCGTAATCTCTAGGACCGCCGAGCGGTCAAGGGTTCAACCCTCGAGAGTCAAGGGAGAGCAGCAGAGCCGGCGCAGCGAAAGCCCATGTCGCCGCTCTGGCTCGAGGGTGCGTACCCGAAGCGGCGGGCGGAGCGGACGCTCGACGGGTCGTCGAAGGACCAGCAGCCGCCGCGGTAGACGCGGTGAGAGTCGTCGAAAGGCGACGAAGTCCACTCCATGACGTTTCCTGACATATCGTCAACCCCGAACGGCGAGCGGCCGTTGGGGTAGGAGCCGACGGCGCAGGTGGAGTTAGGGTAGGTGCGGCCGTCACCGTAACGATTCCAGCAGAGCTGGTTCGACGGCCACTCGTTGCCCCAAGAGAAGGTGCGGCCGTCGCCGCCCGTCGCCGCGTACTCCCACTCCTCCTCCGTGGGGAGGCGCAAGCCCTGGGCCTGGCAGTAGGCGTCGGCCTGGTTCCAGTCGACGCAGTTGATGGGGTGCTGCTCGCGCCCCGCGACGCCCGCGTTGCAAGAAGCTAAGACGCTGCCGGTGTGGGCCCGCGTGCACTTGCCGGCAGAGACGCACGCCGCGTAGGCGGCCGTCGTCACCTCGGTGCGGTCCATGCAGAACGCCTCGACGGCGACCTGGTCATTGCTCCAGACGGTCTGGGGACCGGCCTTCTTTGGTCTTGTCTCGCCCATCATGAAGGTGCCCGCGGGGATGGGGACCATCCCTGGCTTGCACGTGTGCTTCGCTACCGGCGCAGGCTGCGCTGACGGTGCGGCGCTTGGCGAGCGACTCGGCGCAGGCTTCGCGCACGCCGCGAAGCCGAGCCCCGCCACCATCGTCCCCACCAGGATTCGCGTTCGCATGGTCGGGAAGATGCCATGATACCGGGGTCACCGGAAGGCGCACGGGAAGCCGGCACGAAGGCGGCGTCACGCCGCGACAACAGGCGTCTGACTACGTCCCCTTCGTTCGAGCGCGGCCTCCCGCGTGAAGGCCACGCCCTCAAGGGCTGACTCGTAATCGGGGTCGTCAGAGCGTTTGAAGGTGACCTCAAACCCGCAGGCTCCGCACGAGCAGCACGTCGCCTTCGCGGTGTTCTCGTCGGCCAGGGCCGTGAAGCCCTTCGACCCCTGGCTCCGACGCTTGCCGTCGTACAGCTGATACATGCGGGCGTAGACCGCAGGGTCCACGAGACGATTCGCACCATGCTCCGACTTGGTCTCGACCAAGTCCTTCGTCAGGTACTTGATCAGCTCGTCGGCCACCGAGTCATCGGTGCGCCCGTCGCGACCTCGAGCCGCACGCACGTCGAGGATGGGCCGCTCGTCCTCGCCCCAGCCAAAGCCCTCGGCAGCGAGAGCGACACGCCACCTCTCGACAAGGAAGCCTCGGTCGAGCCAAGGGCAGAGCAACCAGACGTGCAGGTGCGGATGACCGAGACCATCCTCGCCGGGCGTCCACTCGTGGGCCGCATACCAATGCACCTCGACACGCTTGGCCTGACTCGCAGGGCCGAACACGAGACGGTTCAGGTCTCGCAGCAGACGCACCCACCCCGCCTTCAAGAGTGCGAGTCGACGCTCAGGCTCGAGGGGCCGCCCCAGTTCTGAATGAGGGACCGTCAACGTCAGCAGTTTTTCGGACCAGCGACCGAAGCCATGAAGGAGTCCACGCCGTCGCAGCGCAGCGAGAGCGACTAGGCGCGACCGACGGAACCGCTGCCTCGTCCGTTGATTGCGCCTCGTGCGGCACTGCGAGCACAGGAGACTGCTCGAGCACGTCCGCATGTAGTGCCGTTGCTCGCCGCAGCCCGTGCAGCCGACCTGCATCACGCCGTCCTGGGCACACGACCTCACCGCATCGACCCGACGCCGCTGGCCAGCAGCTCGCTGGCGATGCCACTTCGTTCGCGCCTCCGCCTCGGAAAGAGCCCGAGCCATGACCGCGACCGAATCGGCCTCGCAGTCCGCGTCGAGAGCCGCCGACGCGACCGCATACTGGTGCCTCGCGACGGCGACCTCGACCACCTGACGATGAACCTCTGCCGCCCGTCGCTCGTAGGCTACAGCCCGCGACTCGCGGTGTTCCTCAGTCAATCCGCCGACTTGCGAGAGCCACTCGTCGCGGGACAGGAAGCCTACCGCGGCGTTCAGGGTGCCCCCGGCGGGCGTCGTGTCGACTTATGCCCAGGGTATCGAGGAAAGAAAGAAGCGGCTTCGCCGCCGACCTCCGCGGCTACGCCGCGCAGCACCTGGGGCTCAGCCCCAGACCCCGCGACAGGGGCTGCGCCCCTCGCGCCCTGCGGGCGCTCACCCCGGAGCACCCCCGGCCAACCCCGACCGGCCCACAGACCTCCGCCGGAATCCTGCCCCAGCCGCAACCGCTCGACGGCTGGCGACGATGACCAGATGGGAGGTGCAGACAGCAGAGCACCGGCCCCCAGGTCCGCGTCCAGCCGAGGCTGGCCGAGGGTGTCCCCCGCGGGTGTCGAGTCCGCGGGCCTGGGGGTCGGTGCTGAGAGGACTTGGCGCGGGCGAACCCGCTGGTCTAGGATCTTCATTGTACCTCGGTGCTGAACTCACCGTGGTTCCTCGACTCGGCGTCACGCCTCCGTCGAGCAGCGGCCTCCCCGGCAAGGGAGGTCGCGTCGTTTTGTAACCCTAACGCGGACCATCGCCAGACCGCGAGATCTTTGACGCGGGTGCGGGAGCGAGCGCCGTAAACAGAAGGAACCCGCTCACGCCACCCACGATGGCGGCGACGTAGTGAGGCACCGCCGAGTAGAGGCGCGCTGACGCATCGAGACGCTCATGCTCCTCGCGGAGCAGCT
>VGRJ01000171.1 GCA_016875405.1 Deltaproteobacteria bacterium | reverse complement strand
CGCGAGGACGCCGCGCAGTTGCTCGTCACCTGCGGCTCCTTCTCCCACCCGCTCGAGCAGCCCGCTCTGCACGAACACCATGCCACCGGGCAGCGCAAACGCGTTCGGGGTCGGGTCGACGAGGACCGTCACCTCCGGCGAGCCGAGCTTCGCCCGTTCGGCCGTATCGAGCCGACTCACCAGCTCTTCAAACACGCGCCGGACCCGCGCCGTCTGCTCGGGAGTGGCGGCATCGCTCGGGTGCGCGGTCCTCACGGCTCGGCTCGCGGCCTCCCCGACCTTCGCATCGAGCGACGTCGGCAGCGCGAGTGCCGCGCGCTCGGCCGCCGCGCCGATCGCCACGCGAGCCACCCCAATGACGGCGATCAAGCCGACGAGGATCGCGCCGAACTCAAGGAGGGTTCGCGCCGTGCTCTGGCTGGCCACAAAGCCGGTCGGTTTGGTTGCTACGCTCACCCGGTCGATATAACACCCGACCTCGTCGCGACGAGGCGTCGACGGGCGGAAACCATCGAGGCCAGGATACGAAGGAGCGCCGATGCCCCATCACATCATCAAGCATCAGCCCGTCTTCGGGCTGCTCGAGGTCCAGCTTGCGCCCGGAGAGGTGATCGTCGCGGAGGCGGGCGCGATGGTCGCGCGCGCGCCGCATGTCGAGATGGACGTCCGGCTGAACGCCCCCACCAACGCGGGTTTTTTCGGCAAGCTGAAGGCGTTCGTGATCGCGCTGATCCGGAAGGTCGTGGCGGGCGAGACCTTCTTCGTCAACCACTTCTCGAGCCCACACGGCGGCTGGGTCTGGCTCGCCCCGGCGCTCTCCGGCGCGATCCGCCACATCGTCTTGCAAGGCCAGACGATGCTGTTCAGCGCCGGCGCGTTCCTCGCAAGCACAGGCAACGTGGCGATGCGGCCGCGCTTCGGCGGGTGTCGCTCGCTGCTGGCGAAAGAGGGCGCTTTTTTCCTCGAGACGAGCGGCTCGGGAGAGATCTGGATCACGAGCTACGGCGCCGTCGAAGAGGTCTACTGCAACGGTTCGTACGTCATCGACACGGGCCACATCGTCGGCTTCGACGCCTCGCTCAACTACACGATCAAGGCGCCCGGGGGAGGTCTCGTCGGGATGCTGGGCTCCGGTGAGGGGTTGGTCTGCGAGTTCCAGGGGCAGGGACGCATCCTGGTGCAGTCGCGGAATCTCGGAGCGCTCGTCAACTGGCTCATCCCGATGCTCCCCGGTTGACACGAGGCGAAGCAGGAAACCATGCAGGTCAACATCCTCTACCGTTCGTCTCAGACCATCGCCCAGTGCTGGCTTCAGCCTGGCGAGTCGATGCTCGCCGAGTCCGGCGCAATGATGGGCATGAGCACCAACGTCCAGATCCAGACGCAGTCCGGCGGCATGATGTCCGGGCTGAAGCGCCTCTTCGGCGGCGAGTCTTTCTTCCGCAACACCTTCACCGCCCACGGCGGCAATGGCGAGGTGCTCCTGACGACCCCGCTCTGCGGCGACATGGTCGTCCTCGAGTGCGGTCGCTCACAGTGGCTCCTGCAGAACAGCGCTTATGTCGGCTCGAGCTACGGGGTCGACGTGAAGACGCAGGGAAGCGCGAAGGGGCTGTTCTCCGGCGCCGGTCTGTTCACGCTCGCGACCCAGGGGCAGGGGCAGTGCATCGCCGGTTCGTTCGGCGCCATCGAGCCGCTCCCGATCAATGGCGACCTGATCATCGACACCGGGCACCTCGTCGCCTGGGAAGCTCACCTTCAGTACCGGGTCACGAAGGCCACGAATGGCTGGATCGACTCGTTCCTGAGTGGCGAGGGGCTCGTGTGCCACTTCACCGGACAGGGGATGGTCTACATCCAGTCCCGAAGCACAAGCGAGTACGGCTCCACGGTCGGTGCGCTCCTGCCGCCGCGCGAGAACTGACCTCGAACGGAGAAATGTCCATGCAGACCGAGATCAAGTTCAACCCCGACTTCGCGATGGTGCGGGTCCAATTCGATGCCCCCGGTGAGCAGCTCGTCACCGAATCGGGAGCCATGGTCGCGCGCGACACGGCCGTGCAGATGACGACGAACATGCGCGGCGGGCTCGGCTCCGCCCTCAAGCGCAAGCTGCTCGGCGGCGAGAGCCTGTTCCAGAACACCTTTACCGCCACCGCGCCAGGCCAGACGGTGTTCGTCGCCCCTGCGCCCGAGGGCGCCATCGAGTTCGTCGACCTCCAGCCGGGCCAAGAGCTGTTCCTGCAATCCGGCGCCTACCTGTGCTCGACGCCGGGCATTCAGCTCGATACCAAGTTCCAAGGCGGCAAGGGCTTCTTCTCGGGTGAAGGCCTCTTCCTGCTGCGCGTCCACGGCCAAGGGCGCGTCTGGTTCAGCACCTACGGGGCGATTCACACCGTCAACATCGGCCAGCAGTACCAAGGCTACATTTGCGACACCGGCCACATGGTTGCGTTCACCCAGGGCCTCTCGTACTCGGTGAACAAGGTCGGCGGCCTGAAGAGCCTGTTCCTGTCCGGCGAAGGGCTCGTTTGCACCTTCCAAGGGCAGGGGCGCCTGTGGATGCAGACCCGCAACCCGGGCGCGCTCGCGAGCTTCGTCCACCCGTTCCGGCGGGTGAAGGTCCAAACGAACTGAGATCGTCCGTTCGACTTTTCACGGTCGGCAGGCAGCCGCGCGGCCTCAGCGTTCCGGAGTCTTGCCGATGTGGAAGCTGACGATCGAGGTTGACGAAGGTCGGCGGAGGACGCCGGAGCTCGCCAACGACGAGTACCCCATCGGTCGCGCCGAGCTCGCTCTCATTCACATCTCGCCGACGCGGCCCACAAGACCACGCCCGACTCGGGCTCCTCGAGTAGGCCGTCGAGCCCATGGCGCGTCAGGGTACGGCGCTCCTGACCCCTGCAAGCCGTGTCCTTTCAGCGGAGGATTTCTGCTTGTGCGATGTCGTCCCCCGATACCACGATAACCCCGCCATGCTTCGAGCGCCTCGCCCCCTGACCGCCACCGATCACCCGCCACACGACGAGAGGCGTCGGCTGCTCGTGACGCTCGGTGCCGCCGTGCTGTGGGCCGCCTGCGGCGACGACGAGTCCGGGGACGACGAAGCCGTCGACACCGCCGGCGCCTCGGGCACGGCGACGACCTCGGGGGGCGGCCAAGGTGGAAGCGCCGCGACCGACGCGACGAGCGGACAAGGCGGCGGAAGCAGCGGGCCGACGCCGAGCTGCGAGGAGACGGCGGACGACATCGAGGGGCCCTACTACAAGCCGGGCGCGCCCGAGCTCGTACCGAACGACGAGGGCCGCGCGCTCTTGTCTCCCGAAGAGCCGGGCGAGCGCATCGTCCTCGAAGGGCGCGTGCTTGGCGGCGACTGCGCGCCACTCGCCGACGCCGAGCTCGACCTCTGGCACGCCGACGCCGCGGGCACCTACGATCTCAAGGGCTTCGTCCTGCGCGGGCGATTTCGCACGGCGAGCGATGGCCGCTTCGCGATCGATACGGTCCTGCCCGGTCGCTACCTGAACGGCGCGACCTACCGCCCACGGCACCTCCACCTCAAGGTCCGCGCCAAAGGGCACGCCGAGCTCACGACTCAGCTTTATTTTCCGGGCGACCCGTACAACACGACCGACCCCTTCTTCGACGAGCGCCTGCTCGTCGCGGACGAGACGGTGGGTGGCGAGCGCTTCGCACGATTCGAGTTTGTGCTCGCGTCGGCGTGATGACCCAGCCGGCTGAACGCCGTCCGTCGCTAGCCGCTCGGCGCCGCTCGGCGTCCTGCGGCGTGGGCTCACAACCTTCGGGAGCGCCTACTTCTTCGTCCACACGAGGCCGACCGTCGAGCGGATGTCGTAAGGCTGGCGCGAGCGAACGGTGGCGCTGTCGGCCTGAACGACCTGCGTCACGCGAAACGCGAGCGGCTCCGCGATCTTCACGTCGAGCTGACCGTCGAAGGTGAGGCGCACGTCCCGAAAATCGGTGACGTTCGGGAGCACCATCGTGATGTAGCGGAACGACAACGGGCCATCCTTCTGGCGGAGCCAACCGTTCGTCGTGAACACGAGGCGCGCGACCGTCCGCTCACCTTCGTCGTGCGGGACGTCGAGGCGAAAGTCGTGCTCGTCGTGGCGCGAGTACTCGAAGGCCGGGACGAGCGCCGCACGCAAGAGGAACGACTTCGAGCGCACCGGCGCGTAGCCGAGCCCGGTGCCGAGCGTGACGCGGTGCTCGACCTTCTGGATCTGACTCGTCTCGTAGCTCGCGAGGCCGAGCAGGTACGCGTGCTGGACGAAGTACCAAAACGGCAGCGTGTTGACGTAGGCGTCGTCACCGAGGACGCGGAACTCCTTGCCCGGCGCCGGCTTCCCCCAGAGCCGGTAAGCGTTGAAGCGGACGTCGACACCGGCCGTGGGCGACGAGAGACCGTAATTTCCCTGCAAGTTAGCGTGGATCTGATTCAGGTTGCCAACGAACAGGTTCACGCCGAGGGCCAGGTTCAAGCGCGAGTAGGTCTCGGGCTCGTAGGGGGCCGCGCTCGCAGGGGCCGCGCTCGCAGGGGCCGCGCTCGCAGGGGCCGCGCTCGCAGGGGCCGCGCTCGCAGGGGCCGCGCTCGCAGGGGCCGCGCTCGCAGGGGCCGCGCCGACGCAGACGAACGGCGCCCCGAGGACGAGGAGCGCGGCACGCAGGAGGCGCCTCGAACGAGCGACGCCGCCTTGAGTGATGAGTGCTCGGAGTGCCATGGGCAAACAGGATCCTTCTTTAGTAGAGATCCCCGCGGTCGTGAGCCGTCGGTCGGTGCTCGACGTGACGCGAGGGTCGAACGGGCGGGTCACGTGTGCCCTTCGCGGGAGCTCGTGCGGGCGCCGCCCAAGCTCACGGATTCGAGATCGAGACGCGCTCGCCCACATCCAGGCGCTCGTGCAAGCAGCGCAGGAGGAGATGGGCGACGTCGTCGTAGAGAACACCGCGCAGGTCCTCCAGGAGCTGCTCGGGCCGATGCCGGTAGGCGCCTTCGGAGAGGCCCTCGCGCATCGTCCCTCGGGCAGAGCATG
>VGRJ01000170.1 GCA_016875405.1 Deltaproteobacteria bacterium | reverse complement strand
GCTCGACCTGTTGTCGGTCGAGGCGTCGTTCGCGTTCTCGGCGCTCGCGGGCGGCGTCGCGATCGAGGTGACCGGGCGGCTCGGCAGCGCGGCGGCGGTGGGGATCGCGCTCGGGTCGCTCGGCTGGCTTGGCGTGTCCCTCGGCGCACGGAGCATCGCGCGAAAGCGCGCGCGCGGGCTCGCGACGGCCTCCGCCGAGTGACACGCCAAAGACTACGGCACGCCTACTGCTTCTGCCGCAGCGCCGTGACCCAGGCCTCTAGCGCGGGGGCGCCGCCGGGAGGTATGACCAGCTCGCGACGGCCCTGCGCCGAAGTGGCGTCGAGGTAGAGCGTGCCCTTGGGGCGGGCGCCCAGCGCCGGGGCTCCCGGCACCGCATCGACGAGGGCCCACAGCCGATCCGCCTGCGTCGCGTTGAGCTCGCCCGAGGCGGGGGCGCCGCCGGAGTACAGTCCGGACGAGCTCTCGGTGGGCGTCACAGGACTGTATTGCCAGGAGGCGGGGCCGCCCGGAGCCTGCGAGAGCGTTGTGATGTTGCCGCTCCCATCTGCGACCGTCACGGTCCAGGGCGCCGCAGCGACGAGAGTCCACACCCCGTCGTCGAGCCAGGTCTCGCCCTTCGAATCGCCCACGACACCCTGGCTCCACGCGCCCGAGGCGTCTTGGGTCGCTCGCGGGAGGCGCGCGGCTGTCACGAGGGTGCCCGTGGCTCGGACGCGGCGCCCGTCGAGGGGCTCCGGCCATGCGGCGAGCGAGGTCATGTAGATGACGCGGCTGTCGTCGCACTCAAGGAGCGCTCTCGCCTTGGCGTTGCGTGCCGTCCCGACCAGGGTGTCGCGCGTTGTCGTGGGCGTGGTGTTGGTGCTCATGATGGCCCCAGATCCGGAGGGTGGTGTAACGGCGGCGCAGGCGGAGCTGATGAAAGCCGCCAGGACGCCGAGCTGCCGGAGGTGGACTCTCATGGTGCGACCATAGCGGCTGCGCCGCGATAGGACCAACGCCGAGCGCGCGCCGCGGTCACGCCGACGGTCCGCGCGGCGTCGGGCAATTCGCGCACCGTGAGTGGCGACACGCGGCGCCGTTCCTCTCGCTTGCGTCGCAGAGGCGGGGGAGGCTGGGCCTTGTTTGACGTGGTTAGCCGTGTTCATTCATCCGCCCGCGCTTGGCGGGGGAGCAACAACGTGTGGGGGAAAAATGGTGAAATCAACGCTCGGTCTGTGTGCAGCCGTTCGCCTCGTGTTGTCACTCGGTCTCGTCGTCGGCTGCTCGGACGGTGGCGGCGCGACCGGCTCCGGCGGCAGTGGCGGAATCGGGACCCCGACCACCACCGGAACGGAAGGCACCATGTCGACCGGTGCCAGCATGAACGCGGACGCCCTCGCGGTGACGACGAACGGCAAGACCCAGCCGGTCGCCGAGCCGGACGGCACGTTCCTTGTGAAGGATGGCGCCAAGAGCGCGATCCTCACCCAGGACAGGAGCCCGTTCACGATCCAGAACAACTCCGGCGGCGAGCTCGCCATCGGCGCGATCGAGCTCATTCGCGGCGGCGACGTGCAGGACGGAAATTTCGTCTACGAAGACAACGACATCAAGCCAAACCCGTTTACGGCGGTGACGCTCAAGGACACCGAGAAGTTCGACTTCTACCTGCGGTTTCAACCGGTGCGGTCGGGCGAGCGGAGCGCAGACGTGAAGGTCTCCTTCACCGGGGCCGCGTCCGGCAGCTCTGCGTTCAAGTACGCAGGCAACGGCACCGACAGCACAAAGTGCACAACCGAGCCGCAGAACGTGAAGCAGTTCCTGCTCGGTGGCACCACCGCGAGCCTCGAGGACAAGTTCGGCACACCGGTGGCGGACGCCGCCGGCAACGCCTACATCACCGCGACCATCGACGCCGGCAGCAGCCTTGATTTCATGCTGTTCCAGATCACGGCCGACGGCTCACTTGGTTGAACCAAGGAGTTCAGCGCCAACTCGGGGTTAAGCGTCCGCGATACGGGTCAGAACGGCGAGACCGGCGGACCGCAGGGCTCGTTGACGATGGGCTCGGACGGCAAGCTGTACCTGATCGCCGAGGCCGATTCGGCGACTCAGAACAACAGCTTCTATACTTGATCTCATTCACGTGCCGGGTAATTCCGTCGGTGATCTTGTCGTTAAGCAAATCAATGTCATCACCGTCGAAGGGGTCTTCGATTTCTTCGGCGAGTAGTTCCAGGCTCGCCAACACATAGAAAACAAACACCACTGCTGGAATCACGAAGTACCCAAGGCTGAACACGAGACCCAATGGCATCGTTAGCACATATAAGAAGATGAACTTCTCCAGAAAGCTGCTGTAGAAATAGGGTATCGGAGTGTTCTTAATGCGCTCGCACGCGCCGCAGATATCTGCAAAAGACATTTGCTCGTGGTTCAAGGCCAGCAGCTGATGGCCGCCGATTTTGCCGCTTTGGTGCAGGCCATTGACCTTCTTCGCAATCCGCGCAGCGACTCGATTGAGCACGTGCTGCTGCTCATTGATGCTTGCAAGCTCGGGTTGGTCTGCTTGGTCGAGCGCAAAGCAGGCGCGCCCGTCGCGCAGATGTCTCTTTAGGGCGTGAGCAAAGAAAGGAATCAGCGCGGCAACTTGCTTGCGCGTGGTGCGGTCATCGTCGCTGAGGTACGCACTCAGCTTCATCGCCATGTTGCGACTGTTGTTGACCAGGGCGCACCAGAGTTTGCGGCTCTCCCACCAGCGGTCGCAGGCGCCGTTGGTTCTGAACACAAGCAACAAGGACAGCACAAATCCGAGCAGATTGTGCAGGAGGACTCGGTTTTGACGTTGCCCTCTTTGGAGAGCTTCCAGACTTCGAGTTCGAGGTAAGCAACCAGGCCGCTGTAAGCGCCGATGGCGACGAGGACGGGAAAGCGTCTGCGCGCGGTTTCGGCCTTGTCGAATTGGACAATGAACTTAAACTATTCTTTGGGCCTGTCGCGAATCACGGGAGGGAACCGTGTTGGCTCTCAAGAAGATACGCGCCTGGGATGTTGGGAGCGTTCCGCCTGAGGCGTCCCGTTCATCCCGGACCTTAGTGTTGCCGGGCGCGCCTCTTCCGTCCAGGGCGGGCAGAGGTGATGTTCGTAGGGGCCTGGCCGCGCTTGGGCTTCGTGCGGAGCCCTCGCCGTAAAGGGGCCTCCCCGCCCTCACGGAAAGCCAAACGCGCGGACGTAGTCGGCGCCCGATTCGTGGCAATTGAGGCACGTGTCGGGCTTGCCTGAGAAGCGCGCTTCGCCGCTGCCGAACTCAAAGTATTCGGCCCAAAACCAACCATCCGTGCGCTTCTCCATCACCGCGACAATTTCGAGGTCGCCGTCGCTCGAGAACCCGTCTTATACGATGAGCGAACCCGTTGGCCAAGCGACGATGGGCTCGCTCGACTTGAGGGCCATCGTGACGACGTCGTTGACGTAGATGTCCACGAAATCCGAATGGGGCGCAGCGGCGGGCTGGCGGCTGTCGTAGCCCGGCGCGCGCGCGAACCCGCGGTAGTCTTCCTCTTGGATGCGCGCCCACAGCTCCGCTGCGGCCTCGGGAGCTTGATCGTCGCCACAGCCGGTGAGCGCGGTGGCGCAGGTCGCGACGAGCAGGGCCGAGGCACGGACGCCGAGAGCTTGCATGATGGCCAACACCGTCTCATCTCTCCAGCACAGCCGCAACAGGGCTAAGCGTCCAAACGTAAAGGAACACCCCCTCGGCTCACCGGCGGGACGGCCAAACGGATCCGGTTGCTCGTGCCGACGCCGAGGCGCAGTTCCCCCGTGCGTCGGGTTAGTTGCCGCCGCGATCTGACGGAAGCTCGGCGGCGATGCGGAGACGGCGATGGAGTACAGCGCGGCCATGCGGCGGCGGATGGTGCAGCGGATGACGGGCCCGAGGGCGATCCGCGCAAACGCACGCCCGGGAGAGGTCGGCGTGGGGCAGGCGACCCTCTCATGGTGGCTGCGTGAGGCGAGGATCTTTGGGGGCGTGGTCCATACGAAGAGCGAGCCGTTGAAGCCGGTGTCGGCTTGTTGCGGAAATCGCCGCATCGTGAACGTTTGCGCGCGTCGGCCGAGCGTGATCGCCGGGATCGGCCGGTCGTGATCACCGGATCGGGCATTCGATGTGGCAGGTGCGCGTCGCCGGGGAGAAGCTCTTCGTCGACTTCTCGGGCGAGAAGCGGTCCGACGTGAACGCAACCACCGGCGAGGTGGTCGAGGTCGAGTTGTTCGTCGCGGTGCTCGGCGCGAGCAACGACACGTACGCCGAAGCGTTCGCGACGCCGCGAGCGGCGGACTTCATCGCCGCCCACGTCCGAGCGTTCGCGTACTTCGACGGGGTCACCGAGATGACCGTGCCAGACCAGCTCCAGTCGGGAGTGGCGAGGTCGTGCCGATACGAGCCGGGCATCCAACGCACCTACGGCGAGCTTGCTCGGCACGACGGGACGGCGATCGTGGCTGCGCGCCCGTACAAGGCGCGCGACAAGGCGAAGATCGAGCTCGGCGTGCGGGTGGCGCAGCGCTGGATCTTGGCGCGGCTCCGGAACGAGACGTCCCTCTCGCTCGGCTCGTTGAACCGGCAGGTCGCGGAGCTGTGCGCGGAGTAAAACGCTCGGCTGCTGAAGAAGCTCGGCAACGCGACGAGGCGCGAGCTGTACGAGCGCCACGGCCGAACTTCCCGCCGTCAACACGCTGGGTGTTGGTCGCTTTGGCCTTCAACTTCTTGCTGACTTACTTGAGATGCGTGCCGGGCCTGCTGCTTGAGCGCAGACTTCAGTTCGTCCGGATCGCCATCTTGGATCCTTGCGGGGCTATCACGTTCTACGCCGTTGCCGCGGGGTTGGCGTTGGCTGGATTTTGAATTGGCGCATTGGTTGGGGGAGTGCTCGCACAAGGGGCATGCGCGTTGGCGCTCGCGTACGTCATGTGTCCTTGGCGGCCCTCGCTCGAGTGGGACTTCGCCCACTTCCTCACTTGCGGGCCCGACGTGTCCGCGGTTTCGGCTGACAGCGCGGGCAAACGTGGGTGCCGCGCTGGCCGACGACGAGTTTCTCGATCGGCGTGCCGCAGCGTGGGCAGGGCTCGC
>VGRJ01000169.1 GCA_016875405.1 Deltaproteobacteria bacterium | reverse complement strand
CTTCTTCAAGGTCGGATTATCTGGTTAAAGCGATTGACTGACGGTTGACCTTTCAGCACAACCTCCTTGACTGGAGATCAATCCAAATCATTGGTAGAATCTGACGACGGACAGGGAATTTGAACCGGGTTCGAGCCCGAGGTCGGCGCCGGAAGATTCAGGTCCGAGCGACTTCGGTCCTCGTCGGCCAGCCCTTGTAGCCACGGACCTGATGAGGAACTTCGGCCCACGGGTCGCTGCGAAGTTCGGGACCTCGAAGGTCTCTCTAGGCGGCTTACTCCCGCCGGATACGGGCAGCATGCTCTCGGGGCGTCAGGTTGCCCCATGCTGAGTGTGGCCTCAGCTCATTGTGGTCCTTTCTCCATGCCTCGGTGCCCTCCTTCGCGTGGTCGAGCGACAGGAACCCGTGGGTGTTCAGGCACTCGTCGCGCAGGCGCCCGTTGAAGCTCTCGATGAACGCGTTCTCGACGGGTTTGCCCGGTCGGATGAAGTCGAGCGCGATGCCGTGCTCTTGGGCCCACGCGTCGAAGACGCGCGACGTGAACTCGCTGCCGTTGTCGAGCGTGATGGCGCGAGGCTTGCCTCGGGTGGCGATGACGCGACTGAGGGCTTTGGTCACCGAGGTCGCCGAGAGACTCCGCGCGACCTCGATGACGACCGACTCGCGCGTGTACGCGTCAACGACGGTAAGCGCCCGGTAGCGCGAGCCGTCGGCGAGGTTGTCGCGCACGAAGTCGATGCTCCAACGTTCGTCGGGGCGCGTCGGCGCACCGAGTGGCACGCGCACCTTCGCCGCGAGCTTTTGCCGCCTTTTCGTGCGCAATCCGAGCCCTTCTTCCTTGTAGAGGCGGTAGACGAGGTCGGGCGAGCAGCGCCATCCATCGCGGCGGAGCATGACGTGCAGACGCCGGTAGCCGAAGCGCGGCCGAGCGTGCGCGTGCTCCTTCATCCGCATGCGCAAGGCGACGTAGGGGTCGCGGCGGCGGCGGTCGTACACGTTGCTTCGCGTTACGCCCAACAGCCGGCATGCGCGCCGCTGACTCACCGAGAACGCCTCGTGGAGCCAGCCTGCGAGCGCCTGCCGGCGAGTGGGCTTCAGAGTTTTTTTCGATCACTTCCTGGAGCATGTGCTTGTCCAGGCTGAGGTCGGCGACGAGCGCCTTCAGCTTCTTGTTCTCCGCCTCGAGCACGCGAAGCCGCGGTCGGATTGGTCTGAAAGGAGACCCTGACGATGGCGTCGATACCCATGTGCGTTCAGTAGCACCCGCACATCTTGTAAACGGGCTTCTTGCCATTGGCTTCGCAGCACGAGGCGCTCATGTCGTAGCAGTTCTCCTCGCAGTCAGATCTGTCCCTGCCGCTCTTGCTGGAACAGCGGTTCTTGCAGCCAAAGCACCGATGCCCGCACTGGGAAGCGTCAAGTGGGATTGCCTCGTCAGGCGAGGACGACCCACGAGCATCCACCGCCGATGCGCCGGGAGCAGGCGCGGCCGCGCCCATCATCATCGCGGCCGTTACGATAAGCGCCGCCATCGCGAGCATTCCCTGGATCGGTTTCTTCATGGTGATGTTCCTCCTCCCGTCGAGCGAAGAGCTCGACGACGGATCAAGAACAGCTCCATTCCCGGGGGGGGGGGCAAGAACTATTCCTCGTTCGATCCTGATCCCAGAAAAACGGGCCGCAGCCGGTTTAAGTCGCGCGTCCCCGCCGCCGAGACCGCGGCGCTTTGCTTCCCCCGGAGGCGAGGCGCGCGCGAGCCACGACGGCGCAAGCCCGCCGTACTTCCTTCTCCGGACGTAATCGGTCTGCCCGCTCGCGCCGTGCTTCGGGCAGACCTCGGCGACGGGCACGCCTGCCTCCGTTTGCTTCAGCGCGTACGCGATCTGCTCCTCGGTGAACTACGACTCTCGTGGCATCGGTTGGTCCTTTCCATGATTGGAAAATTCCAGCTTCCGATGGCTCGAACATCGCCAGGCAGGTCAGTCATGCCCCCCGAGATGGCCGCCTTCGCCAATGATCCGCCGCGCCTGCCGGTGAGCGTCACCCGCCTCGGCGGCGTGGCCGCAGTGCCCGCCACCCACGTCCAGATCGCTCGCTGATCGTGCTCATCGGCCTCGTCGCCCTCGCCATGGCAGCCGACCCCGTCGCGCTGCGCCGCGCGATGGAGGCCGTGGAGGGTTGGAAGCTGGTGGAGACGAAGTCCATGCCCGAGGTGGGCCCGGTGGTGGTGCGCCACAAGGCCGTGCTCAGGGTTGACTGCCTCGAAGGCAGCATCACCGCGCCGCTCGACGCCGACGCGCTCGTCACCGCCGCGGTGGGCGGATAGGGAATTTGAACCGGGGTCGAGCCCGAGCTCGGCGGTCAACCCTTCGAAATCTTCTTCTCGACGAAGACGACGTGCTTGCGCGCGATCGGGTCGTACTTTTTGATCTCGAACTTGCCCTGCATCGTCCGCTTGTTCTTCGTGGTGACGTAGGCGTATCCGGTTCCGGCGGTAGAGACGACTTGAATGGTGTCGCGCATGGCGTGCTCCCTGTGGGTTCCGCCTTATAGCGGATTTTTTAAAAACGGACCGGATTATCTCGCTTCGATTGCGCGCGCCCGCTCGCACCGACTCTCGTAGTTGCAACCGAGTTGCAACGCAACTATGGCACCATGCCATGCACGTGCGCTCCTGGCTTCCGGTCGCCCTCGTTTACCTCGCAGCGGGATGCGCCTCGCCTTACGAGTCTTCCTCGACGAACGTTGATGAGGCGTCGGTCGAAGCGCTGCGGGAAGCGCTGCAGCCCTATCGGCTTCCGGATGAGGATGATCTCGACGCGCTGCCTCAGGATCCGCGCAATCCCCTCACCCGCGAGAAGGTGAGTCTTGGCCGTCTTCTCTTTCATGACGCCGCGCTGCATGTCGGCACGGAGTTGGTCGAGGCGCGCGCCACGGCGTCTTGTGCGACCTGCCACCACGCTGTCTCTGGCTTCCAGGCCGGAACGCGCCAGGGCCTTGGTGAAGGCGCCGAGGGCTTCGCGGCGGTCCGCACGCTCCTGGCTGGCTTTCCAAGCGGGGCCGTCGACGCGCAAGCCATCCGTACCCCTTCGGCGCTGAACGCGGCGTGGTTCGAGAACGTGCTCTGGAACGGGCAGTTTGGGGCGACCGGGGCCAACGTGGGAACGGATTCGTCCTGGCTCGCGGGTACGCCCAAAGCGGCGAATCAGCTCGGCTTCCATGGGCTTGAGACGCAGGCCATCGCAGGACAAGACGTTCATCGAGTCTCTATCGACGCCTCGGGGATCGCGACCGACCCCCAGTACGTGACGCTCTTCGCGGAGGCGTTTCCGGACGTGGCCGAAGGGCAGCGCGTCTCACGTGTTCACGCGGGTTTGGCAATCGCCGCCTACGAGCGGACGTTGCTCGCAAACCGCGCACCCTTTCAGCGGTGGCTCCGGGGCGACTCGGGGGCGCTCACCCAAACTCAGCTCAAAGGCGCTCGCCTGTTCTTCGGGCGCGCGGGGTGTGTCGCCTGCCACAACAACCCTGGACTTGGCGGCTCTTCTTTTCACGCGCTCGGAATGCCGGACTTCGAGCCTGGGATGCCCAACGTAAAGCCAGACTCGGTTGAAAAGCTCGGTCGAGGTGGCTTCACTGGCCGAGAAAGCGAGCGCTTCGCGTTCAAGGTTCCTCAACTCTACAACCTCTCAGATTCGCCCTTCCTCGGCCATGGCGGCTCGTTTCACTCGGTCCGGGACGTCATCCAGTACAAGAACGACGCGATTTCGGCGAACCCGCTCGTGGAGTACGCGCGGCTGTCGCCTCGCTTCGTCCCGCTCGAGTTGTCGCCTGAGAGCCTCGATGCGCTGGTCGACTTCGTCGAACACGGGCTTTCCGATCCGGATCTCGCGCGTTATGAGCCGCGCCAGGACGAGCTCCCGTTCCAGACTTGTGTCCCCAACGCAGACGCCGTCTCGTGGGCGCAGCTTGGATGCAGCGGTAGCCCGCCCGCGGCGCCTGCGCCGTTGAGTGGCGTTGCGCTCGAGAACCATGAGGTGACGGACCAGCGGTTTGCGCTGCCTCCGATCGTGCTCGCCCCTGGCGGGGTCCTCGTGGTTGCGCGCAATGCGACTCGCGAGGAGTTCGAGGCGGCGTGGGGCGCTCTTGCTCCTTGGGTGATGTTCGTCTCCGCGAGCGCTGTGTCGTCCGGAGCCCCGATCATCAATGGGGGCGAGCTCTTCTACCTCGTCGCCGAAGACGGGACGGAGCTGGATGGGCCCTGTGTCAGCGCCGCCGGAGCGGTCAATCAGCGCGTCGGACCTAACCAATGGAAAGTCGTCGGGAAGGCCTCGGCGACACCTGGAAAAGTCCCCGTCGGACTTGATGGCCTCGGGCTCGCCGTCACAGAGGTCGCGGATGTGAAGGACAGCCTCGGGTCCCGCTTCGAGTTCGTGGAGATCTCGTACCTTCCCTGAGTTGACGCGACGAAGGAAGAATCAAGCTCGGTCCCGAGGACCAACGCACGATCGTCGACTTGCTCGTCGACCAGGTCGAGTTCGCGAATGTACTGGTCACCTCGAAAGGCGACCTCGTCGAAGCCTCTGACCTCGAGCGCCATGAAGGCATCCCCATCACCTGAATTCCGATGCGCGGCGCGGCACCGACGAAGGTGAGGAGGCGGACAGAAGAGCGACGAAGAGAACGCACAGGGACGAAGAGAACGCACAGGGAGAAGTGTCCGGGTGGTCTAAGACAGATGAGTGTGGGCCGATGGCCTCCCGGAGACCTCCGGCACCGACCACTGGCGTTGCCGATGCGAGAGCTCGACGCCAGGCAAGCCCGTCTCGGTGCTGCACGTCCTCCGCCTTATCCCCCGCATGACGAACACCGGCTTCGATCTTGTGAAGACGGAGCACCTCTTCTTGTTCGACGGCAAGCCCGCGTACTCGCTAGGGCAAGGCCGGTAGCGGCTGCGCCTCCGGCTCGTTTCACCATCGCACGGAGTGGAGCCACGCCGACGTTCCGCAATCACTCGAGAGGGTGCTCCCGCACGACCTCGAGGAGGGTGGGCTCGTGGTCGACGACGCCTCCCGCGAATCGACGATCCCGTCCGGCGAGCCCGCATGCACGGCGTTCGCGACCGTCCCCAAGCGTTGGCCGGCCG
>VGRJ01000168.1 GCA_016875405.1 Deltaproteobacteria bacterium | reverse complement strand
GGGGCGCTGCGTCGTCGAGGCCGGCGTCGGTGGTGCCGGCGGCGCGGGCGGTGCGGGCGGTGCCGGTGGTGCGGGCGGTGCGGGCGGTGCCGGCGGTGCCGGCGGTGCGGGCGGTGCGGGCGGTGCGGGCGGTGCCGGTGGCGCGGGCGGTGCCGGTGGCGCGGGCGGTGCCGGTGGCGCGGGCGGCGCCGGTGGCGCGGGCGGCGCCGGTGGCGCGGGCGGCGCCGGACCGTAGTCAGCCGACTGACGCGCGGGCCGCCAACGAGGCGACGCCGGAGGAGTCACCGACCCTCGGGCTCGCGGCCGAACCGAACGTACGGGTGCTGAACCGATGCGTCAGGCGGCGGGTGTCGACGCGAACGCTCAATGAATTTGCTGGTTTTTTCGCGCTTGCTCGCGGCTCGCGAGGGCTGGCTCGGAACTTGCGAAGACCTCGTTTGCCATGTTCCGCTCCCTCTACGTTGCAGCCACCGGCATGGTCGCCCAGGAGACGCGCCTCGATGCCATCTCCAACAACCTCGCGAACGCCAACACGGCGGGGTTCAAGCGCCAGGACGCCGAGTTCGAAGACCTCATCTACCAGCAGATCCGGACCCCCGGTCGTCTGCCCGACGGCGGCATGGGACCGACCGGCGTGCAGATCGGCCTCGGCAGCCGCGTCGTCGCGACCCCGCGCTACTTCTCGCAAGGCAACATCGAGCAGACCGGCAATCCGCTCGACATCGCCATCGAGGGAAAGGGCTTCCTGTCGGTCACTCGGCCGGACGGGCAGTTCGCCTACACGCGCGCCGGGCAGCTCAAGCTCGACTCCCAGGGACGGCTCACCAACACCAGCGGAATGCCGGTCGAGCCGCCCATCAACATCCCGCTTGACGCGACCGAGATCATCATCGGTGCGGACGGCAGCATCAGCGTGACGCGCCCGCAGCAGCCCGAGCCCGTGCAGCTCGGTCAGCTCCAGCTCGTGATGTTCGCGAACCCCAACGGCCTGAAGCCGCTCGGGCACAACATGTTCGAGGCGTCAGGCGCGAGCGGCGATCCGCAGGTCGGCTTGCCGACCACCGAGGGCCGCGGCTCGATCTTGCAGAACGCCCTCGAGGGCTCGAACGTCGCGGTCGTCACGGAGATGATCGACATGATCCGTGTGCAGCGCGCCTACGAGATGAACTCGAAGGTCATCACCACCGCGGACGAAATGCTCCGCAAGGCGTCGACGCTGCGATGAAGACGTCGGCGGTGCTCGTCGCGTTCGCGTGCCTTGTCGTCTCGAGCGGCGAGGTTCGGGCGCGTCCGCGCGCCGCCGAGACCGAGGCCCCTCGCGACGGCGTGCGCCGCGTCGAAGTCACTGGCCCGCGGCTCCGCCTCGGCGATCTCGTCGAGGGGCTCGGCGCGCTCGCCGACGTCGACCTCGGCCCTTCGCCCGCGCCCGGCGTCTCGCGCCTCCTCCGGCGTGACGAGCTCCGCGCCGAGCTCGAAGCCCAGGGGATCTCCAGCGTACCGCGGCTCCCCGAGGCGGTCCGCGTCTCGCGCCGTCTCGAGCGCGTCACGAGCGCTCGGCTCCAGGCTCTTCTGTTGGACGCCGTCCGCGGCGCCGGGCTGCGCGACGGCATCGTCCTGCGCCGCGCCGAGGCGCCCGCGAACCTCAAGGTCGCGAGCGGCTGGCAGCGCGTCTCGGCGATGGTGCCGCGTCCCCCCCGGCGGCCCGGAGAGTGGTCGACGACCGTGACGCTTGCGTTCGAACTCGATGGCCAGAAGCTCGCGCGCGTCGCGGTCCCGGCGGTCTTCGACGTCTCGCCCGAAGCGGCCGCGCCCGACCTCGCGAAGGGCGGTCCGGTCACGCTCGTCGTGAAGAACGGGCTCGTCGAAATCGCCGCACGCGCGTCGGCCGGTGACAACGCCGACGTCGGCGACGTGATCCCGGTCACGGTGAGCGCGACCGGCAAGGTCGTCCGCGCCAAGCTCGTCACCAAGGACCGCGCCGTCCTCGAGGGACGACGGCCATGAGCCGCCTCGTCGTCGCGCTCGTCCTCGCGTCCCTGGCCGCGGGCTGCGGGCCGCGTCACATCCAGCCGTTCACCCCGCGCGAGCGCAAGTACGCGCAGGGCCAGTACGCTCAGTTCGACCCGAACAAGCGCCCGACCGAGGGGTCGCTGTTCAGCGACGGCGTCGGCGGACTGCTAGAGGACACGCGCGCCGTGCGCGTCGGCGACGTGGTGCTCGTCCGCCTCACGGAGGACGCTGATGCATCTGGCGAGTCGAGCACCGATCTGCAGCGCGAGAACAAGATGGACATGGGCGTCACCGCGCTGCTCGGGCTCGTCCCCGCGATCAAGGCCGCGCACCCCAACATCGATCCATCGAAGCTCCTCTCGTTCTTCTCCGAGAGCGAGTTCGCGGGGAAGGGCGACACCAAGCGCCGCGGGACGCTCTCCGCCAGCATCGCCGTGCGTGTCGCCCGAGAAATGCCGAACGGCGACCTCTACGTCGAGGGCACGAAGGTGATGCTCATCAACAACGAGGAATATCACCTCTACATCTCGGGGCTCGTTCGCCCCGCCGACATCGGCCCGGACAACGCCGTGCCATCGACGCGAGTTGCCGACGCGCAAATCGAGTTCACCGGGCGCGGCGATCTCGCCGACCAGCAACGCAAGGGCTGGCTGTCACGCGGTATCGACGAGGTCTCTCCGTTCTGAGGCGTCACCACCCGATCGACATGAAGCTTCCAGCGTCGTTCCTCCCCGCCCGAATCCGCCGTCTTTGCGCGCTCGTCCTCGTCGTCGTCGCGCTCGTGCCCGGCGAGGCTCGCGCCGAGAAGCTCCGCGAGCTCGTCACCGTCGCCGGTGCGCGAGACAACCAGCTCATCGGTTATGGCGTGGTCACCGGTTTGAACAGAACCGGTGACGACATCACGGCGCCGATCGCGCTCCAGTCCACGCTCGCGATGTTGCGCCGCCTCGGCGTCCAGATCGACGGCCGGCAGCTGCAACTCCGTAACATCGCCGCGGTCATGGTCACCGCGACCATCCCGGCGTTCGCCAAGCCTGGCACGCGCCTCGACGTCACCGTGTCCTCGATCGGCAACGCGCGCTCGCTCGAGGGCGGCGTGCTCCTCCAGACCGTCTTGAAGGGCGCCGACCGGCGCAGCTACGCGGTCGCGCAAGGAAGCATGGTCGTCGGCGGCTTCGCCGCGCGCGGCAAGAGCGGAAGCTCGATCACGACGGGCAGTGTCACGTCCGGCCGGATCCCCGAGGGCGCGCTCGTCGAGCGTGACGTCCCCGCGAGCATCGTCTCCTCTGGCAAGCTCACTCTTGCGCTCAAGCGCCCGAGCTTCACGCTCGCGTCGCGTATTGCGAAGGGCGTCGAGAACCTCCTCGGCGAAGGGACCGCGGTCCCCACCGACGGCGGCAGCGTCACGGTCACCGTGCCGGCCGAGTTCGCGCAGCGCACCGTCGATCTCATCGCCGACTTGGAGGACCTCGAGGTCAAGCCTCAGCGCGGCGCGCGCGTCGTCGTGAGCGAGCGCACCCAGACGATCGTCGCGGGGGGTGATGTGCGCCTCGCGCCAGTGGCGATCGTCCACGGCAACCTCACCATCGTCGTGCGCGAAGAGCCTCAGGTGTCGCAGCCGGTCGCCCCGGTCGTCGCCGTCGGGCCGAACGCGCAAGCGAACGCAGGAGGAGCGCGCACCGCGGTCGTGCCGAACTCGACGGTCGAAGTGCAGGAGGCCCGCTCGAACGCGACCTACATCGACGGCGCTGCGTCGCTCGCCGACATCGCCTCGGCCCTCGGTGCGCTCGGCCTCTCGGCGCGCGAGCTCATCAGCGTGTTGCAGGCGCTCAAGGCGGCCGGCGCCCTCGAAGCGCAGCTGGAGGTCGAGTGACGGCCCCGAGCGTCAACTCGCTGGCTGCGAGCGCCGTCAACGCGTCGTCGCTCGCCGTTCGCGCTGAGCGCGCTGCAACCTCCGCTCGGACCGAGCGCGCTGCGACCACCACGGCCGCGAAGTCGAGCGGGGCTCCGCATGACGACGCCGCGAAGCTGAAGGTCGCTGCCGAACAGTTCGAGGCCGTGTTCGTTCGACAACTTCTGAAGGCCTCGCGGTTTGGCGAAGACATGGGCGAGGCGGGCTACGGCGGAATGGCGCTCGAGGCGCTCGCCGATGGTGTGACGAAGCAAGGCGGCCTCGGCCTCGCGCGAGCCATCGAAGACACGCTCCGCGGCGCGGCCACGCGCGAACCGCCGAAGCGCGGAGGGTCGCCGTGAGCCGCCTCGCTCGCGTGGCATCGCGATTGCAGTCGATTTGGTTCGACAAGGAGTTGGCCATGTTTGTCGGACATGGCATGTGTCGCTCGACGACGTCACACGGTCCATCTCGGCCCGCCACCAGCCAGCCTTCGAACTAACATCCCAGCGAGGGTTGAGCACCGAGGTCTCCATGCGAATTCCCAGCTCTGCATACAAAGCGCCCGGCAGCCCCGGCAGCATCGACGGCGCCGGCTCCGAGGCGATCGCCCGGGGCGCCGACGGCAAGAAGGTCGAGGGCGGCCGCGACTCGGCCGCGAACGTAAAGCGCGATGAGGTCGAGGCGCGCATCCAGGTGTCGCAGCGGGCGCGCGTGCTCGCCACCGAGAGCGCCATCGACGTCGCGAAGATCGAGCGGTTGCGCGGCGCGCTCCTCCGCGGAGACCTGAAGGTCGACGCGCGGTCGATCGCGACTCGCATCGTCAACGGTGAATGACGTGACCCTCGCCGCCGCGCTCGATGCGCTCGACGCGCTGCTCGACGCGGAGCGCGAGGCCGTGAGGTCGGTCGATGCGACGCGAGCCGTCGCGCTCGCGGATGAGAAGGAAGCACTGCTCGGCGTCCTACGTGCGGCCGACTGGGCCCACGCCCCTTCGGAGGTGGCGCGTTTCCGCGGGCTGGTCCCTCGCCTTCGAGAGAACGGCGTGCTCCTCGCTCACGCGCGCAACGCCGCGCGCGATCTCGTACAGGCGCTCGCCGCTTCGTCGCGGCCCGCGACGTACGACGCGCAAGGGGCATCGGGGACGTCGCTCCGCGGCACGCGGCTGTCGCTCGACGTCTGACGTCGCGGTTGCTCGGCGTCGCGGTTGCTCGGCGTCGCGGTTGCTCGGCGTCGCGGTTGCTCGGCGTCGCGGTTGCTCGGCGTCGCGGTTGACCGAGGCCTCGCTCGCGTCTGCGCCTCGCCGCGC
>VGRJ01000167.1 GCA_016875405.1 Deltaproteobacteria bacterium | reverse complement strand
CGAGAGCGGCAAGCTCCGCATTCACGCCGCCAAGCACGCCGACCCGTTCTTCTTCTTCCTCGCGGGCCTCAACAAGGCGATCGAGACCGTTCAGACTGCGGCGGCAGGGTTGATGTCCTACCCGTCGGGCTGCCCGAAGCTCGACGCGGCCACGGTGACCGAGCTTCAGACGCAGCTGACGAAGGACAGTGACAACAAGCCACCGGTAAACAACTTCGCCGCGCTAAACCAGCTGATCCTCGTCGCGGAGGTCGATCCGACCGCCGTCGGCACCGGTGACTACGTCGCCGTGTGGGGCAGCACCAACAAGATCGGTCAGTGAGAGGGGACCACACCATGAACACGACGATGAAGCTTACGGCAGTGGCACTCCTCGGGGTCGGCGCGCTCGCCAGCGCTTGTGGCGGCGACGACTCCACCCCTACCCCCACGTCGGCGTCCAGCTCCTCCGCGGGCGGTGCCGGCGGCGTGGAGTACGGCTCGGCCGGCCCCGGTGGCTCGCCCGGCACCGGTGGCTCGCCCGGCACCGGTGGCTCGCCCGGCACCGGCGGGGGCGTCCCCGACCCGATGTTCCCCCCGGCTCCCAAGCTCGGTGCGCAGCTCGACCGCATGGGTCGCGCGGCGATCAACACCGTTGGCAGCAAGACGTTCGACAAGGCGAAACGCGACGCGGCCCTCGACGCCTACAACAAAGAGGGCGACCTCGCCAAGTGGAGCGGTTTCGCGAAGGACATCGCGGCGAGCCTCGCGATCCTCGACGCGCTCGACAAGGCCGACAACACCAACGCGGCGATGGCGGGTTGCGGCAACCAGGTCGCGGCCGGCGGCAAGCAGACGGCGGGGACCTACGACACGCTCGCCGGCGTCCTCGCTGACGATCGCATCTGGGTCAAGCTGTCGGCCCAGGGCGGCTGCGGGCTCTACCTCGGCGTCGAGGCGAATTTCCTCGGCGTCACGAACGACACCTGCGGCGGTCGCATTCCGACCGACGACGTGGTCGACATCAGCTACTCGCTCCTCTCCGGCGCGGTCGATTTCACGAAGCTCCCGAACAATCCGTTCCTCTTCGGCGACGGGATCCCGGTCGAGGCGGCCACCAAGACGGCGTACGAAGCCGGCTTCCCGTACTTCGCCGCGAAGAAGTGAGCCTGTGACGCGCGCTCATCAAGCCGCGGAGCGACCGCTCCGAGCCGTGATGAGCGCACCCTCCGCCAGCCTGGCCGTCGTGGTCGGGCTGGCGGCTGTGTTTCTAGGGTGTGACTCGCCCGGGCGCCAGACCGCGACCACCGGCACGGCGGTCGGCTCCGCGAGCACATCCTCCGTCCCGGCAACGCCCGCTTCGGCGGCGTCTGCGTCGGGCACCACCGCGTCGACGCCACGGCGCAGAGCCCGTCCCCTCGCGGTGAACGAGCCCGATGCGACGACCTCGCCGGACATCGCGCGCCGCAACTTCGAGTCGCAGCAGGTCGAGCTCGCGCGGCTCCTCGAGGCCCGCCCTGACGACCTTTCGATCGTCTCCGCTGCGGTCAGCGCGGAGCTCGACCGCGTCACGTTCTTCGGGCAGATGGGCGGCATCGAGCGGGCCCTCGAGCTTGCCGAGCGCGCCGTCACGGCGCACCCCAAGGATCCGAAGGCGTACTTTCTCCGCTCGAGCGCGCGCTCCCTCATCCATGAGTTCGCCGCTGCGCGCGCCGACCTCGACGAGGCCCAGCGGGTCGGCGCCGACGCCTCCGAGCTCGCCTCGAAGCGCGCCGTCTTGGCGATGGCTCTTGGAGACTACGACGCCGCCGAGCCCGTCTTCGCGGCGGACGTGAAGCGCTTCCCCAACGTCTCCTCGCTTGGCCTGCACGCGACCTGCCTCGGGCACATGGGCCGCACCGACGATGCCGAGCGCGCGTTCCTCGCCGCCGAGCTGGCCTTTCGAGACGTCTCGCCGTTCATGCTCGCGTGGCTCTATTTTCACCGCGCCGAGATGTGGGACAAGGCCGGCAAGCCCGAGCTCGCGCGTGACCTCTACACGATCGCGGTCGAGCGGCTGCCGTTCTTCGCGCGCGGAGCCATCCACCTGAGCGAGCTCTTGCCTGCGGCCGAGGGCAAGCCGTACCTCGACGCGGTGGCATCAGGCGCCGACGACCCCGAGGTCTCGTCGGCGCTCTACCACACCGCCGAGGCGCTCACGCCCGGCAGCGGCAAGGCTCACCTCGACAAGGCTGCGGCGGGCTACGACGCGCTGATGGCGAAGTTCCCGAAGGCCTTCGCCGACCACGCAGCCGAGTTCCACCTCGGCGCGACGAAGGATCCGAAGAAGGCGCTCGCGGCAACGACGCTGAACCTCGAGAACCGCAAGACGGCCGAGTCGTACGTGCTCCACCTCGAGGCGCTCGAGGCCTCGGGGGACGCGAAGGGCGCGTGCGCGGCCGCCGACGAGGCGGGCGCTTTCCGCTACCCGACGAGCGAGCTCCGGGAGCTGCGTACGAAGGCGTATGTCGCGTGCGGCAAGAAGCCTCCCGGCGAGCCGGCTCCCAGGCGTTGAGCGCGCGACGACGCTTCGATGGCTGCGCGTCAAGCGATGTCGAAGCGCGCGACGAGCGGGACGTGATCGCTCAATCCGTCGAATGGGCTCGGCTCCTCGAACGGCACGCTCCCCTCGAAGTCGACGAAGCGTACCGCGCGGGATGCGTAAATCCGATCGATCGCCAAGCGCACGTGGAGGAAGCCTGCGGTCGCCCACTCGCTCCGCTGCTCGACCGAGAGGCCGCGTGTCGCGCCGAGCCCGTCGATGAGCTCGCCTGCCGCCTGAAGCTCGCGGTCGACCGGCGAGCCCGGCAGTGAGTTGAAGTCGCCCATCAAGAGCACGCGCGACGAGCGACGGCGGGCGCGGATCGCATCGATGACCTTCGACGCTTCGATGCGCTGGTTCGGGCAGTGTCCCATCCGCTCGCGGCTCCGCCAGAACTCGTGATAGAGCGGCCCCGGGAGGCTGAGGTGGGTGTTGAACACGTCGAGGTCGGCGACGCCGGGTGCGGACTCCTCGAGGTTCTCGCGGTGCTCCGCACGGACCCGCAGCGCGAGGTGGGCGCAGATCCGCGTCTGCTTCAGCGCCTTCGCGCCGCGTCGATGCGTGATGTCCTCGATCGGGCTCGCGGCCTCCGACACGACCTCGAGCCGCGGCCCGACGAGCATCGCGAGCCCGGTGGTGTAGAGGTAGGTCCCCGGCGCGATTTCGTAACGGTGGGCGGGGAAGTAGTGGGCCTCGTACCGCTCGGCGACGCCCCGGTCCTCGAGGGCGCGATCGAGCGCGCGCATCCACTCGGCGAGCTGGCTCGTGGGCTCTTCCGGGCTCCAGGTCACGAGCGACGAGCGGAGCGAGTGGGCCTCGACCTCTTGGAGCGCGATCACGTCGCAGCGGGGTGAGACGCTCGCGATCGCCTCCGCGATACGCCGAACGCCTGCGCGTGTCGACGCGAGGCCGCGCGTCCCGTGACCGAAGTAGCGAACGTTGTACGTCATCGCCCGCAAACGCGGCATTCGCGTCATGCTAGCATTCGCCCGTGGCGAAGACGGCGATCCTGTCGGAGGACACTGCGCGTGAGCTCGTCGAGTCATACGCGTCGCTCGCGGCGTGGTTCTACCAGATGAGCGACGCCATGCGGCGCGCCGGGGTCGGCTGCGATGAGCCCACCGAGGCGCATCGCCGTGCCTACGTTGCGCAGCTGACGTCGAGCTACCCCGAGCTCGGCGCCATCGCCGCCGGGCTCGCGGCGCCACGGCTATTCGTTCCACCGCCGGTCTTCGTCGGGCCCGTGTCGGTCGTCGAGAACGCCGGTGTGGTCGTGGCGGCGCCGCCGGTCGAGCGTACCGACGGTCCCGCGCCGCCGCCGCTCGTCGACCCCGCCGCGGTTCGCTACTGAAGGACCCGCCAAATCGGCCCGAGCGAAGGAGGGGGCTTCGACGCCGTAGCGACGCTCGTGGGAGTGTGCGAACCTCGAAGGCCGCGCATGGGGAACCAACGAATCGGTCGGTACGAGGTCATTCGAACGCTACCTGGAGAGCCTCCGAGCCATCTCGCGCACGCGCCAGGAGCCGGGCCGTCGCTGCTTCGTCGGCTCGGCCCCGTGTCGCCGCCGCTTGGAGAGCGTGCCGTGGGTGAGGTCGCGCGGGTCGCGACGCTCGGGCACCCCGCCATCGCCAAGGCCGAGGCCTTCCTTGACGCCGATCATCTCATCCTCGCGACCCCCGAGCGCGGCGGAGTCACGCTCGCCGACCTGATGGATAGGCTCGAGCAGCGCGGTGATGACCTTCCGCCATCGGCCGTGCTCCACGTCGCGGCCGCGGTCGCGGGGGCTCTCGCCGCGTCGCACGCTGCCGCGCTCGATGACGACCCGGTCGGGCGCATCTGCCATGGCTTCCTTTCGCCGGCGTGGATCTGGCTCGACTGGAGCGGCGAGGTCTCTGTCGACGCCCTCGGGCTCGCAGCGATCGCGAGCGCGCCCGGGCTGCGCACGGCACCCGCTTACGACGCGCCCGAGCAGCGCGCGGGCGGCAAGGCGACTCCGCGCGGGGATGTGTACTCGCTGGCCGCCATCGTCTGGGCGCTGCTCGCGGCGCAGCCCGCGACCGAGGCCTTGTCGGTCGACGGGCTCGGCGAGCGGCTCCCCGCGAGCTTGCGGCCGCTGCTGGTTCGCGCGCTCGAGCCGTCGCTCGGGAAGCGCACCATCACCAGCGAGGAGCTCGCCACGTTGCTTGCGGCCATGACCTCCGACGAGGGCAAGCAGGCGTTGACCGCCGCCCTCGTGGCGCTCCGCAAGGGGACGAATGTCCTCGGGACGTTGCGTGCGCCCGGCGTGGCTCCGGTCGCGCCAGGAGGCGTGCCAGGGCTGCCGAAGCCGCCTGCCCCGGCTCCGCTGAAGTCGACCTTGCCTGCGATCGGCGCGCCGCTGCCCAGGCCCGCGGGGGGGCCTGCGGTTCCTCCGCGCCCCGCGGGGCCAAGCCCGCTCCCGCGCCCCGCTGGACCTCCGCTGTCGCCGGCCGCTGTCGGGGCACCGCTCGGAACGCGATTGCCGCCGCCGCGCGCGAAGCTCGGCTCGACCGGTGAAGCGGTGGCTCCGCCTGCGCCACCGCCTGCGGCGCCCAGGCCCCCCGCCGCGTCGCCCCCCGCCGCGTCGCCCCCCGCCGCGTCGCCCCCCGCCGCGTCGCCCCCCGCCGCGTCGCCCCCCGCCGCGTCGCCCCCCGCCGCGTCGCCCCCCGCCGCGTC
>VGRJ01000166.1 GCA_016875405.1 Deltaproteobacteria bacterium | reverse complement strand
GCGGGCGGTGCGGGCGGTGCGGGCGGTGCGGGCGGTGCGGGCGGACAGCTCGGCGTCGGCGGCGCGGGCGGCTCCGGCGGCCAGGCCGGCGTCGGCGGCGCGGGCGGCGGTGGCGGCGCAGGGGGCGCCCCTCCGAAGGGCTTCTTCGCGGACTGGGCCGACTACTCGAAGGACGCGAACGCGGTCGAGAGGACGACGGCGCTCGCGACCGATCCGTCGGGCAACGTGCTGCTCGCCGGCACCTTCAACGGGCTCATCACCATCGACAAGGTCACGAAGGGGCCGGCCGCCAAGAACGACGCGTACCTCGCCAAGCTCACGAAAGACGGCAAGCACGTCTGGAGCAAGCAGCTCGCGAGCCTCGGCTCGCCCGCCGTGACCGGCATCGCGACCGACGCCAACGGCGGGATCGTGCTCGTCGGACGCTTCGACGACGAGCTCACCATCGGCAACAACACCAAGCTCGTCGCGCCCAACAAGTCGAACACCGTGTTCGTCGCGCGCCTCGACGCGCAGGGCGCCGCCATCTGGAGCAAGGCGGTCGGCGACGTCTCGGAGCAGCACGCGACCGACGTCACGGTCGACAAGGCGGGGAACATCGTCCTCACGGGCTACTTCAAGGGCGTGATGGACTTCGGCAAGGTCGGCGGAAATGGCGCGCCCGTTACCATCACCGCTTCGGACGCGTACGACGTGTTCGTCGCCAAGATCGACCCGCAGGGGAACCCGGTCTTCGCGAGCAAGTTTGGCGGCTTCCTCGATCAGTTTGCGTATGGAGTCGCGACGGATGCGGCGAACAACATCGCGATCGTCGGTTCGTTCTACGGCAACATCGACTTCGGCGGCGGTACCTTCAACACGCCCGATGGCAACGCCTTCGCGGCGAGCTTCACGCCGCAGGGCGCGCACCGCTGGAGCAAGAACATGGGCGGCGCGAACTTCCAGGAGGCTCGCAGCGTCCGCTTCGACAGCGCCAACGACGCCCTCGTCGCCGGCTACTTCGGCGCCTCGATGCTGCTCGATCAGGTCATCACGTCGAACGGCGAGGAGGACATCTTCGTCACCAAGATCGCGGGCCCGAACGGCGACTTCAAGTGGAGCTCTTCGTTCGGCGACAAGAACCCCCAGCGCGCGCTCGACCTCGTCGTCTCGAGCAAGGACGAGCCGATCGTCGTCGGCTACGCCAACGGCACCGTGATCGTCGGGTCGACGGTGCTGAACACCAAGGGCCTGAGCGACGTGATCGCGATCAAGTTGGACGCGGCCGGTAAGCCGCTGTGGGCCGGCTCGTGGGGCGGCGGCGGCGTCGATGAGGCCACGCACGTCGCGCGCAGCATGCTCGACGAGCCGATCCTCGCGGGGAACTTCACGGGCGAGATCGACTTCGGGCTGGGGCTCTGGACGGCCGCGCTGACCGATCTCTTCATCGCCCGCCTCCCCGTCGGTCCCTGACCCTCGGCGGCGCGCGGCGACGTGGTAACGTCGCTCCGACCATGTCGAACCCGAAGCTCCCTATCGTCGACCTGCAGGTGCTCGAGGACCTCTCGCCCGAGGGCTCCGGGTTCTTGCGGCTCAGGCGCCACCGCCTCCGCATCCGGCGCGAGGATGGGAGCGAGAGCCGGGCGTTCGTCTACGACAGCGTCCACCGGCCCGCCCTCGACGCGGTGGTCGTCGTCGCTCACTTCCTCCGTGATGGACGGCGGATGGTGTACCTCCGCTCGGCGATTCGACCGCCCGCCGCGATGCGTCCGCTCGACTGTCGCCCGCTGCCCGAGGCACCGACGCTCGGCTCGCTGTGGGAGCTCCCCGCCGGGCTCGTCGAGCCCGACGAGTGCCGCCTGGGCGCGCTCGGGCTCACGCGGAGCGCCGCGCGAGAGCTCGAGGAGGAGATCGGCATCGCGCTCGCGCCCGAGGCGATGAGGCCCCTCGGCCCGGCGACGTTTCCGTCGGCCGGCGTCATCGGCGAGCGCCATCACTTCTTCGAGGCCGAAGTCGATCCCGAGGTGCGGCGCACCCCCGGTGAGGACGGAAGCGCGCTCGAAGAGGCCGCGACCATCGTCGAGCTCGAGCTCGCAGAGGCCCTCGAAATGCTGCGCTCCGGCGCGATCGAGGACGGCAAGACCGAGATCGCGCTGCGGCGCTTCGTCGAGCGCCACGGCCGCTGAGCGAGGAGCCTCGATGCGCGTCGGCGTGATGGTGAAGCGAACCGCGTGGGACCGTTACCGCGCGAGCCAAGACGGGAATTTGCGGGCGCTGCTCGCGAAGAAGGACCCCACGGTCGCAAACGTCGTCTCCGCGCACGAGGAGCACGTCGCGACCCTCGATGTCGTGAAGCGTTCGCTCGCCGCCGCGGGCGCCACGGTGATGCACCTTCGCAAGGCGACGTTCGACGATCGCGATCTCGACCTCGTGCTGACCGTCGGCGGTGACGGCACCTTGCTGCGAGCCTCCCACAGCGTGAGTCGGGTGCCGATCCTCGCCATCAATAGCGCGCCGGGTTCGTCGGTCGGCTTCTTCTGCGGTGCCGATCGCGCGTCGGCGCCCCGCGCCATCGAGGCCGCGCTCGCCCGGACGCTCCGCGGCGTCGTGCTGACGCGCATGCAAGTCCGCTTGAACGGCACCATCGTCACGCCGCGCGTCTTGAACGATGCGCTCTTCTGCCATCGCTCCCCCGCCGCAACGGCGCGTTACATCGTCGAGCATCGCGGGGTCGTCGAGGAGCAGAAGTCGAGCGGAATTTGGGTCGGTCCCGCTGCGGGCTCGACGGCCGCTCAGCGATCGGCAGGAGGCAAGGTGCTCCCGCTCACCTCGCGCGACCTCCAGATGGTAGTGCGTGAGCCTTACGAGCCGCGCGGTCAGGACTACCGCTTGCGCCGGCTCGTCGTGAGGCCCGGGGCGCCGCTCACCTTGCGGAGCAAGTCCCGCGAGATGCGGCTCTTCATCGATGGGCCCGATCGGATGGTGCGCGCCGTGCTCGGCGACATCGTGACCTTCGAGCAGTCGGCCGAGCCCCTCGAGGTGCTGGGGTTGTCCGCGCGACGTCGCTGGGAAACCTGAGCGACCTTCCTGTAGGGCCCGCAAAAAAGTGCATTGCGGGAGAGCGCTCGGCTAGATAAGCCTCTTGCCCGAGCGCGCCGGCGAAGGTTCGTCGAGCTGCGCTTCCGAGACACATTTCGAGGTAATGACCGTGAAAACGATCCTGTCGAAGCCTGCGCTCGTCGCCCTGTCGTTCGTCGCCGTGACCGCCGCCTGCAACAAGGACGAGTCGGGTGCCGACTCCAAGGGCGCCGCGTCGAGCGCGTCGGCCACCGCGAGCGCGGCGACGCCGCCGCCCCCGCCGCCGGCCGCGACATCGGTCGCCGCGGTGGTGCCGGATGTCCCGACGACGCCGGGCTCCACGATCGCGAAGACCGAGCTCGACGGGAAGGCTCCCGACGAGGGCTGGAGCGGGGGCACCCTCGCCGTGAGCAAGCTCACGTTCACGACGGCCAAGGGCTGGGCCTCGAAGAGCGGTGACTTCTCGGTCTCAGCCGCGTCCGACGGCTCGACCGGCATTGCCGCCGGTAAGTACCCCGATGGTGCTCAGCCCTCGAGCCTCCGCGACGCGGCGGCCAAGGCCCTCGGCGTGACGGACTGCAGCTGGGCGACGACCGAGACGATCAGCCTCGGCAAGGACAAACTCGCGGCCCAGGCGGCCGACGGCTCCTGCAAGCGTGATGGAAAGCCTGCGAAGGCGGTCTTCGTCGCGACGAGCGGCAAGGATATGAACGTGCTGGCGGTCGCCTCCTGGGACGACGGCAAGGACTCGAAGGCTGCGCTCAACACCCTGCGCTCGGCCAAGGGGGCCGGCGGCGGAGGGGACTCGTCCGGGATCGCGGCCTGCTGTGCCGCGATCAAGCAGAACATGGCGAGCGCGCCGATCATGTACCAGGGCGCATACGCGGCGGCCTATGGCGCTTGCAACTCCGCGATGTCGAGCCCGGACGGCAAGAAGGCGCTCGGCACCGTGCGCTCGATGTTGAGCATGGCGGGCGGCGCTCCGGCTTCGTGCCAGTGACCCTCGGCACCGCGTCGCGTGCGGGTGTACCCTCGTTCCCATGGCCGCGTGCAAGCGCTGTGGGGATGAGGCCGACGAGCTCGTCGGGGTGAAGGTCGGCAAGAAGACGCTGAAGCTCTGCGAAGACTGCGCCGATCGCGCGCGTGAAGAGGCCGAGGTCGCCGAGCAGAGCGAGGCCGTCGTCCAGCAGATGATGGGCTTCAAGGGACGCCGCTGAGGAGGTCCCTCCGTCGCGCGCGCCCCGCGCGCAGATGGACCGTCCGTGATCCACTTTCGTTCACGCGCGGCTCGGGGCATGGTGCACTTCCCCGCCGCGAGCGCTAAGCGCTCCCCCGAACGATGTCGCGCAAGCGCTCCACGCGACCCAGTCGCACCCCAAAGACGTCCAAGGCCCCGGCCTCGGCGAGCACCGCCCCAGCGGACTCGCTGCCGCCTCCCGCGGAGTCGTCCACGCTCCCGACACCGTCGGCGTCCGGCGATGCGTCAGCGGTCGAGGCCTCGGCCCCTGCACAGCCTGCGAAGAAGGCCTCTGCGAAGAAGGGAGGCCGTCGCTCGCGCGCCCCCGCCGCGTCGAGCGCGCCGCTCCCCTCGACGCCGCCGCCTGCGGCCGAACCTTCGGAAGCGAACGCCTTGTCGAGCGAAGCTTCGACGTCGGCGGCCTCGTCTCCCGCGCAGCCCTCGGAAGGGGCGGCGCCTGCGGGCACGCCCGCATCGCCGGCAGTTGACGCTTCGGCAGCCTCGGCGGCGACGTCGGTCGGCACCCGCGCATCGGCCGACGTGACCCCGCCGCCGCGCTCCGACGAGGCGACCGTCGAGCCGCTCGATGCTCCGCGCTCGGTGCGGCCCTCCTCGTTCCCGCCGCAGACGCTCGCGAGGCTGCTCGATGAGAGCGCCGACGGCTGGGACGAGCCGGCTCCTTCGAGCGTGAACGCGAAGCCGGCGCGTCCGATGCGGAGCTCTTCCTTCCCGCCGGAGTCCGTCGCGAAGCTCCTCGAGGAGAGCGCCGACGGCTGGGGTGACCCGACGCCGACGAGGACGCTCCCGAAGATCGTCCCGCTCGCCATCCCGCGTCCGCCCCGCGCCGCCGCGCCCGAAGCTCCGCGCGCCCCGATGCCGCTCCCCGCGCCGCCGGCGCTCGACGAAGCTCCTCGTCTCGCGGCGCGCCTCTCGCCCGACCCTTCGCTCGAGCAGACGATGATCGTCGTAGCGCCGCCGCTCCCGCCGGCGGTCTCATCGGCGCCCACCGTCGCCGTCCTCGATGCCGGAGCGGACTCGGCTGCCGCGGAGAAGGCTGCCGCGGAGAAGGCTGCCGCGGAGAAGGCTGCCGCGGACTCGGCTGCCGCGGA
>VGRJ01000165.1 GCA_016875405.1 Deltaproteobacteria bacterium | reverse complement strand
CTCGGCGAGCACGGGAGCAGGCGCAAGCGCTCTTATTCACGAGCGACTTTTCGGACTTCTAGTTTACTCAACGCATTAAGGAATTTTACTCCGTGTCATGCGTACGACCGTTCGACCCGAGTACGCGACGCTCCGCGAGCGCCTTCGCTCGCCGGTCGCCTTGATTCAGGTCGTCGCCGGCCCGAGGCAAGTCGGCAAGACGACGCTCGTGCGGCAGGTGCTTGAAGGACTCGGGCGAGGCCGTCACGTCGAAACGGCGGACGCTCTCGGTTCGCCCGAGGGCTCGGCTTCGATAGGGCCGCGCAGCACTCGAAGGGCGTCATTCAGGCCAAGGGCGGACTTCTGGGCTCGAGCGCGTGTGGCTCGGCTGAGGCATCGAGCCGATGTCGCTAAAAGTGTTTCGGATTGTGCGTATAAGGAATGTCTCCCGAAGGAGCATCAGGAGAGCACTTATGAAGCGTCATCTCATCCTCGCGGCTCTTGGCGGTGGCCTCGCCGTCGCCACCCTCGCGCCCGCCTGCGGCGGGCCCGACACGAACGACACCTCGTCGACCTCGACGGGTACGGGGGGCGCCGGAGGAGCCGGCAGCGACGAGGTCGCGGAGCTTGCACGCGACGTGCGGGGTGTTCCGCACATCCGGGCCAAGACGATGCGCGCGGCGCTTCACGCGCTCGGCTACGCCACCGCGCAAGACCGACTCTATCAACTCGTCGTAACGGGCCTGCTCATGCGAGGCCGCAGCGCCGAGCACTTCGGCCTCGAAGAGGTTGGGCCGTCCACGGAGCGCGCACCACCACCGGCAAGCCTGTACTGGCGGGCGCACCGCAGCTAACGCTGCTCGCCATCCCCTACTGGTACGAGCATCACATCGTCGTCGATTCCGAGGACGTCAATGTACGAGGCATTGGCGTACCGGGCGCACCAGGTATGGTGATCTATTTCGGGAGGTATACGAGCCACACGATCGTATCAGGCAGCGGAGACTCGTCCGATCTCGTGGAGCTCGCGCCCGGCTCCACGCCAACCACCTATACCGTAGATGGTGTGGAGAAGGCCGGCGTGGTGCGCACCGAGACCATCCTGCCGAAGTTCGGCGCCCCCCTGACGTTCAACGTTCTCGACACCGAGTTCGGTCCCGTGTGGAACGACTTGCTCGAGGGCGTCCCGCCCCAGCGCCGCTTCGCCGCGCGCTTCACAGAGTACTCTCGGCTCGGCACGCACTCGATCCTGTCGGGGCTCGCGCTGCTCCGTGCTCACTCGCTCACCGAGTACCGTGAGGCCCTCGCCCTCTGGACTACGCCAAGCGTCTACGCCCTCTACGCAGGCGTCGACAAGGGCGCGCCCTCGGACGACCAAGGTCACATCGCTTTTCACGTAGTTACAGCCATCCCCAAACGCGCCGTACAGGTTGTGGACGAACTGGACGTCACCGGAAGGTACCCGCTCGACGGCGCGAGCGCTTCGAACGACTGGGCAGGCATCCTCGGGTTCGAGTGGAACCCCTCCGTGGTCGACCCGCCCGAGGGGTACCTGTTTAATGGAAACAGCCTGCCCGCCGGCAGCTGGTTCACGAACGCCTTCTATAGCGGCGTGGGCGTGGTAGGTGACACCACCCGAAGCTACGCGCTGCGGGAGCGATTAGGAGAGCTCTTGGGCTCGCCCGCGGCGAAGGTGTCGCCCGAGCAGGTGCATGCGCTTCACTTCGACGGCTCCTCACCTCACGTCGCGGGGTTTCGAGCGCTGTTGAAGAGCATGGTTGGGCTCAGCGACGCAGACGGGCCATTCGTGGTCCTGCTCCCGTCACTCGACATGAAACCAGCGAGTGCGCGCGAGAAAGCGGGGCACCTGTTGGCTGCCCTCGACCAGTGGTTCGACGCCGGCGCGTCCCTTCGACGAGATGACCCCGTGTCTCCGCTCATCGAGCCGCTGCTCAAAAACCTGAAGCAGGAGTCGCGCTTCGTCGTCGACCCGACCTTCGGCTGCAAATGGAACGGCGGCGAGGGAGGCCCCGCGCGGCTCTTCAAGGAGCTCGCGAGCCACCCAACGGCGCTGACGAGCATCGAGATGGAGTTCGCGCTGCGCGTCGCCGAGAAGACGTGGGATGCCGTCGCGGGGTCGCTACCTACCAACCCAAGCGCATGGCCCGTGCCCGCGCCTTTCCTTCATCCGCTTCGCTACCGTCTCCCATTCTTCCCCGCGCCGGCGGCGCTCGACGCGCCCGACTACGATCACCCGGGTGGAGCGCGCGGCTCGCTTCATCTCGTGAACGGCTTCAGTGCCACCATCAATGCGTCGCAGGAGAACTCGTTCCCCCTCACGGCGAACTTCGCCGCGCTTGACGAGTCGCGCACGCTCGCTGCGGTTGGCATGAGCGATGACCCCGCGAGCCCACACTTCATCGACGGCGTGTCGGTCCTCGAAGACAAGTCGCGCAAGGTCGACACGCTGCCCACCTCACCGCTCTCGTGGTCGGCGCTGACGCTCGTCTCGACGGAGAACATCGTCTACAATCCGTGACGCCACCGGTTTGACTCGAGCGTGTCCGCGGCGAGACGGCCTGAAGACGAGCTGGTTTCACGGCGGCGAGGGGCACGTGAACCCGAGGGGGCGCCGGCTCCTGCCGCTGACCGGACAATCGGGGCTTGAGCACTCGACCGACTGCGTGAGATTCTCGACCGCAGCGTCTGGAGATGCTCGCGATTCCCCGCGCTTCTTTGGGCGAGAAACCACCCGCATGTACCGCAATTCCGAATCCCCTAGGACCCTGTCCGCTCTCTTTCTCCTCGCTGCCTTGTGGGGCTGCGCCGCCACCGGTACCACCACTGATGGAGCGGGGGTGGCGGTAGGCGCAGGCGGTGCACCGGGGGCAACGGCCGGCACCGGCGGAACCGGCGGAGCGAGCACGGCCATCGTCAATGACATCGACTTGAGACCCATCGAGTTCGAAATGTCGTCAGGGGGCGGCCAAACGTGTTTCCCGTCGCTCAACGACCCCGCCAGTCCAACGCCTAATTACGACCAATTCTCCCCCATTGTCGGCAAACACTGCCTCGGCACGAACCATCAAGCGATCCAAGGGGTCCAGCGCGTCGCCTTCCTCGGCGACTCCGTCACGGTCGGGACGCCGAACCTGCAGCACCTCTTGAGCATCGACAACGGGCACTTCTGGCGCAACAAGCTGGCGGACTGGCTCATCGGAAAGTTCGGAGTCAACAAGGGCAACGACTTGGACTACGGCCTCTGGCGTACTTACGACTACTTCAGCGGCAAGGGCGGCAAGGTAAAAAGCGGCGCACTGTGGAACTGCTCGAAGTGGGGCGGACGCACGGACGATCTGCTCGAGGGGGGCAAGCAGCTCGCCGAGTGCTTCCCGAGCTATCCGGCCAAGGGCGCCGATGAGGTCACGCTCGTCGTCTTCACGCTGGGCGGCAACGACATCTCGGCGATGACGAAGAAGGGCGTCGACGCGCCTGCGGACGAGGTGAATGCCGGCTACCCCGCCGCGTGGCAGATCGCCAAGGACACGATCTTCCACCTCGAGAACGGGCTCAAGTGGCTCAAGGATCCGGCGATGTTCCCGAACGGCGTTTACGTCGTCTTCGCCAATCCGTTCGAGTTCACGGACGGCACGGGCAAGACCGACGCCTGCGTTCCGCAGTCGGTGCTCGACGTCCCCGGCATCGGCAAGTTCGACCTGTCGAAGCTCAACGTCAACATGGCCGAGCTGGCCGGCTTCAAGCCCTGGGCCAAGCCCGAGATCCAGGCCAAGATCGTGCTGTGGATGCTCGAGGAGTACATGCGCCTCGCGGTGAAGTACCAAGTCGACCTCGTGTGGATGCTCGAGAACTTCTGCGGCCACGGCTACGTGGCGACGGGCCCGAACGCCGACCCGAAGGCGGTCTGCTACCTCGGGCCGGACGCGGAGCTTTGGTTCGACGACACGTGCACCCATCCGAACGATGCGGGACACGGCGCGATCTTCAATATGTTCCGGGCCGTGATCGAAGAGTAGCGCCCCTCCTGGCCCAGCCTCCGGCCAAGCGGCTTGATAGTTCCACCGCCCGGAACCCCTACACTTTTCACGTGAGCCCTCGCAGCCTCCGCGTACGACGCGCGTAGCGCCGGACACTAGCGCCGCACGCGACCCGCCTCGCTCCGCGACCTCTGGCGATCTCGCTTCTTCGAGCCTCGCCCACCACGCGGACGAGACGTCCTCGCGCGCCCTCTGGGCCGGAAGTTCACTTATTGGTGGACACGCGGGACTCGCGCGCGCGGTCGCATGTTCCAGGCGGACGCAAGTCCCCGACATCGGCGCAGACGCCAGCAGCAAGCGTCGCGAATCACGGTCATGCCATCATTTTCTCAAACGCAATTCGAAGTCGCCGACGACCATGCCAATCATCAAAGCTACCTCTACCATAGAAGAGCATAACTACAGAGCGCTTTCCGATGATATCAATGAATTAAGCGGGAGAACATACAATCCAAAGCTTAGCAAATACGTCATATTTAATATTTGCCACCTGTTTTCAGACACAACGGGAACCCTTATTGATATTGGGCGCGGAGATGGATTATTATGCAAAACTGACCTGCCTGGTGATTTTCGGACCACGGATAGCCTGAGACGATGCCTCTTCGGCGAGGGCGCTGGAGAGCGAAGATGCGCAAGAGCAGGTTCAGTGACGAGCAGATGGTGAAGATACTCCGTGAGGCCGACCGGACGTCGGTCGCGGAGGTGTGAGGTTGATCCGATTCGGTGGACAGTCGGCTTATGCAGCCTGCTGTGTTGAAGTGCAGATCGACTCGTGCTCGGCGGGGGTGCGGTAGTTCAAGTGCGAGTGGATTCGTCGGCGGTTGTAGAACACCTCGATGAATTCGAAGACGGCCAGCCTTGCCTCAGCGCGGGTGGGGAAGTCGGTCCCGTCGACAAGTTCAGACTTGAGTGTGCTCCAGAAGCTCTCGGCGACGGCGTTGTCCCAGCAGTCGGCCCGACGGCTCATGCTGCAGACCATCTCGTGCTCCTCGAGGGCGCGGCGGTACTCGTTGCTGGCGTACTGGCTGCCGCGGTCGGAATGGTGCACGAGGCCGGGGGCAGGCTTGCGGGCCATGACAGCCATCTGGAGGGCATCCAGGCAAAGCTGTCGGTCGATGCGCGCGCTCATGGCCCAACCGACAACCATGCGCGAGTACAGGTCGAGGATGGCAGCCACGTAGAGCCAGCCCTCGCGGGTCCAGACGTAGGTAATGTCGGTGACCCATGCCTCGTTGGGCGCGGAGGCGGTGAAGGCGCGGCCGAGTACGTTCTCAGCGACAGGGAACGCGTGATTCGAGTTCGTCGTGCGGCGAAAGTGAATCGCCCCGGCTTCTTCGGAGAGTTGTTTCTGTGAGTCAGGCCACCATAGCCTGAGCCTGCTGACGCTGTTCGTGCAATTTCTCGTACTCGGCCGGCGGCATGAAGCCGAGC
>VGRJ01000164.1 GCA_016875405.1 Deltaproteobacteria bacterium | reverse complement strand
GAGCGCGCCAAGCAGAGGCAGCAGCGCGAACCCGCCCGCGAGCGACCCCACGATCGAGCCCGCCGTGTTCCAGGCGTAGGCGAGCCCGACGTGACGCCCGAGGCCGCGCTCGCCCGAGCCGAGGAGCGCGATGAGCAGCGGGAATTGATAGCCCGACACGATGGCCGCAGGCAGCACGACGATCGCCGTCACGACCGACCAGGCCGCGGCGTGGCCGACGAGGCCGACGCTCCCGGCCGAGCGCAAAAACAGCGTCAACCAGGCGAGCCGGTCTCCGAGCGCGAACGGGATCGTCATGGCGAGCGCCTCGAGCCCACAGGTCACCGCGAACGCGCCCGCCGTGGCACGACGAGCGCTCCCGCGCAGCGTGTAAGCGAGGCCGCCCGCGCCGATCCCGAACAGCGCGATCGCGAGGATCAAGCCGAAGGTGTACGAGGAGCCGCCGAGCAGCGGGGACAGCATTCGATACCAGACGAGCTCCATCAGCAGGAACACGAACCCCGAGGCCGCTGCAGCGACGAGGACGAGCCGCGGAGGAAGGGCGGGGCCGTCGCCGGAGCTCGGCGCTGACGTCTCCGGCGGCGCGACGTCGTCGGCGACGGTGGCGGATGCCTTGCGCTCCTCGCGTTCGGCGGCGAGCTCACGCGCCAGCATGCGCGCGACCAGCGCGACCAGCACGTTGACGAGGCTGCCGATCCAGAGCGTCGTCCGCGTGCCGAAGATCTCGAGCAAGAGGAAGCTCGACGCGACCGCACCGAGCACGGCGCCGAGGGTGTTCGCGCCATAGAGCATCGCCGTCGCGCGACGACCGTGATCGGCACCATCCGTCGCGGCGCGCGCCGCCGCTGGGAGCGTCCCACCCATCAACACCGTGGGCGGCAACAGCACGAGCGCGCTCAGGAGCAGGCGGGCCGCGGTTCCGCCGATGGGGCCGAGCGTCAGGCTTCCGCCGAGCGCGAGGTAGCCGCGACGGGCGAGCCAGAGGAGGCCAGGCGTGACCGCGGCCGTCAGCGCGATGCCGAGCTCGAGGCGAGCGTACAGGTCGAGGGGGCGCGCGCTCTTCTCGACGCGCTCTCCGAGCAACCAGGCGCCGAGACCGAGGCCGCCCATGAAGACCGCGAGCACGGCCGCCGAGGCAGGCGTCGATGCGCCGAACACGAGGCGGAGTTCCCGGAGCCACGCGACCTGATAGACGAGAGCGCACATCCCCGAGAAGAAGAGCAGCGCGGCGATCCGGGTGACCCAGCGATTCACGCGTCAGAGGATAGCTGCTCGGCCTCGCGCGCCCGAGAAATCGGGACCGATGGCGAATCCGTGGGTTCTCGAGGGCGCGGTCGTTTGACGTTGCGCAAGTTGGCAAAGCTCGCTCCAATTGCGGCTCGCGAGAATTTCCCGATGCGAAACCTCGTCTCCTTCACCTTGACGCTCGCTCTCCTCGCAGGCTGCGAGGGTGCAGGCTCGCACCCGGCGCCGTCGCCAAGCGCGGTCACCGAAACAGCGGGCGCCTCGGCGAGCGCATCCCAGCCTCCGCCGCCGCCGAAGGTCCCGACGTACCCGGAGCGCAAGCTCGAAGCCGGGAGCCGACCGAAGGAGCCCTGGACCCGAGGCTTTGCGATCTCGCGCATCGAGGGCGGAACGGGGCTCGAGTTTCTCGACGCGCAGGGCCACTGCCGCGAGCGCGGCCTCTCGCTCTGCACCGAGACGCAGTGGACGCGCGCCTGCGACGCCGACGCGAGCCTCGGCGCCATCGAGACCTGGACCGCCTCGACGGTGTCGGGGGATCGCCCGTTCGTGGTGCGCGGTGGCAAGGACGGGTGCACGGCGAGGGAGACGACGCTGCCGTTCGACCGCAAGGTCGAGCGCGCGGCAGTGTGCTGCGAGCGCGCCGTCGGCATTCGCACGACCAACACCAACGCCGCGTTCCTCGGCGCCTCATCGAAGTTCCTGCTCGACCTCGAACGCGCGGTGAACGATGGGAATCGCGCAGCATTCGAGGCGCTCTACGCCCAGCAGACGCGGTTCCTGGGCAAGCCGTTCACCCGCGCAGGGATCGGCAAAGAGCTCACCATCGATCTCGGCAAGTTCCCGAAGCAGTGGGTGGTCCGGGATGTGTGCGACGTCAGCCTAGGCAAAGACGAGGCCGGCGACGCGACCCTCGTCGCGAGCTGCCAGGAGACGTACTTCCGCGGCAAGCCTTACGGCGCGCGTGTCACCTACGTCCGGGGCGGGCCCGACAATGCGATCCTCGAGGTGAAGTGACCGCGCGACCGTGACCGGAGGTCGAACTCCGGAGACGATCGCGCGGGCCGGCGCGCGCTTGCCGCGATGCCGCTCGCTCAGCGATCCGCGATGGTGAGGCTCTGCAGCAGATCGTCGAGCTTCACGACGAGCTGGGTGCGCTTGCCATCGAGGCGAACGATCTCGCGACCGAGGCGGTCGCCCTCCTTCGTCCAGTCGTCGAGGCGAGCCTGCAGATCCTTGCGCATCGCAGCCGCCTCGGGGCTCTTGTCTTTCTCGAGCGCGAGCAGGTTCTGGCGGGTCTTGTCGCCTCGCTGATCGAGCTCGCTCTGCTGCCGACGGTAGCCGCTGATCTCGGTGTCGACCTTGCCGATTTCACGGCGGAGATCGACGACGGGCTGGAGCTTCGCGCGCTCGTCCGCGGCGAGGGTCCCGGTCGCGAGCATCCGCTCGAACAGCGTGGGGACGCTCGAATCGAGGATGTGAATCGTCGTGCGGGTCGGCTGCTGCTCGACCAGCTCGACCGACGCAGAGAGCGAACCTTGCGCGACCTTCACCGGCACGAGGAACGCATCCGGCAAGTCCTCGGTCCCCTCGGGGCGATCCTTCAGCTGGTAGCCGGCGCCGAGGCGCGGGTGTCGGACGAGCACCGTGAAGCCATCCTTCATCGTCTGCGCGGTCACCTTCCAGGTCGTCTTGAGGCGCGAGAAGCGCTCGACGTGGAGGACGCCGCGCACGATCTTCACGAGCTTCATTTCCTCGGGGATCGAGGAACTCTCGCGGTTCACCATGATGCCGGGCTCGACCGCGAACGGGACGGTGACGCTCGTCGCCGCGCCCACCGTCTCGCTGATGCCTTCACCGACGAAGCTGCCGCCCGAGAAGATCGCGATGGGGCCCGGCTCGAGCACGAAGGGCGTCGAGTTCTTGAAGCGCACGACGCGATACGGGTTCACCTCGTAGCCTTGCCCCGCTCCGCCCGGCTTGAAGAGGAAGGTCTCCTCGCCCTGGACCGCGTCGTTGATGATCGCCACCATGGTCGAGGTCCCGTCGGGGACCGTGACGCGGTTCGAGAGCTCGAACCGGGTGAGCCCGCTCGCGCTTGCCGCCTTCGTCCGGGCCGCGGTGCTCTGACGCAGGTTCTCGAAGGTGAACGACGGCTCGGGAGCCGGCGCGGCCCCGCTCGCACCTTCCGCCTCGGCCAGGCGCTCCGTCTCACCAGCCCCGAACCCGCGGCCCGCTTTCTTCGCCATCGGCTTCGAGCGGGGCCGACTCCGCATGGCAGGCGCGCCGCTCGCCATGGACTCCGCGCGCTGGTCGTAGACGCCGCCGTCGTCGTATGCCGAAGCGGCCATTGGCGGAGCCGCACCGGGCGGGGGCGGAGCGGGCGGGGGCGCCTCGGGTGCGGCATCGAAGCTCGACTCGCCCATCGCCACGGAGGCTCGCCGCGAGTGCACGCGACCGGAGACGTCCTCGCGCTCGACGCGCCTCGGCGTGTGCAGATCGTAGCGGAAGGCGAGCGGCTCACCCGCCGTGAGGGACATCGACACACCGTTCCAGTCCTCGCCGCTGACGTTGTCGACGACGGCCCACGCCTGGAGCAGCGCCTCACCCTTGCCCTTTTCGGGGAGAACGACGCGGTAGCTCGGCTTCCACATCGGTGCCTCCACGACGTAGCTGACGACGAGGTCGTGACTCGACACATCCTCGGTCAGGCGAATGGAGACCTCGACTTGCTGGAACATGCCCTCGCCCGCGGTCGCGTCGAGGCGGCGGTGGAGCTGCATCGCGAGATCGCCGTCTTCGAGGGTGACGTTGCGGACCTTCGAGAGCCGCACGATCTTGAGGACCTGGTCCTGAATCAGCGTGATCTTGTGATCGCGTCCGAGGGGGGCAGGCGGGTGATGGGCACCCGGGCGCTCGACGCCTGGATCGGGCTCCTCGTTCGACTCCTCGACCATGACGACGCGCCCGACGACCTCGCCCTGGGTCGTCGCGAGCCGGACGTTCACGCCACGCAGGGAGTCGAGCACACCGGCGAGGCTTCCGCTCCCAGGCTGGAGGGTCGACAGCGCCGCCGTGGCCCACGACTGGGGATCGAGCGGCATCGAGACGCTGAGCGCGCGGCCGGTCGTCCGCTCAACGATCGTGAGGCTCTTCAGCATGTCGTTGATCTGGTCCTTGCGCACCTTGATGCCGAGGACGTTGCCGTCGAGCTTTCCGCGCCGCTCGAAGTAACCGATGCCGTTCCGGTAGAGGACGACGCGATCGAGCGAGAGCCCGCTCGAGGTGGTCGGGAATGCGGCGCGTGGCTCACGAGCGCAGCCGGCGAGCGAGAGGGTGGCGAAGACGATCGATGCAGCGAGGCGGGCTCTCATGGTGCTCCTTGGAAAGAGAAGCGCGAACTCTAGCCCAATCGCCCGCGTCCCCACAGCGTACATGACGACTGCCTCGTGCTCGCCCCGGTCAGCCGAGGGCCTTCTGCTGACCTCGCCAGCGGATCCAGTGATCGGCGATGACGAGCGCCACCATCGCCTCGGCGATCGGCACGAAGCGCGGCAACACGCACGGATCATGGCGACCGCGCGTCCTCACGGAGATCGGCGCACCGCTCGAGTCGATCGACGGCTGCTCGCGCGGGAGGCTGCTCGTCGGCTTCACGGCCGCGCGGACGAGGATCGGCATGCCGGTCGAGATGCCGCCGAGGACGCCACCGTGACGGTTCGTGGCGGTGGGGCGGGCGTCGAGCGAAACGAACGCGTCGTTGTGTTCGCTGCCGCGCATCCGAGCGCCGCCGAACCCCGAGCCGAACTCGACGCCGAGGACGGCCGGGATGCTGAAGAGCGCCTTCGCGAGGTCGGCCTTGAGCTTGTCGAACACCGGCTCGCCGAGACCGGCAGGGATCCCGCGCGCGACGACCTCGGCCACGCCGCCGAGCGAGTCTCCGTCGGCACGGACAGCCTCGATGGCGGCGACCATGTGCCTCGACGCGACGGGGTCGGGGCAACGAACGAGATTCGGCGAGCCATCGGGCAGCTCCTCGACCATGCGCGCGGTGACGGCATCGGTGTCGAAGGTTGACTCGATCGCGCCGATCGCGCGGACCCAGCCGAGCACCTCACCGCCGAAGGCCACGCCGAGGAGCTTCTTTGCGACCGCACCGGCTGCGACGCGCGCGACGGTCTCACGCGCGCTGGCGCGACCACCGCCTCGCGGATCGCGCCGCCCGTACTTCGCGTCGTAACTGAAGTCGGCATGTCCCGGGCGGTAGGAGTCTCGAACGGCGTCGTAGTCTCGGCTCCGCGCATCGGCGTTGCGAACCAGGATCGCGAGGCTCGTGCCGGTCGTCTTGCCCTCGAAGACGCCGGAGAGGATCTC
>VGRJ01000163.1 GCA_016875405.1 Deltaproteobacteria bacterium | reverse complement strand
CATTTACCTGTGCGGCTAACCGAGCCCCGAGGTGGACTTGGCGCTTCCAAGTCTTGACCTTTGCTGACCTGCTGAGGAACTTCGGACCACCGGTCGCTGCGAAGATCGGGACCTCGAAGGTCCCTCTAGGCGGCTTTCTCCCGCCGAATTCGGGCAGCGTACTCTCGAGGCGTCAGGTTGCCCAATGCTGAGTGTGGCCTCAGCTCATTGTAGTCCTTTCTCCATGCCTCGATGCCCTCCTTCGCGTGGTCGAGCGACAGGAACCAGTGGGTGTGACCTGCCTGGTTTCTTCGGACCAGTCGTTAGTTGAGGACGGCCTCTCCGAGGGGGGCTTTGCTACGGGTTGTCGTTCGTGGCGGAAGTCCCGCCCTGAATTCGTTCGGTGTGAGGTAGCCGAGGCTCGAGTGGGGGCGCTCCTCGTTGTAGTGGCGCCGCCAGGCCTCGATCATGGCGACCGCCTCGGCGCGGGTTCGAAACCATTCCATGCTCAGGCACTCGTCGCGAAACCGGCCGTTGAAGCTCTCGTCCGTTCCGTTCTGCCAGGGTTTTCCCGGCTCGATGTACGCCGTGTCGATCGACTCGCTCGTCAGCCAGCGCAGGATCGCATGGGAGACGAACTCCGGCCCATTGTCCGACCGCAGGAAGGCTGGCGCGCCCCGGACCGACACCAGACGGGCCAGCACCTCGATCACGCTGCGCGACCGAATGCTCCCTGCGACATGAATCGCGAGGCACTCGCGCGTCCACTCGTCGACCACGGTCAGGCACTTCAGCTTCGCGCCGTTGGCGCAGCGGTCGTGGACGAAGTCGTACGCCCAGACCTGGTTCGGTCCGGTAGCGGGCGTCGGTCGCGGTCGCGTCGTCGCCACGCGGCGGCGCGGCCGCTTGCGTGGCACCTGGAGGCCAGCCGCTCGCCACAGCCGGTGAGCTCGGTCCGGGCTCATACGGACGCCGCCTCGCTCGAGCAGGACGCGAATGCGCCGATACCCGAACCGTGGAAACTGCGCCGCGCAGGCCTTCATCGTGGCGAGCGCAGGCGCGTCCTTGGTGCGCAGCCGTGACTCGTAGCGGAGCGAGGACCTCGCCACCGACAACAGCGCGCACGCACGTCTCAGCGACAACCCACGCCCCACGGCGTAGGCCACCTGCTCGCGACGCACGGGCGCGCTCACCATTTTTTTGCGGCGATCTCCTTCATCACCTCGACCTCGAGATCCCGCTCGGCCAGCAGCTTCTTGAGGCGCGCATTCTCGCTCTCCAGCGCCTTGAGCCTCTTCACCTCGTCGGTCGCCATGCCTCCGAACCTCTTGCGCCACACGTACAGCGTCTGCTCGCTGACTCCGTGCTTCTTCGCCACCTCCGCAACCGACGTCCGGTCGGCCTCGCGGAGGATCTTCACCATCTGCTCGTCACTAAACCTGCTCTTGCGCATCTTCGCTCTCCAGCGCCCTCGCCGAAGAGGCATCGTCTCACGCTATCCGTGGTCCGAAAATCACCAGGCAGGTCAGCACTTCGAACTCGATCGATTCATCGAGACCAACTTCGTCCTCGTCAAGCGGGGGTCGGACGTCGAATCCCTCGGCGTCGGCATGCAATTCGACGCCTGGAACACCGCCACGCCGCGCTAGGCCGCGTTCGCATCGCTCGGCGTCACGGTTTCGCCAGAACCGCCTTGATCGATCCAGCAAGCCCGGCCCTTGAGAGCAGCGGACCGATCGGGTCCGGTAGCGCGCGAAGACTCAACCTACGGCTCCGGGCGCCCTCGGAAAGTCGCGGCCGCGCGTCGTGTTCGCCGGCTCGAGCGGCGACGGGGCGGCGTTCCGCGAGAAAGTCGCGCGCCGCGACTGCGAGTCCGGCAATGGACTCGTGGGGCAACTCGCCCGTCCAGCACGCACGCACGCGAAGGCCGCTTCGCTCGGCCAGGCGCGCGAGTCCGTCCTTGGACGGAAACGACACGTGGTCCGGCGTTTTGTACATCGACCACATCGTACCGACGACCCGGGTGATGGCCGCGCCCGCATTCGGGGCGGACAGCGCGACGACTCCTCCCGGCGCTAGGATGCGGCGAAGACGTTCGAAGAGCGCGTGCACGTCGTAGACGTGTTCGACCGTGTTGATCATCACGACCCCCGCAAAGCGCACCTGGGGCGGGAGTTCGCTGAGGTCTTCGTAAATGGCTGATATTCCCCACGTCTTCTCGATGTAGGAGCGATGGGTCGCGCTCGTCTCGATCGCGAAGACTTGCTCTCGATGCGCTGCAATCGCCGCGAGGAGGTGACCGGACCCGGGCCCGATCTCGAGGATGGGGCCCGGCGGAAACCATCGCTCGTACTCGTTCCAAACGCCGAAGTCAGGTGCCGTGCCTCGCGCCGCCAGCGAAGCGTCGAGGAAGACTTCGTCCTGAAACTCGGCTCCGTGAATGCGCGCAAACGTCGCCTCGTCGATCCCCATGAATACGGAATCGCAAGTGACACACCTCGAGAACGGCTGTCCGAGGCGCGAGCCGATGGGCTTCGCGCGTGTCGCATCGCAAAAGGGGCACGCTCGCATGACTTAACTCTTTGATTGTTGCGACCGGCCCGCACCGGCACGCGCAGATTCGATGTGCTGGAGCAGGCGAGAAGCTGCCGTCCTCCAGGAGAATTTATCCTCGACGAAGCGGATGGCTGCGCGCTCGACCGCGTCTTGCTTTCCGGGTTCGCTTTGGAGCCAAAACGAGAGCGACCTCGCGATCGCGCCCGCGTCGCTGTCGACCCAGCTGCCGACGCCGAACTCGGCGACGCGCGCCCAAGGAACGGTCTTGGTCACGACCACCGGCGTGCCGCAGGCGAGCGACTCCGCCACGGCCATGCCGAAATTCTCGCTCCCGCTGGTGAGCGCGGAGACCGCCGCGCGCCGAAATGCATCCCATTTGTGCTCGCCGTAGAGCGGCCCGACCCATTCGACATTTCGCAAACCCATCCGCTTCGCGCGCTCCTTCAGCGACGCCACGTACGCAGGGTCACCGTCGCCGACGATCTGCAGTCGGGAATCGACACTATCCACCAAGGACCACGCGTCCAGAAGCAGTTCGAGCCGCTTGATGGGGTGAATTCGACCGAGGAATAGCGCGGTACGCCCTCGTACGGCGCGACCCGTCGGGGCGGGAACGTCGACGCCATTCGGGACGACGCAGACGAGCTTCTCGCGGTCGCGGGCCCGAACGAATTCCGCTTCCTCGTCGCTCGTCGCGTGAACGAGATTGGCGCGATCGAGCGCCAAGCGCTGCCCCGCGCGCCAAACGATTTCCTTCGCAAAGCGACTGCGTTCGAATGCCGCGTCGTTGAGCGTTCCGCGAGGAGAGAATACGGAGACGAATCCCGGTCGGCCGCCGAGCAACGGCGCGAGGACATTCGGGTACATCCACAGGCTGTGGTTGTGGATGACGTCGGCCGTCAGGCCGGACCGTCGCAGGGCCGTCGTGAGTTGAACCGATACGCCGATCCGCCGGCCGAGCGCGGTGCGCTTCCAGAGCAATTCGTGGGAGAATACGCTTACCCCCTCGACGGGCGGAATCGGTCCGTAATCCAGCACATGAAGTTCGACGTCGTGGCCGAGCTTGCCTTGTTCCTCGGCCAAGCGTCGGACGCTTACCGATGGACCGCTTGCTTCATCGTGGATGCTCGGCAGGATATGAAGGATCTTCATCGGACTCGCCCCTCGAGCCACAAGAAGCCGTCGGCTCGTCGCGCAGTGTCCGCGTAGAAGAGCTCGACCCATTCGCGGGAGTCGAAGCGATTCTTCGACAGTCGGAGGTATTCGACGTAACCCTTCAGCTTGCCCGTTTCGAACGCGCGCGGCGCGAAACGCGCAAGAAGGCGCAGCCCTCGCTCGAAAACGCGAACCGCGGAGCGCTCGTCCGGCACGGTCACGACGAACACCCCGCCGGGCTTGAGCACCCGACGCACTTCCGTGGCGTAGTGGCGCAGATCGGAAACATACTCGACGACGCTCGACGAGACGACCACGTCCACGCTACCCGACTCGAGCGGGAGCGCTGCACCGTCAACGACGCGCACGCACCGCGCGTTGGCGAGACCTGGTCGACTCGCCGCGCGCCAGCATGGCGTCCGATACATTGGCCAGAATAGGATTGAATCCGTCGCTCGCCAGCGCCGATGCAATGTCACCCGTGCCGCATCCGAAATCCAAAAGGCACGGACCGCGAGGATCGAGCGCTCGCACCGCTGCACGAAATCCCTCGATTCGCCCGACCATCGTTCCACCGCGCTGGTACTTCTCGGCCCAGCGTGACGCTTGTCGGTCGAACTCGGCCGCAACGCGAGTCGCGTGCTCGCTCACTCCCCCCTGGGTCGGCGCTTGCCAAAAAGGTCGCCCGCGTAACCGCGGCAATATCGTCCCAATTCATCGGGCTCTTCTCTCCGCGGCGTGCAGCGCGCACGAACGCTTCGAGTTCACCCGCGTGTCCCTTGTCGGCCTTGAGAGCGCGCGTCGTCTTCGTCTTGCCCATGGCGGACTTCGTGAGTGTACGCCAGTTGTCGAGAACCGCAACCTTGCCCTCGCAAAGCACCTCGTAGCGCTCCTTGCTCACGCTCGGGTCGCCCATCGCCGTGTAGAGCAGCTGGCCGACGCTCCCATCGGCGAACCGCAGCGTGATGGCGACGTTGTCGTCGTGGCTGTACGCGCTGCCCGGGCCGATGCCGACCGCGCTCACGGACACCGGCGGCGCGCCCGCCCAGTACGCCATCAGGTCGATGAAGTGGCAGCCTTCGCCGATGATGCGGCCGCCGCCCTCGACCGCGTCCACGACCCAGTTGCCCGCAGGGATGCGCCCCGCGTTGATTCGGGCGCTCATCATGAGCCCGGCGCGGCGACCCTCGAAAAAGCCCTTGAGCTCCGTCGCCATGGGCGCGAAGCGGCGGTTGAAGCCGACCACCAGGCGCCGCCCGCTTTCCTCGACGGCTTTGCGCAGCTCTTCCAGCTGCTCTTCGTTCACCGCGGCCGGCTTTTCGAGAAAGACGTCTTTACCCGCACGCAGTGCCTTTGCGGCCTGCGCCGCGTGTAGCTCGTGCCGCGTGGCGATGACCACCGCGTCCACGTCGGCTCGTCCGAGCACTTCGTCGAGCGAGCCGCACACCGTTGGAATTTCGAACTTATTGGCGGCGTGGCGCGCGCTGAGGCCTCGGCCGCTGACCGCGGCAACCATCTTCGCGTCATCGATGCCCGCGAGCGCCGGCATGAGCACGCTCGTCGCGAACGAGCCGGTGCCAACCACCGCGATGCGCACCTTGTCGCTCGTCGCGGGCGCCGCCACGGCCACGCGCGGCGTCAGGTCGTGAGCCTTCTCGGGGTACGTGAGCACCACACCGAGGTGCGGCTCAGGCTTCTCGCCCGTGATCAGGGCGTATGCATCGAGCACGTTCTCGAACGCGAAGCGGTGCGTGATGAGGCTCTTCACGTCGAGCCGCTTCGTCTCGATCGCACGAAGAACCGCCTGCAAGTTGCGCCGCTCCGTCCACCGCACGTAGCCGATGGGGTAATCCTGACCGCGCTCTTCGTAGTTCGCGTCGTAACGGCCCGGACCGTAGCTTCGGGAGACGACGACTTCGAGCTCTTTTTCGTAATACGCTTTGCGCGGGATCTCGAGG
>VGRJ01000162.1 GCA_016875405.1 Deltaproteobacteria bacterium | reverse complement strand
TCCTCCGCCGCCGCGCTTCGAGGGGCTCCCGGCTGCTGGCTCCCAGCCAACTCGACTGCAATCCGGCGAACAACGACGGCTGAGCGGCGGACGGGGCGCGCGACGTCGCGCTCGACTCGGCGGGCCGCCCGGGAGCTACCCACCTCGACGCATGCGTGACCGCCGTCGACGGTCAGCACGCGCTTCAGAGCCTAGGAGCGCACGACGAGGCCAAGAAGCAAGTGCTGCTCCCCGACGACCGGGTGGTGACCAAAGCGCATACTGTCTCCGAGGACGCTCTGTCCACGGCGCGCGCGTCGGCTCAGGCGCTGAACCCGCGGGCGCGCATCTTCCCACCGAGCCGCGACTCGCGCACGGCGACGGTCACGGGACGGCGGTGCCGTCGAAGTAAGTTCGCGCGCGTGCGATCGCGAGCTCGCCGACCTGGCTTCCCAGCCGGCGACCGCCGAAGTCGTCGGGCTCGATATGGATCCCTCCGTAGAGGCGCGACTGGCCCGCCTGGTCGGCTGCGTCGTAGTAGCTCGCCCACTGCAAGCGCACCTCCTCGCTCGGTCCGTTCTCGAACACGAGGTACGCGTTCGCCGGTGCGACGAACTCGCCGAGGCCACCCGGGAAGAACTCGTCCCCGTCGAGCGCCGCGAGGACCTCGGCCGCCGCGCGGCTGAACGTGCTGTGGCCCGACACGTACCCGGGAAAGCCGGGCGAGACGAAGGTGCGGCGCTGATAGGGCACCCAGTCGACCCCGCGGATCCACTGAATCGGAGTCGTGTCCGCGGCGCGATCGCCGGGCTCGCCGGGCCACGCGAGCACCGCGATCTGACCCACGAACGGCGCGAGGTGCGCGTGCCGGCCTCCGGGTGCCGACGACTCCTCGGTGATCCGCTCGATCAGGCCCGGCACGAGCGGCAGGGTTCCCTCCTGCGCCATGAACCGAACCAGTGAGATCGGCCGCGCGCCCGAGAACTCGCGCTTCACGCCCCACGCGACGATCGCCGCGTCGTGCACGGCGCCGTTGATCGCCAGGTACACCTTCACGTCGTGCTCCAGCTCGTCGATCTCGGGAGTCGTTCCCGCGAGGCAGGCCGGCTCGCCGAACAGACAGCGCCGATGCATCGGATGATCGGAGACGTAGTTCGCGATCGTGTTCCAGTGACCCGGCGGCGTCTCGGAGCGAGGTCCGTCCGCCCAGTGCTCGGCGAGCACGCGCGCGAAGTCACCGAGGGGCACCACGTTTGGTGCATACGGCGCGCCGGTCACCGGGTTCACCGCGTGACCCATCCCGTCGTTGGTGCCGAGCGGGTTGTTCCCGTAGGCCCCGGGCGAGATGTCGATCGTCCTCGCGGGATCGACCGCGAGGTCCGCCTCGAGGCGGACCACCTCGACCACCCAGTCGGGCATTTTCGGATCCTCGAACACCGGAGGCGCTCCGGGGTCGAGGTAGAGCCCGTCCGGGCGCCGTCCCTCGAGCGCGAACGGCCGCACCTCGCCCCAGTTCGCGCCGATGTAGCCCTGCACTCCGCTCGGCACGATGATGCCGTTCTGCGTCGCGGCCTCGGCGATGTTGATCTGCTGCCAGTACGAAGGGACTGGAAGCATGATCTTCGGCTCGTCGACGACGAGTGGCGGGTTCATGGGCATCCACGACGTCGTGTCCGCGTAGTTGGCGCCTTCGTTCGCGCCGTCGCCGGCATGCATCTCCACGATCGCGGCGCCGATCCGGTTCCCGAGCGCAAGCGGCGTGTCGCCGGTGCTGGTGGTGTCGTCGGGATTGAGCCCCAGCCGACCCATGAACGCACGGAAGCACGCCTGCGACAACGAGGCCCCGGGCATCACCGCGCGCGTCGCGTCGTAGCGGTGTGCCAGCACGCGGTATGCGGCGTAGCTGATCGCCTGCTCGCGCGCAGCGGCGACGTCGGTCGAGGTCGTCCGTTCGCGCACGAAGACGCCGTCCGCGGTTGTGTCGTACGCGGCCCACGCGTCCCACATCGCAGCGGACACGTGGTAGAGGTTCCGCGCGTGCACGCCCGGCCGCGGGATGTCGCGCCGGATCGCGTCGAGCAGGAGCTCGTTCCACCGACGCGCGATGCTCTGCCCGGGGCCCGCGGGATCGACGTCGTTCTCCGGGCACATCACCTCGGGAACCGGTGGGTCGACGCCGGGGTTGGGGTCGTAGGTCGGGACCGTCGGACCGCGATGGATGATCACGCCGGCGTCGAGGGACGGACCGAGCACGTCGCCACCGACCGACCAGACGCCTCCCTGGGGGTCGAGCCACACCGCGTGGAGCGACTGCACGTCGAGCCCGAGGCCGTGGTTGACCGGCACCCACGCCTCGCCCTCGCGCGCCAGCACCAGGCCCATCGCACCCGACGCCCATGCGTACTCGCCTTTGAGCGCAACGCCCTGGAGGAGAGGCACGAACTCGGGCGTGCGATCGACAAGCGCTGCTCCACTGTGGCCCTCGAGGAGCGTGCCGTTCGATGCGCCGCCGACGATCACCACGCGATCGCCGTCGCCCGCGACGGTGAACAGCGTCGACTCGACTCCGCTCTCAACGACGTCGAACGTCTCGCCGTCGTCCGAGCGCAGCACTAGCCCCCGCCCGCCGACGACCCACACCCTGCCGGCATCGTCGCCCCACACCTTGAAGAAGCCGGGATAGTCGCCGTTCGGCGCGAGCGGGATGTCGCGCGGGATCTCGAGCACGCGCCAGGTTGTCCCGTCCCAGCGCCAAATGAACCCCGCTCGTCCTGCGAAGCTCCCGACCGCGTAGACGCGGTCCGGTGACGAACCCCAGATGCCGTACACCGTCTGGCGGCCGAGCCCGGGGGTGTCCATCCGCGCGAACGCGCTTCCGTCCCAGCGGAGGATCGCGCCGCTCGCGCCGCCCACAAACACGTCGTCGGGCGCGAGCGCGTGAGCCCACCAGAGGTGGCCGCGGTGCCCAGTCCCGATCCGCGACCACGAGGTCCCGTCGTAGTGCAGGACGAGCGGCCCGCGCCCCTGATCGGCGCCGACTGCCCAGACGTCGTCAGCCGCCGTGCCGCTGATCGAGAGCAGCCCCTCGTCGAGCCCCGACGATACGATCGACCACGTTGGCGTTGGCGGCGGCTGCTCCGACCCTGTGCCGCAGCTCAATAAGAGAAGCGATATCAACAAGCCGAGCGTGCGCGCGACTGCGGCGTCGATCGCGCGGCGGCGCGGACCGAGCGCTGGCGGACGCGCCAGCTGCGAGAGCGGGTCAACGATGAGGGCGTTCATCGGTCACCCCTTCGAGACCTTCTTCTCCACGAAGACGACGTGCTTGCGCGCGATGGGGTCGTACTTCTTGATCTCGAGCTTGCCCTGCCTTGTTCGCTTGTTCTTGGTGATGACGGAGGCGAATCCGGTTCCAGCGGCAGAGACGAGTTGGATGACGTCGCGCATGGGTAGCTTCTCCGAGGCCGCGGACGGTAACCGGTCTCCGGCCTAGTTGCAACCGAGTTGCATGTGTGAGATAGGTAGGCCGTTTAATCAGATGGAGGCTCCATGCAGCAATTGCCCGTGACGGTGCTCAGCGGCTTTCTTGGCGCTGGAAAAACGACCCTGTTGAACCACGTGCTCTCGAATCGAGAGGGGCGGCGTGTCGCGGTCATCGTCAACGACATGAGCGAGGTCAACATCGACGCTCAGCTCGTGAAGATGGGAGGCGCCGCGCTCGGCCGTACCGAAGAGAAGCTCGTCGAGATGTCGAACGGCTGCATTTGCTGCACGCTGCGCGAGGATCTCCTCGTGGAGGTCAAGCGACTCGCGGCCGAAGGGCGCTTCGACAGTCTGCTCATCGAGTCGACAGGGATCGGTGAGCCGATGCCTGTCGCCGCGACCTTCTCCTTTCGGGACGAGCAGGGCTTCAGCCTCGCCGATGTCGCGAAGTTGGACACGATGGTCACGGTGGTCGATGCGGCGAACTTCCTTCGAGAGTACGGCTCATCCGACGACCTACGCGCCCGAGGCATCGCGCTCGGTCCCGAGGACCAACGCACGATCGTCGACTTGCTCGTCGACCAGGTCGAGTTCGCGAATGTACTGGTTATCTCGAAGGCCGATCTCGTCGAAGCCTCCGACCTCGAGCGCCTTGAAGGCATTCTCCATCACCTGAACCCCGATGCGCGTCTCGTGCGCGCGCAGCATGGTCAAGTCCCGGTCAATACGGTCCTCGGCACTGGGCTCTTTGACGACAACAAGGCGGCGACCTACGCGGGCTGGGCCAAGGAGCTCGCAGGCATTCACACGCCGGAGACGGAGGAGTACGGCATCGGCAGCTTCGTCTACCGCGGACGCCGCCCGTTCCACCCGGGACGCCTCTACGCATTCTTCGCCAGCGAGTGGCCGGGCGTCCTCCGCTCAAAGGGCTTCTTCTGGTTAGCGACGCGGATGAGCGAGGTTGGCGCGTGGTCTCAAGCCGGTCCGGCTTGCCGCTCGAGTCGCGCGGGCTACTGGTGGGCAGCGGCGCCGGTCGATGCTTGGCCTCAGGCCCCCGAGGCGCAGGCGGAGATCCGCCGTGACTTCCAGGAGCCTTACGGTGATCGTCGCCAAGAGATCGTGCTCATCGGGATGGAGATGGACGAGGCGGCGCTCCGAGCCAGCTTTGATCGTTGCCTCCTCAGCGATGACGAGCTTCGCCTGGGCGTCGAGGGATGGAGCACCTTCGGGGATCCGTTCCCGTCGTGGGGAGAGGTGTCGGCCTAGATCGGGGAGGCTGCGGTCGCATGGGGAAGCGCGCTCACACGCTCCGCGTCCTAGAGGTCTCCGGAACTCGTCTCGCGATGGGCGAGTCCTTCGGGGAACAACTTCGTGTCGAGGCGCGCGAACTCTATGAGATCCGCCTCCTGAGCGCGCTCACACAGGCACACGAACAGGGGCGTCGCGAGGCTACGGAAGAGGAGCTTCACCGTGTTGCGCGCGGCGCGTATCGAGCCACTTCGGATTGGGATCCAGAGACGGCCGAGGAGATGCGTGGCATCGCGCGAGGGGCCGGACTGACCATCGAGCAGGTGATGGTGCTGAACGGCCTGACGGACCTGCGCGACACCTTGTCGTGGTGGCGCGGCGGCGAGCTGTTCGGCGGTTGCACGTCGCTCGTCGCGCAGCGCGACGCGACGCGCGAAGGAACCTTGCTGTGCGGGCAGACCTGGGATCTCGGCACCAACAACATGCCTTATGTCGTCGCGGTCCGCCGACGACCGAGCACCGGGCCTCGCAGCGTCGGGGTCACCGTCGCCGGCGCGCTGCCGTTTTTGGGCCTTAACGAGGTCGGGCTCGCCGTGGGCACCACCAACCTGCGCACCCGCGACGCTCAGGTTGGGGTCGTCTATCTCACGCTGATCGACCGCGGGCTGCGAGCTCGGTCTGCAAGGGATGCCCAGGCGGCGATGGTCACTCCACCGCGCGCCGGAGGCCACTTCTTCTACATCGCCGATGCGCAGGGTACGGCGGTGGCTCTCGAGTGTACTGCGCAGCGACACGCCGTGCGGGATGTGACCCGAGGGGTCTTCGTCCATGCCAACCACTGCCTCGAGCCGGAGCACCAGGCCATCGACGTCGACGCGGCGCAGCCATCGACCCAGGCCAGGCAGCGAAGGATGACCGCCCTCGCTGGGCAGGCCGTGGGC
>VGRJ01000161.1 GCA_016875405.1 Deltaproteobacteria bacterium | reverse complement strand
GCATCTGCCGGAGCGGCATCTGCCGGAGCGGCATCTGCCGGAGCGGCATCTGCCGGAGCGGCATCTGCCGGAGCCGCGGGCGCGCCAATCTGCGGGGCACCGAAGGCGATCGTGTCTGCCTCGGTCGGGCTCTTCCAGTAGACGTTCATCGCGTAGCCGAGATCGGCCGTGGACTCAGCGCCGCCCGGCTCGCACTTCGAGGGGTCGTAGTCCTTCCCGCTCGCCATCGCGGTCGTGTAATCGCGACAGGTCGGGTAGCCGCAAGCGCCGCAGTCGGTCTGCGCGGTGAGCGACTCGAGCAGCACCGCGAAGGCCTGCACGCTGCCCTTGGGGGCCTTCGCCGAGATGTCGGTCTTGATGGTCTTGGCCTTGTCGGGGTTCACGCCGACCGCAGCCTTGCCCTTCTTGCCCTTGTTCTCTTTGGCCCAGATCTCGCGAAGCTGGTCGAGCATCGCGGGGTTGTCGCGCATCGCGCGCTCGCGCGCCTCGCGGGCGTGGGGGCCGTACGCGCCGAGCGGGATCTCGCTCGAGTCCTTGGGCGCCTTGTAAATCGGCTGAGTCCCCTGCGGAACGAAGCGGAAGGTCAGCGTCCCGAACGTCTCGGTCGCACCTTCGAACTCGCGCGTATGGCGGATCGCGCCCGTCGACTCGGTCTTGCACGCTTCGACGCAGAGGCCGCAGTACATGCACTTCCCCATGTCGATGTCGAAGCGCGACATCTCCTGTTTCTTCGTCTCGGGGTTCTTGATGAGGTCGATCGCGATGCACTCGATCGGACAGGAGCGCTCGCAGCGCTTGCAGCCGGTGCAGATGTCCATCTGCACCTCGAGGAACCCGCGGTAACGCGGCGGCAGCATCTCGGTGATCGGCCGGTCCATTCGGTCTGGGTACTGGACCGTGATGGGCATGCGGAACAGATGCGAGAAGGTGACCGCCATTCCCTCGAGGATCGTGGTGGCGGCCGTGGAGATGCTCTTCAGGTAGGTCGAGAAGTCCATTCGCGCATGAGGACGATAGCACAGCGGTCCTGGTTGCCGCCCGTAAAGTGGACCTCCCGTGGTATACCCCGCCCGCCATGGCCGACCTCGCCTTCCGTGGGACCTGGACCGCGCTCGTCACGCCGTTCGTCAAGGGGGGCTCTCGCGTTGACGCCGAGGCGCTCGAGCGCCTGGTCGAGGACCAGATCGCAGGGGGCGTGAGCGGGCTCGTCCCGTGCGGCACGACCGGCGAGGCGCCGACGCTCGAAGACGACGAGCAGCTCGAGGTCATCCGGCGGGTGGTGAAGACGACGCGCGGGCGCGTCCCGGTGATGGCCGGCACCGGCAGCAACTCGACCGCCAAGACCGTCAAGGCGAGCAAGGCGGCGCTCGCGGCGGGCGCCGACGCGGTGATGCTGGTGATGCCCTACTACAACAAGCCATCGCAGGACGGGATGTGCGAGCACGTCGTCGCGGTGGCGGAGGCCGTGGGGTGCCCGGTCGTCCTCTACAACATTCCCGGTCGCAGCGTGGTCGACCTGGGCGTCGCCGCGACGGTGCAGATCTGCGAGCGAGCGCGCAACGTCGTCGGCATGAAAGACGCGAGCGGGAACGTGCTCCGCTCCCAAGAGCTCGCGCGAGCCCTCGGCGATCGACTGGCCCTGCTCAGCGGCGACGACGTGCTCACCCTGCCGATGATGGCGTGCGGCGCCCGCGGCGTGATCAGCGTCACCTCGAACGTGCTGCCCGCGCAGGTGAGCGCCGTCACGACGCACGCCCTCGCCGGCCGCTGGGACGAAGCGCGGACGGCGCACCTCGCTCTCGGCGGGCTCCACGGCGCGATGTTCGTCGAGCCGAACCCCGTGCCCTGCAAGGCCGCGCTCGCGATGCTCGGGCGCATGAACGAGGACGTGCGCCTGCCCCTCGTCGCGGCGAGCACGGTGACAAAGGCGAAGATGCGGGACGAGCTCGTGGGGCTCGGCGTCGCGGCCGAAGCATGACCGCGATCAAGCTTGCAATCTTCGGCGCGACCGGGCGCATGGGTCAGACGGTGACTCGGCTCGCCGCGCAGTCCAGGAGCGTCACCGTCGTTGGGGCGATCGACTCGGCGACATCGCCGAACCTCGGCCGCGACGTCGGTGAGGTCGCGGGTGCGGGTACGCTCGGCGTGGCGGTCGGTGCGGACGTCGCCTCCGGGCTCCTCGGTGCGGACGTGGTGATCGACTTCTCGACCGCGGGCGCCGTCGACGCGCTCCTTCGGTCTGCCGCGCACGCCGACGTCGCGGTCGTCAGCGGCACGACGCGCCTGTCACCCGAGAGCCTGACGCTCCTCGAGCGCGCGGCGACGAAGGTCCCGGTCCTGTGGGCCCCCAACATGAGCCTCGGCGTGCACCTCCTCGCCGAGCTCGTGCGGCGCGCCGTGCAGGCGCTCGGCGACTACGACGTCGAAGTCGTGGAGGCGCACCACAACAAGAAGACCGACGCGCCGAGCGGCACTGCGACCTTCCTCGTGCAGGCGGCCGAGCGCGGCCGTGAGGGCCTCATTCCGGTCCATGGGCGCGAAGGCGACGTCGGTGCGCGGCGGCGCGAGGAGATCGGAGTTCACGCGGTGCGCGGCGGCGGGATCGTCGGCGATCACACCGTGCACCTCGTCGGGGAGTTCGATCGCCTCGAGCTCACCCACCGTGCGATGTCACGCGAGCTGTTCGCGGCGGGGGCGCTGCGGGCGGCAAGGTGGATCGTGGGCAGACCGGCGGGCCGCTACGAGCTCGCCCAGGTGATCGCGGGAGAGTAACGAGACCATGGCCGAAGATCTGCTGTTCGAGATCGGATGCGAGGAGCTGCCGGCGTCGTTCGTCGAGGGCGCCTTGAACGCGCTACCCGAGCTTCTGCGTGAGAGGCTCGCCGCGCTTCGCCTCGACCACGGCGGGCTCCGCGCGCTCGGGACGCCCCGTCGCATCGCGGTGATCGTCCCAGGGCTCGCAAGTCACCAGCCCGATCTCGAGGAGGAGCTGGTCGGCCCGCCGGTGAGCGCGGCCTTCAAGGAGGGCAAACCGACGAAGGCGGCGGAGGCCTTTGCGCAGAAGGTCGGCGTGTCCGTCGAGGCCCTCGAGCGCGTCGCGACTCCGAAGGGCGAGTACCTGCGCGGCGTGCGTCGCGAGAAGGGGCGCGCGACCGTTGAGCTCTTGCCCGCGGCGCTCACCGAGCTCGTGCGCGCGATCCCGTTCCGAAAGTCGATGCGCTGGGGCTCGACGGCGCTCGCGTGGGGTCGCCCGATCCGGTGGTTCGTGGCGCTCTACGGCGGCGCGGTCGTGCCGTTCTCGCTCGAGGGAATCGCGTCCGGGGCCACCACCTTCGGGCATCGCTTCCTCAGCCCAGGGCCTATCGCGCTCACGGGCGCGAGCGACTACGTCGAGGCGCTCCGGCGCGCGCGTGTGCTCGTCGATCCGGCGGAGCGTCGCCAGGCGATGCTCGAGCGCCTCCACGTCAAAGCGAAGGAGCTCGGCGGCGAGCTGATCGATGACCCGTTCCTCGTCGGGGAGAACCTGTCGCTCGTCGAAGACCCGCAGGTCGTGGCGGGCAGCTTCGAGTCGCGCTTCCTCGAGATCCCCGAAGGCGTGATCCTCGAGGTCGCGCGCGGTCATCAGCGGTACTTCGGCGTACGTGGCGCCGACGGGAAGCTCCTCCCGCGCTACCTCGCCGTGGTCAACACCGCCGAGGCTCCCGAGCTCATCGTGCGCGGCAACGACCGCGTCATGAGGGCGCGCCTCTCGGACGCCCACTTCTTCTTGAGAACCGACAAGAAGCAGCCGCTCGCCTCGCGGCGCGACGCGCTCCGCGGGGTCGTGTTTCAGAACAAACTCGGCACGATGCTCGAGAAGGCCGAGCGGATCGAGTCGCTCGCCGGCGCACTCGGTGCGGCCCTCGGGGCAGGCGCGGAGGCGATCGAGACGGCGCGGCGCGGCGCTCACCTCGCGAAGTGCGACCTCGTGACCCTGATGGTCGGCGAGTTTCCGGAGCTGCAGGGCTCGGTGGGTCGCTCGTACGCGAGCGCGGAGGGCGTCGAGTCCGGGGTGGCCGACGTCATCGAGGAGCATTACCGCCCGAAGGGCGCGCACGACGAGCCCGCGCGTGACGTCCCCGCCGCCCTCGTGGCGATGGCCGACAGGCTCGACACGCTGGTGGGCTGCTTCGGCATCGGCCTCAAGCCCTCGGGCACGGCGGATCCGTACGCCCTCCGCCGCGCGTGCCTCGGCGTGCTCCGCACCGCGCTCGCGCGTGGCCTCGACCTCCGCGTGTCGCAGGCGCTCGTCGCCGCGCGCACATGCTACGTCGAGCAGAGCAAGGCCGTGGCAGGGGCCGATGACGAGCTCGGCACGTTCTTCCGGGACCGACTGAAGGGGCTGCTCGTCGAGATCGCGCCCGCGGACGCCGTCGAAGCCGCGCTCGGGGTCGCGGCCGACCGACCACTCGACGCGCAGGCGCGCGCGCTCGCGATTGCGGAGCTCGACGGCGCGACGCGCGCCAAGATGGGCGAGGTGTTCAAGCGCGCCACAAACATCGCGAAGGAGGCGCCGGACGGCGCCCCGACGCGCGGAGGCGAGCCGGCCGAGGCACGCCTCTACGACCGCTTCTTCGAGGAGAAGGGCGCGATCGAAGCTGCGGCCGCTGCTGCGGATTACGCGACGGCGTTCGCCCGCATCGGCGCCCTCGCTCCGGCGCTCGCCGACTTTTTTCAGGAGGTCCTCGTGATGGCCGACGACCCCGAGGTCCGCGCGAACCGCCTGAGGCTAATGCGGGCGATCGGCGACACCTGCTCGGGTCTCGCACGCCTCGAGGTGCTCGCGGTCGGCTGAGGCGCGAACGGCGAGCATGCTCCGCTCACGTCTCGGTGCGGAGCGAGCGGTCGAGCAGCTCGAGCGCGCGGCGATGCAGCCGACAAATTTGCGTCGGGCTCATCCCGCGGGCGCTCGCGATCGAGTCGAATGGCTCGTCGCCGAAGTAGTGACGGACCAAGACGTCGCGCATCCCCTCGTCTTCGAGGGCACCGAGCGCACGCCTCAGCGCCGCGTGCTCGCGCTCTCGAACGAGCGCGCGGTCGGGTCGATCGGTCGAGTCCGCCGCGACCTCGCTGAGGCCGCCTCCGACCCCGGACAGCACGGTGGCGAGCGCGCGGGTCCCGAGCGCCGATCGGAGCGCCGCATGTTCGTCCGCCGGGGGTGCGATGGCCTCCGGGTCGTCGGCCGCGGCGGCGAGCCACAGGCACGCCCCGAGCGCGCGAGCGCGACTCCCAAGCGGAACCTCGCGACGATGGCTCCGCGCCGCGTCGAGCATCGCCCAGCGGAGGAAGCGCCGCAGGTAAGCCTCGAGGGGCGCACCGGCCGGATCGTGGGCTCGGAGCAGCGTCACGAGCGCCTCGTTGCCCGCGGATTCGAGATCGCTCACGGGGATGACGCCGCCGAGCTGCCGGGCGAGCCGCGCCGACACTTCGCTCACGAGCGCTCGACCGAGCCGCAGCGTCTCGGCGGGCGCGAGGGCCGTGGGGGTGTCCGCTCCGCGGGTCACGCGGCGTCCATCGAGGCGCTCGAGTCGCGGTCGGTCAGCCGGGCGAAGGACATGCCCCTATGATCGTAGCAGATGGCGCCCTGGGCCGTGAGGTCGATTCGATCCGCGTGCCTCGAGGGGCTTGACGCTCGTGTCGTGCCGCGAGATAGAGTCCTCACAATCTGTTGCCGCGGCGGTCGGCGTCGAACTCGAAGGAGCCCGACGTCGCGCAAAAGGGAAGCCGG
>VGRJ01000160.1 GCA_016875405.1 Deltaproteobacteria bacterium | reverse complement strand
CCCGGTGCGCGGGCGGACGAGCCCGGGGGCGTTGCGGTCTCCGCGCCGCTCGACGAGCTTCGCGGGGCTGTCGATGATTGTGGGATTGTCCACGCGAGCCGCTCGGGGAGCCGCGTCACCGTGCGCATCGGCTGCACGCGCGGCGCTCCGGGCGCTCGGGGAGCCCCCGCGCCGAGTGCGTCGGTGGGCGCTGTTGCCGGCGTTCGCGCAGAGGCGCGCCGGGTCGCGATCGTCGCCGGCGACGAGACGCTCGCCGAGTCGCCTGTTCACCTCGACGGCGCGGCGAGCGATCTCGGGGTGACGCTGTCCGACGCCAGCCTCGAGCGTCACGCCGGCAAACCCCTCACGGCGGTGCTTCGAGGCGCCGACGCGATCGCGGAGGACGACTCGGCGCCGGTGCTCTCGACCGGGGCCGCGCTTCGAGCGGCGATCGTCCTCGACCCGGCCGAGAGTCGCGTCCCGACCGGCGGCGCGCCGCTCGTCGAGCAAGCGCTCCGCGCGATGGAGCTCGGCTTCGAGCTCACGCCGATGGCGGTCGTGCCGGAGCCACGGGAGGAGCTCGACCCCTACGCCCTCCTGCTCGTCGAAGACGCGCCGGGCCTCACGCCGACGCAGCGGCGCGACGTCGCGGCGTGGGTCGAGCGCGGAGGGGTAGCGCTCGTGACGCTCGGGCCGCGCGCGGCTGCGGCTCCTCTCGGGATGAGCTTTGGCGCGCTGGTACCCGCGCTCGTGCGCTGGAGACCGAGCCCGGTGAAGGGCCTCGCGGGGCCGGATGCGCTGTTCGCCGACGCTGCGGATGGCCTCGACGATCTCGCCCCGCGCGGCCGCGCGTCGCTCGAGCTCGAGCCTGGGTTGACGGAAATCAAGCATGCGGCTCGCTGGCAGGACGGCGCGCCCTTTCTCATCGAGCATCGCCTCGGTCGTGGCCTGGTGCTCGTGTCGACCTTGCCGCTCGCGGCCTCGGAGAGTGATTTTGCGCTGCGGCCTGCGCTCTTCGCGCTCCTCGAGCGGCTCGCGAACGAGGCGCGCGCGCGGGTCGGTGCAGGGCGCGTGACCGTTGGCGCCGCGCTCGAAGCCGCAGGTGGCCTCACGAGCGCGCGGTTCGTCGATGGGCGCGGGCGCGAGGAGGCGCTGGCGCTCCCGAGGTTGGGGGCAGGGGAGCTCGTCGCGGAGCGCGCCGGCCTCTACGAGTTCGAGGTGTCGGGCGTGCGCTCGACGCGCGTTGCGGGCCTCGACGAGCGCGAGTTTGCGGCGGCTCCTCTCGACCTCGCCGCGTCGCGGGGAGGCGCTGCGGGGGCTGGTGAGGCGCCTCCGATCGATGTCTCGTCGGAGGTGGCGCTCGCGCTCCTAGGGTTGCTCGTCGTCGAGCTGTTGCTTCGAGCGCGCGGGGCGATCCGCGCGCGCCGCGAAGCCGGGTCACTCACCGGGGCCTGACCTACGCCCGACGTCGAGCTGCGGCGCTCACACGGCGGCGAGCTTCGCCGAGCTGCGGCGCGTCCGCGGTGCGCTCGGAGCCGCGGAGGCGCTCGGGGCGTAGGCGTGCTCGGGGGCGGGGAAGGTCCCGCTCCTAACGTCGGCGGTGAACTGTCGCGCCGCCTCTTGCACCGCTGAGCCGAGCTCCGCGAAGGCCCGCGCGAACTTCGGTCGGTGACCGAGGCTCATCCCGAGCATGTCGTAACAGACGAGCACTTGGCCGTCGCAGGCGGGCCCCGCACCAATGCCGATCGTCGGCACCGACAGCGCGCGCGTCACCTGCTGCGCGACGTCGGGTGGGATCGCCTCGAGCACGATGGCGAAGGCACCAGCCTCCTCGAGTGCGAGCGCGTCCTCGAGGATCCGCCGCGCGGCTTCCTCGCTCTTGCCTTGCACCTTGAAGCCGCCGAGCGCGTGGTACGACTGCGGCGTCAGGCCGACGTGTCCCATCACCGGGATCCCGGCGCGCGTGATGCGGTGGACGTGCTCGGCGAGCTCAGCGCCGCCCTCGAGCTTCACACTGTGCGCCGTGCCCTCCTTTACGAGGCGCCCGGCGTTCTCGAGCGCCTGCGTCGCCGAGACCTGGAAGCTCATGAAGGGCATGTCGCCTACCACGTGTGCGTGGCGTGCTCCGCGGGCGACGGCGCGCGTGTGGTAACAGACCTCGTCGAGGGTGACGGGGATCGTCGTCTCAGCGCCTTGCACCACCATGCCGAGCGAGTCGCCCACGAGCAGCACGTCGATGCCGCTCTCGTCGAGCAGTCGCGCCATCGTGAAGTCGTACGCCGTGACCATGGTGATGGCCTCGGCCCCTTTGCGCTCGCGCAAGCTCGGTGCCGTCACGCGCTTCCTTGGATGTGCGGGCCGATCGGTCCCGCCACCCTCGTGGCTGCTTCCGTACATGTCGTCCTCCCTGGTCGCGGCCGCGCTGGAGAGCGGTCCACGCCACCACCCAGAAATAGCACGCGCGCCTAGGCTCGAACAGCGAAACGTCCGCGTCAGGCGAGGCTCCGGGCGAGCGCGCGGAGCGCGTCGGCGAGCTCCGCGGCTGAGGCAGGACGATCGACCGGGCGCTTCTCGAGGCAGGCGAGCACCAGCGCGTCGAGCGCCGCGGGCAGTGGTCGCAGGGCGAGGGCCGAGGGTGCGGGCGGGACGTCGACGAGGTGGGCGCGGGCGAGCGCCACGAGCGTCGCGCGGTCGTCGAAGGGGCCGCGTCCCGCGACCATCGCGTAAAGGCAGAGGCCGAACGAGTAGAGGTCGGCGCGTGCGTCGAGCGGCATGCCACGCGCCTGCTCGGGCGCGAAGAAGCGAGGCGTCCCGACGACGACGCCTGCCGCGGTCGGCAAGGCCAGTGGCGCGAAGCCGTCCGCCCCGCCGTCGAGCACCTTGGCGATCCCGAAGTCGAGGACCTTCAGCCGCGGCCGCGCGTGCGATGGTCCGGGCGTGCAGACGAAGAGGTTGTCGAGCTTCACGTCGCGGTGCACGAGCCCGCGCGCGTGCGCGTGAGCCAGGCCCTCGAGCGCCTGGAGGGCGAGGTCGAGTGCGTCGCGGAGGTCGAGCGGTGCGCCACGCGCCTCGAGCTCGGCGGCGAGGCTCACGCCCACCAGGTGCTCCATCACCAGGTAGGGCCTACCGAGCGGCGTCTCGTCGAAGTCGGTCACCCGCACGAGGTTCGGATGTCGAAGCTGTGCGAGCACCTGGGCCTCGAGGCGCATGCGGTCGACGAGATGAGGGCGCGTCGCGAGCTCGGCGTGCAGCACCTTCACCACGACGCGATGGTTGAGCAGCGCGTGCTCGGCGAGGAAGACGTCGCCCATGCCGCCGCGCCCGAGACGCGCGAGGACGCGGTACTTCTCGACTCCATCGAGCGGGCACGTCGCGTTCGGAGACCTCACCGGGCACTCTTGAGCATCGCACGACGCAGCGCGCGAGCGCACGCGGAACACGGGACGCGCGAGAGAATACCCTTGACTGTAGCTGTGCTCGAACTAGTGTCCCGCGTCGCTTCGGGCCAGTAGCTCAGCTGGGAGAGCGCCGCGTTCGCAATGCGGAGGTCAGGGGTTCGATCCCCCTCTGGTCCACCCCGATTCCTCGGACCGTCGAGCGCCTCGACGGCCGACGGTCACAAGCGCCGCGCGGCTCTTCATTCGCGGGCCTGCTCGGCTCTTCATTCGCGGGCCTGCTCGGCTCTTCATTCGCGGCCCTGCTCGGCTCTTCATTCGCGGCCCTCGCGCCGCGGTGGGTGGCATCGACGCGGCCACGCGTGATACCCGAGAGAGGGTCATGCACCGACACCCTCGCGTCTCCGCCGCAGTCGTCGTCGCGCTCGCTTCGCTCACCGACGAGGCACGCTCGCAGCAAGTCGCGCCGAACGTAGGCTCTCCGGGCTCCGCACCAACCGCTGCCGCGCCTTCCCCCGCAGCGCCTGCAGCCGCCTCGCCGAGCCTCGCGGCGCCGCCGTCGGTCCCCGCGATGACGCCCCCCGTCGCTCCCGAGGGGCCGCTCGCGGCGACGCCGTGGGCACCGCCGAGCGCCGCCGCGCCCCTCGCTCGCGGGCCTTACGACTGCGCGCCCCTCGCTCCTCCGGGCTACGGCTACTTCCTCGTGCCTGCCGAGTCCCCCTTTGCGCCCGCCGTCGGGGCGGGGTCGCGCGGTGTGCCCGGGGTCACCGGCGCCTCGATGCTCGAGTACACCGAAGGGCAGCCCGTGCCGCTCGGCTATCACCTCGAGCGCCGCGCGCGGCGTGGCCTCGTCCTCGCCGGTTCGCTCACGGCCGGCGTCCCCTTCCTCGTGTCGTTCCTCACGGGTCTCAGCATCGGCTTGAGCGGCTCCCGCCGAGACGGCGAGGCGACCGTTGCGCTCATGGCGCCGGTCGTCGGTCCCTTCATCACCATTCACACGGCCGAGGCCGAGGGCGCGGGGGTCCTCTGGCTGATGCTCGACGGCGCGGCGCAGCTCGCGGGCATCGGCATGCTGATCGGAGGCCTCGTCGCCCAGCAGGACAAACTCATCCGCGATTATCAGGACGCGTCGCTCGTCCCCGACGTGCGGGTCGGCCCTGGCTCGGCCACGGCGACCTGGACCTTCTGACGCGAGGACCTTCGTCATGAGCTCGTTCCCTCGCACCCTCGATGTCGCCACGCGCGCGCTCGCCACGGTCGTGCTCCTCGCGTTGGGGACCGCATGCTCGTCGACGAGCGACTCCGCCCCGCTCGAGCCTACGCCGCCGCCCACGGTGTTCGGCGGTGATCGCCCGGTGACGCTCCAGGTCCCCGGCGATTACGACGCCAGGAGCGCGTCTCCGCTCGTCATCTCCCTGCATGGCTATCAGTCGAGCGGGCTCGTCGAGGAGCTCTACCTGAGGCTCGGTCCGGTCGCGCTCGGGCGCGGTTACCTGTTCCTGACGCCCGACGGGACCTTCGACGCGACGAACGCGCGCTACTGGAACGACTGGCCCGGCGATCATGGCGGGAGCACGGTCGACGATGTCGGCTACTTAACGACGCTCCTCGCCGACGTGCGAGCGTCGTACAACGTCGACCCGCGGCGCATCTACCTCACCGGTCACTCGAACGGGGGCGCGATGACCTACCGCATGGCGTGCGAGATCACCGACACGCTCGCGGCCGTCGCGGTGCTCGCCGGAGACATGCCCGTGGACGTAGGCGCGCTCTGCGAGCCCAAAGCGCCCCTCCACGTCCTGCACGTTCACGGCGACAAGGACGCTGCGGTGACGTACGAGACCAACGCGAAGAACCTCGGCGCCGAGGACTGCGTGGCCTACTGGGCGAAGCATGACGGCTGCACGGGCGAGGCGACTGCGCCTCCGCTCGATCTCACGAAGGACGAGCCGGGCGCTGAGACGCTCGTGACCCGCGCGACGGGGTGCACGGGAGGCTCGGTCGAGCTATGGACCCTCGTGGGCGCGGGCCACGTGCCGACGTTCAACGCCACCTACGCCGAGACGCTCTTCGACTTCTTCGACGCACACCCGCAGTGAACCTCCGCAACGTCCACCAGATCCTGATCGTCGCGGCAGCGAGCCTCGCGGCCCTGTTCGCGCTCCGCTCGTTTGTGATGTTTGCGCGCGGCGACGGGGCGCTCACCCTCGGGCTCGCGCTCGCCTCGGCCGCGTTCGGCGTGGCGATGACCGTCTACTTGCGCCGGTTCCGCGCGAAGCTAAAGGCCGCCGACGCCGTCAAGAAGCTCGCGACGCCCGCGTCCCCGGTGGAGTGAGTCGGGTGCACCCCCTCCTCACGCGGCCTCGCGCGACGGGCAGCGCCGTCTGCCGACCTACCCCGTGAGCCGACCTACTCGGTGAGCCGTCGAAACTTGGGACGCGTCGGCGTCGTCGCGTCCTCGCCGAGGCGGCGCTTCTTGTCGGCCTCGTAATCCTGGAAGTTTCCTTCAAACCACTCGACGTGGCTGTCGCCCTCGAAGGCGA
>VGRJ01000159.1 GCA_016875405.1 Deltaproteobacteria bacterium | reverse complement strand
GCTCGAGGACCGAAGCGGAGCGTACGGTCCGGTACGTGAGCCTCGGACCGGAGAGCGCAACGAAGGCCCCGGCGATGCCTCGTCGCGCGGTCAGCAGGACTTGCGGAAGGCGGCCATGAACTCCACCAGCGCAGCCACCGACTCCTCGGGCGCCGCGTTGTAGATCGACGCGCGGATCCCGCCCGCCGAGCGGTGACCCTTGAGGCCGACGAAGCCGGCCTTGGTGGCCTCCTTCACGAAGCGCTCCTCGAGCTCCTCGGTCGGCAGGCGCCAGACGACGTTCATCGTCGAGCGGCTGTCCTTCTCGACGGGGCAGCGCCAGAAGTCTGCGTCACCATCGATCGCATCGTAGAGCACCTTGGCCTTGGCGCGGTTCGTCTTCTCGACCGCCGCGAGGCCGCCCATGCCCTTCACGTGCTCGAGCACGTTGCGGACCATGTAGATCGCGAAGGTGTTCGGCGTGTTGTAGAGCGACTGGTTCTCGGCGTGCGTGTCGTAGCGGAGGATGACCGGGATGTCCTTGCGGCCCGCGGCGATGAGATCCTTCCGCATCACGACGACCGCGAGGCCCGAGGGCCCGATGTTCTTCTGCGCGCCTGCGTAGACCATGCCGTAGCGCTTGATGTCGAAGGGCTTCCACAGGAAATCGCTCGACATGTCGGCGAGGAGCGGCACGCTCCCGACCTCGGGGTCGTAGTGCCACTGCGTGCCGAAGATGGTGTTGTTCGTCGTCATGTGGACGTACGCGGCCTCGGGGTCGAGCGAGAGCTCGTCCTGGCGCGGGACCCGCGTGTAGACGCCGTCTTTCGCGGTGTCGGCGGCGACGCGCGGCTTGCCGAGCAGCTTCGCCTCGGAGAGCGCCTTCTTCGACCACACGCCGGTGAGCAGGTAGTCCGCGCTCTTTCCGGGGTGGAGAAGGTTCATTGCCAGCATCGCGAACTGCAGGCTCGCGCCGCCCTGGAGGAACAGAATCTCGTACTCGTCGCCGATGCCGACGAGCTCGCGCAAGAGCGCGATCGCCTGGTTGTGGACGGCTTCGTAGACCTTCCCGCGGTGGCTGTGCTCGAGCAGGCTCATGCCGCTGCCTTCGAACTCGACCATCTCGCGCTGCGCGCGCTCGAGGACGGGGAGGGGGAGAGCTGCGGGACCGGCGTTGAAGTTGTGAACGCGTGACATAGCGCCACGGACCCTAGCAGATGTCCCCCCGCATTTCGAAGAAGCGGGCGTCCGACAATAGGCTCGAGGCGTGCTAGGTGACGGCCTCATGCCGAAGGCTGCACCCACCGAACTGCTGCTCGTCCGAGGCGCACGCGAGCACAACCTCCGCATCGACGAGCTCGCGGTCCCGAAGCAGCGGCTCGTCGTGTTCACGGGCGTCTCGGGCTCCGGCAAGTCTTCCCTCGCGTTCGACACGATCTACGCCGAGGGGCAGCGGCGCTACGTCGAGTCGCTCTCGACCTACGCGCGGCAGTTCATCGGTCAGCTCGAGAAGCCCAAGTACGAGCACATTCGCGGGCTCTGCCCCACGGTCGCGATCGAGCAGAAGTCCGCGTCCTCGAACCCGCGCTCGACGGTGGGGACGACCACCGAGATCTACGACTACCTGCGCGTCCTCTACGCGCGCGCGGGCGAGCAGCGCTGCCCCACCTGTGGAGGCGAGGTGGTTGGGCGGAGCGCGGCCGAGATCGTCGCCGAGCTCGCGACGCTCCCCGAGCGCACCCGGGCCACGCTCTTCGCCCCCGTCGTCACGCATCGCAAGGGCGCGTTCGAGGACGTGCTCGAGGACCTGCGGAGCCGCGGCTTCGTGCGCGCACGCATCGACGGGGTCACGACGACGCTCGACGAGGCAGCGCCCCTCGACAAGAAGCGCAAGCACTCGATCGAGGTGGTCGTCGATCGCCTCGTGCTCGGCCCGGATGGGCGCGCGCGCCTGACCGATGGCGTCGAGCTCGCGCTTCGTGTTGGCAAGGGGCGCATGACCGTCGAAGTCGAGGGTGGCGAGGTCCGTCGCTACTCGGAGACGCGCACCTGCCTCCGCTGCGACCTCGCGCTGCCCGAGCTCACCCCGCAGGCCCTGTCGTACAACTCGCCGCTCGGGATGTGTCCGTCGTGTAGCGGGCTCGGGACGAAGCTCGAGGCGGACGCGTCGCTCGTCGTTCCGGATCCGTCGCTGTCGATCGACGAGGGTGCGATCGAGCCGTGGCGCAACGTGGCCGAGTCGACCGGCTGGACGAGCCGCATCGTCGGTGCCCTATGCAAGCACCTCGCGATCCCGCGAGACGTCCCGTGGCGCAAGATCCCCCAGAAAAAGCGGGACCTCCTGCTCTGGGGTGTCGGCGACGAGCGCATCGAGGTGGCCTGGTCGGGCAAGCACTCGAAGGGCTCGTGGGCGATGAAGTGGGAGGGGCTCGCCCCGCAGCTCCTGCGACGCTTCGAGTCGACGACCTCGGAGGCGATGCGCGACAAGCACCGTCGCTACTTGCGCGAGGCGGCGTGTCGCGCCTGCGGTGGCGCCCGCCTCCGCCCCGAGGCGAGGAGCGTCCGCTTCGAGGGCAAGAGTCTCGTCGAGGTCGGCGGCATGACGATCGCCGACGCGTTCTCGTTCTTCGATGGGGTGAGGCTCACGGGCGCGCGGGCCGAGATCGCGGCCGAGGTGCTGAAGGAGATCCGGCATCGGCTGACGTTCTTGCTCGACGTCGGGCTCGAGTACCTCACGCTCGAGCGCGGCACGGCCACGCTCTCGGGTGGCGAGGCCCAGCGCATCCGGCTCGCCGCGCAGCTCGGCAGCGAGCTATCGGGGGTGATGTACGTGCTCGATGAGCCGAGCATCGGCCTGCATCAGCGCGACAACGAGCGCCTGGTCGCGACCCTCGAGCGCCTGCGCGACCTCGGCAACACCGTGATCGTGGTCGAGCACGACGCGGACACGATCCTCGCGGCCGATCACGTCGTCGACTTCGGGCCGGGCGCAGGAAAGCTCGGCGGTCGCGTCGTGGCCGAGGGGCCGCCCTCGGCTCTCCTCCGCGCGCCCGAGTCGCTGACCGGCGCGTACCTCTCGGGCAAGCGGCGCGTCGCCGAGCCACGCGAGCGCCGACGGCCCTCGGGCTTCATCACGGTCGAGGGGGCGCGCGCGAACAACTTGAAGGACCTCACGGTGCGCTTCCCGCTCGGGGTCCTCTGTTCGGTGACGGGCGTCAGCGGCGCGGGCAAGTCGAGCCTCGTCGGGCAGATCCTCGAGCCTGCGCTGCGGCGGGCGCTCCACGGCGCGCTCGAGCCCGTCGGAGAGCATCGACGGCTCGTTGGCGTCGAGGCGCTCGACAAGGTCATCGTGATCGATCAGCAGCCGATCGGCCGCACCCCGCGCTCGAACCCGGCCACCTACACGAAGCTCTTCGATCTCTTGCGGCAGCTCTTCGCCGAGACGAAGGAGGCGCGGGCGTTTGGCTTCGGGCCGGGGCGCTTCTCGTTCAACGTGAAGGGCGGCCGCTGCGAGGCGTGCGAGGGCGCGGGCGTGCGTGCCATCGAGATGCACTTCTTGCCGGACGTGTACGTCCAGTGCGAGACGTGCCGCGGCAAGCGCTACAACGACGCCACGTTGCGCGTCACGTGGAAGGGGCGCTCCATCGCCGACGTGCTCGAGACCTCGGTCGCCGAGGCGCGCGAGCTCTTCGCGAACTTGCCCGCGATCGCCCGCTACCTCGACACGCTCGAGGAGGTCGGCCTCGGCTACATCGCCCTCGGGCAGCCCGCGACGACGCTCTCGGGCGGCGAGGCCCAGCGCGTGAAGCTCGCGCGGGAGCTCGTGCGTCGCGACACCGGCCGCACCCTCTATGTCCTCGACGAGCCCACGACGGGCCTCCACTTCGAGGACGTTCGCCACCTGCTCGGCGTGCTCGAGCGACTCGTCGCGGCGGGCAACTCCGTCCTCGTCGTCGAGCACAACCTCGACGTCATTCGCGCGAGCGACTGGCTCGTCGATCTCGGCCCGGAGGGCGGGGCGGGCGGTGGCCTCGTGGTCGCCGAGGGCACACCCGAGGAGGTCGCCCGCGTGAAGGGCTCGCACACGGGGCGCTTCTTGCGCGCGGCGGCTCGCGGCAAGGCGCAGCCCCGCGGCGCGAAACCCTCTGTGTCGTCTGCTGCGACCCGCGGCCGGAGTTGACGGTACTCTCCGCCTCGCGGAATCTTGTCGGAATGGCCCAACGCAACGCCACTCGTTCGAGGCGGCACGCGCTGCTGACCGACCGTGGCGCGCGCGCTTCGGCGCGCGGTCTCGCGTACGCGCTCGCCCTCGTCGCCTGCACCTCGGCTCCCGAGGGGTCGCCGCCCCTCGCGAGCTCCTCGTCCGTCGCGAGCGCCTCGACCACGGGGAGCGGCGGCGCATCGTCGAGCGGGGCGGGCACCGGGGGCGCCTCGAGCGGCACCGGGGGTGACGGTGGTCAAGGGACGCCCGTCAATCCAGGCGAGCTTCGCGTCCTCCACACCGAGCTCCTCGGCCAGCTCACGAACACGAGCGTCACGCCGCTCGCGCCGCTGAACCTCGCCGGCACCGACCTCGGCGTCGCGTTCGAGCGGGGCGGCGCGCTCACCTTCCTCTTCGGCGACTCGTGGACCGTCGACAAGACGCGCTGGGACGACGACTCGTCTGCGACGGCGGCGCTCGCCTGGGCGCCCGGCGGCACGCTGCCGAAGCTCACCTGGGAGACGCAGAGCGGCGGCGCGTTTCGTACGCTCTCGGTGCCCGGCGTCGACCTCGGGCCGATGAACGTCCCGGTCGACGGCGTCGTCGTCGACGGGCGCACGTACGTGTTCTTCTCGACCGGCTACTCCTTCACGACGAAGGTCCACACCCACTCGGTCCTCGCGCACACCGACGGTGCGACGCTCGGCGCGCTCACGCTCGATCACAAGGTCGCGACCACGCGCTTCGTCAACGTGAGCCTCGTCCGCGAGGGCGATGAGCTCTACGTCTATGGGAGCGGCCCCTACCGCAAGAGCGCCGTCTATCTCGCGAGGGTGCCCGCCTCGAAGGTCGCCGACCGAGGCGCGTGGACCTACTGGGACGGCGCGGCCTTCGTCGCGGGTGAAGCGGCGGCCGTACCGGTGCTCGACGCCGCGTGCGTGGGCGAGCTGTCCGCGCGCAAGCACGCCGGGCTCGGGATGTTCCTCCTCGCGTACAACTGCCACGAGCCGCGCGGGGTCGTGATGCACGCGGCGAGCTCTCCGACCGGGCCCTTCGCGAAGGGGCTGCGGCTCGTCGATGTCGGGGTCGAGGGGGGCGTCGGCTACGGGCACGCGTTCCACTCGAAGACCGGCGCGGTCGGCTACGACGACGGGCTCTCGGAGCGCGGCCGCGAGGAGGAGTGGGGCGGCGAGTACGGGCCGTACCTCGTGCCCTCGTGGTCGAGCCCGCCGCAGGGCGGCGTCCACGACCTCGTGTTCGTGCTGTCGTCGTGGAATCCGTACCAGGTGCACCTCGTGCGTGCCTACCTCGGGCCCGAGGGCGCGCCGTTCACGCCGCTCGCGAAGGGCGCGAACCTGCCGAAGGCCGCGCTCGTCAACGGCGATTTCGCGACCGGCGATCTCACCGGCTGGTCGGGCTCGGGCGATGCGTTCGCGGTCTTCAAAGGCAAGGACGCGAAGCCGCGCGTCACGACCTTCGTCCTGCCGAAGGGCGACAAGGCGACGGGCAAGCTGTGGCAAGACTTCACCGTCGACGCGACGACCAGCGAGCTCCGCTTCTACGTCCATGGCGGTCACGCGCGGGTCGTGTTGCGCGACGGCGCCGATGTCCTGCGCACCAGCCGCGGCCTCGAGCAGAACGAGCCCGAGGCGCTCGTCCGCTGGCATCTGGAGTCGCTCCGAGGCCGCACGCTGCGCCTGCAGATCGAGGACGACGTCACCGACGCGTGGGGGTTCGTCGGAGCGCGCGGGTTCGAGCT
>VGRJ01000158.1 GCA_016875405.1 Deltaproteobacteria bacterium | reverse complement strand
TGCGGGCGGCCGGTTTCGTCGACGACGGTGGCTTCCTCGACACGGATGGCGACGCCATCGGACAGTTCGTCACGGCGAACCCCGGGCAATTCCCAACCATCGTCAGCCAGTCGGACTCGCTCGGCGCGATCCGCTCGCAGGTGAAGGCCATGCGTGCCGAGCACGCGATGTACGCCGACTATACGCAGCGCAACATCGACTGGTTCGAACGCTTCAATCCGAACCCGTAGGAGATCATGACCTTGACTCGAGTCAGTTTGACTTCACGTCTCCTTGCTTGTCTCGCGCTGCTTGCCGCGTGCGGCGGCTCGGGTGACGCCGGCAGCGGCGGCTCAGGTGACGCCGGCGGCGGCGGCTCAGGTGACGCCGGCGGCGCACCGAGCTTCGCCATCCTCGAGGACTTGCTCCAGGACAAGGTCGCCAGCGGCTCGATCAGCGGCTACGCCGTCCAAGTCTACGACGGCGACGACACGCTGCTCTTCGAGTCCGAAGGCGGGGTTTGCATGAGCCCGCAGTACGCCTGCCCGAGCGGTAACCAACCGTTCACGGTTGATCTGGTCACCGGGGTGGCGTCGTCTTCGAAGTGGGTGACCTCGACCGTGCTCCTGGCCGCCGTAGACGAGCTCGTCGCGGAAGGGACGCTGCCAAGCGTCGCTGCGGGGCTCGACACGACGGTGGGCACGGTCCTGTCGGGGACCTGCGGGGCCGGCAATCTTGGCCGCGGCGCCAACGTCACGCTGCGTCAACTCCTGTCTTTCACGAGTGGTCTGCTGCCCGATCACTCCTGCGTGGGAAACAACTCGTTCACCATGCAGCAGTGCGCCTGCCGAATTCTCTCCGACTCGGCGGACGCCGAGGTGGCCACGCCCAACGCGGGGACCACAGCCAACCATGCTCAGCCCCCTGGTACCGTGTTCAAGTACGGGGCGGCGCCACAGGTCATCGCGGCGGCGATGCTCGAGGTCGCGACCGGGGAACCCTATGCGAGCTTGTTCGAGAGGCTGGTGCGTACTCCCGTAGGGATGTCTGCCACCTATCAGAATCCGACGGAGATTTCGGGAGCGATGCGTACCTCAGTGACCGATTACGCCCGCTTCGTCCGCGCGATCTATCACGCAGGCGCGCCCGGTACGCTGCTCTCTGCGGAGGCGCTCGAGGAGCAGGAGCGCAATCAGTTGCCTGCTGGCGTCGTTCGCAGGTCGCAACTCCAGCCGGGGCTCGACTACGGACTCAATACGTGGCGCTGGTGCTACCGGAACACCGACGCCCAGACGCTGCTGGCCTTCGGCCGGACGCCTGAGGCGTTCACGCCCGAAGATCTGCTTGGCGTTCAGGACGCGACCTGCAGCGAGGTCCACCAACAGGGGCATGGTGGCAAAGGGGGATATCAGCCCTGGGTCGACCGGCGTCGGGGCTTCTACGGGGTTTTTGCGATGCGCGAGCCCTCGGCTGGCGGAGGCGACCAATACTCCTATTCCGAGCTCGCCCTGACGGCCGTGGTGCGGCTCTACGCCGGGCTGGTGGTCGAAGAACTGCGCGCGCGCTGACGAGGGGCATCATGGTCGGACCGACGGCTCCTGCTCGAAGAGTCCTGGTCGTCGAGGACGACCGGCAGGTGTCACTCGGGCTGGAAGAGGGCTTGGGCGCTGAGGGCTACCAGGTCACCTCGGTTCGCTCCGTCGAGGAGGCGCATCCCATCCTCCGCAGACGTGCCACCGACCTGCTGATCCTCGACCTCATGCTCGGTAGCTCGGAAGGATGGCCTCTGCTCTCGGAAGCCGCGACGCAGCGCGTCCCCGTGATCGTGCTGACCGCTCTCGTGGACGTCGCTACGCGGCTGCGCGCGCTCGAGGGTGGCGCGGTAGATTACCTCTCGAAGCCCTTCTTCATCGCCGAGCTGGTGGCGCGGATCCGCCTCCGGACCACTCCGGCGAGCGAACCGGGTGATCGCATCGCGTTCGGTGATGCGCTGGTCGATCTTGCGCGTCGCGAACTACGGGTCGGCGGTGAGCCGGTCGCGCTGACGCCGGGCGAGTTCGAGGTGCTCGCGCACCTCGTCCGGCGGCCAGGGCGAGCCGTCTCGCGCGCCACGCTTGCGTTCGAGGTGTTGTCCGGAGACAGCGAGCGCCTGGAGCGAACCGTTGACAGTCACGTCTCGCGCCTCCGCGCCAAGCTGGGCGATGCCGCGGAACACATCAAGACCGTGTGGGGCATTGGCTGGCGGTTCGAACCATGAGCTCGACGCTCAAAAGTCGGTTCTCGACCCGTGTCCTCGTCTTGGTTGGCTCGCTCGCCTTTGCCTTCGTCCTTGCCACGGTGAACACCGTGGTCGTGTTGCGCGCCCATGGGCAGCTCGAGCGCATGGCCGTCTCACCACCGCAACGGGTGGCCGAAGCTCTCGATCGTTGTGACGCGAACCCCGACTCGTGGCGGTCGACGCGCCTTGGCCGGCTTCGCTTCGACACCTTCGACGGGACATCGCTTGCACCGCGGGACCCCTTGGGGGGCGCGCTCGATCGCGCCCTGGAAGCACGCATGCGCACGGCGCGTTCCTCCCCTGTGCACAACGGCCTGCTCTGGGGCCTCGGCGGCCGCGTGCAGTGGCGTCGGAGCCAGGGGCCATGTGGGCTCGTCCAGGCCGAGGTGGTCCCATCCACGAACTGGAGCATGTGGGTCGCGTTGGCCCTCGCGGGCGCGGGAGCAATGGCTGGCCTCGGACTTCTGCTGGCCTGGGGAACCGTCGTACGCCCGCTCCGCGGCAGGATTCGACAGCTTCGGCAGATCGCCGAGCAGCTGGGCCGGGAGGAAGGGACGCCGGTCGACCGCGATCCGGACGACCTCGACGCTGTTGCTCGTTCCCTCGAGCGTGGGATCGAGCAGCAGGCACGAGCAAGGGCCTTGCTTGCGCGACGAGCAGAGAGCCTCGAGCGGCATCTTGCCGAGATGGCGCACGACCTGCGCACACCGTTGGCCGCTCTCCAGCTGGCGCTCGAGCGACTGCTTGCGGACGTTCCGGCAGCCGAGCGCAAGGCGCTTCTCGCCCGTGCCCTCTCGGAGCACGTCTACATGACGACGCTGCTCGCCAACCTCGAAGCGGCGTCGACCATCGAGGGCGAACTCACCTCACAGTTCGCCGAGAGCGACGTCGAGCTCGGGATGCTCCTCGAGACCGTGGTGGCGCGGTTCGCCCTGCTCGCCGAGCAACGGGACATCCAGCTCTCGCTCGGACGCCCGGACACCCCCATCGTGCTTCGCGCCGCCCCCACACTGCTCGAGCGAGGCATCGGCAACCTCGTGCACAACGCTATCCGCCACGGACGTCCAGGCGGGCACGTGGCAGTGCTCCTCGTGCAGACACCCGGAGCCTTCGTTCTAAGCGTCGAGGACGACGGGCCGGGAATGCCCGAATCCCTGCTCGGCACGATTGCCCATCCGCCTTCGTCCCTACCCCGCGGGACGCCGCGCGCGGACGGCAGTCTCGGTCTCGGTCTCGGCATTGTCATCACCACATTCCAACGCGCCGGATTGACTCTGGCCTTCGAGCGCGGCGACGAGGGGGGATTGCGCGTCACGGCGACGAGTCACCCAGGATGAAGGCACGCGGAACGCGGTCGAGCAAACGTGCCGGATGAGATAGCCCCCTTTCGGCAGGAGCGGGTGAGCGGCGGGGCGGTGCCGCCCCGCTGCTCACCCGCCCCCCCGATGTCCCACGCGCCGACGTCAACCATCGGCTCTTTGGTGTAAACCGGCTCCGAAGCGTCTCTGAGCGTCTCTGGCCCGTCCCAGAGCCCCGCAGACCTCCAGAGCCGCCCGCCGGGGCTCTCGCGCCAGACACCGCGGCTCTGGCGCACAGCAGGGCGCACCGCGGGCTCGGATCGCCGCCTCGCGCAACCCCTCGTTCTCACGGGCCAAAACGGAGAGAGCCCCGGTGGGGTGACCACCGAGGCTCTCTGTTGACCGCCTACGCACGCGATGCGTCGTAGGATGAAGTGGCTCCGCATGGGGAGCGGCCCGCTACCGCTCTCTGATGGCGCACGACGGGACACACTCTCTGCGGCGCTCCTGGCCGTTCCGTTCTCTGCATCACCAAGCCCGCGCGCTCGTTCGGTTTGCTGACGGGACAGAACTCGGTTGTGGGACTGCTCTCCGCTCTCTCTGTCGGCGGCTCACAGATACCCCCGTGCCGCGCCGTCGATGTCGCGGACATGTTCAACGGATCCAACTCCGTCCACGTTCGCCTGGACTGTCCCGCCGCGTCGAGCGACCTGTCGTGCGCATGGACGAGACCGAACCCCAGCCGGAGGTCGACGAGCGCCTCGCCGACCTTCGACGCCGCCGCGCTGAGGCTGCAGACGTGCTCGCCGAGTCGCTCCTCGACGTGTGGCTCCGACAGCGCCGGGCCAAGCGCGCGGGAATGCCGTGGCCGCCGACCGACTGGGTTCCGCCGCTTCCCGATCCGCCGAAGGCACCGAAGGTCGCGAAGCCGAAGCCTGCGCGCATGCGCCCACCGGCGATGATCCGCACGTACCGCGACGTCGCCGAAGCCGACCTCGACCTCGTGGTCCCGCTCCTGGCCCCGCTCGGCCTCTCACGCGGAGAGCTGACCGAGCCCGTGAACCGACTGTTCGCCCTCCAAGAGCACAAGGGCGAGTTCACCGGCGTGGGCGTCCTCGACAAGCATGGCCCGGTCGGGGTTCTGCGCGGGCTTGTCGTCGACCCGAAGGCGAGGCTGCTGACGCACGGGAGCTACCTCGCGATCCACCTGCTGAAGCGAGCGCACGCCGACAAGCTCCTCCACGTCTACGCCCTCGGCGTGGTGCCGAAGTTCCTCGAGCGGCTGGGCTTCACGGCGGTCGACCGAGCGGAGGTGCCCGAGCTGGTGCGGTCGCTGCCTGGCCTCGCCGGGGCGACCCTGCCGCTCTTCGAGGCGAGGCCTCGTCCCGACGGCGCGAAGCGGCCGAACAGCAGGCACTACCCGAAGACGCTGTCGGAGTTGCTCACGGCGCCTGGGCCGAGGGCGCCGAGATGAGCCGGTTCCGACGACTGCGACGAGGGCGGGTCTACACCACCGCGGAGGTCGGCGGCCCGAAGACGGCGCAGCTGATGATCTTCGCTGGATGGATCGAGCCCCTGGGCAAGGGGCTCTACTGGGCCTCTCCGGACCGGAGCGTTGGGAAGACGCGCCCGAGCGACCTCGAGATCCTGAGCGTGCTCCTCCGGGGCAAGGCCTTCCTGGTCACGGGCAACGAGCGTTGGGACGCGCTCGGTCTCGGCGTGACGAAGCCGCTCGGCAAGCTGCTCGTCTACACGCTGCGCCGGAAGGGCGAGAACGTGATCGGCGGTCGAAGGTTCTGGTTCGTACGCGTGTACAAGGGCGCCCGACGCTTCCCGACCGGCCCGGTGCGCGAGTGGTGGGTCATCGACCTCCTCGAGAACCTCGAGCTGGCAGGGCTCGAGCGCGACGCCGTCCTGACCAGCCTCAGTGCCTCGCTCGTCGAGGGGCGCTTCAACCGCGAGGTGCTCGTCGATCAGGCCACGACGTGGGCGACGCCGAGCGTCCTTCGCATGGTGAGCGCCGCGCTCGCGGGCGCCTCGTTGCCGCGGACGGGCTTGGTGCCTGGCCTTGGGCATTCGGCGTCAGGTTCGACTGGACCACGCGCGCGCCCGAAGCGACAACCACAGCGGCAGGACGATCATGGCGACGCCCCTCTCACGAAGTAGTCGACGACCGAGCCGCACGCGCTGCCGAGTCCGGAGGCCGTCGTGATCATCTGCGCGGCAGGCGACATCCACGGGAGGCTCGACGAGATGTACGCGGGGGTGCTCGCGTTCGAGGCTGCGCTCGGGGTGCGCTTCTCGTTCGTCCTGCACGTCGGCGACTTCGGCGTATGGCCCGATCCCGCCCGCGTCGACGGCGCGACCAGACGGCACGACGGCGCGGGCGACTTCCCGTCGTGGATCGCCGAGCGACGCGCGGCTCCGCGGCCGACGGTGTTCATCAAGGGCAA
>VGRJ01000157.1 GCA_016875405.1 Deltaproteobacteria bacterium | reverse complement strand
GGCGCCCCCTGCGCCGCCACCGCCGCCCGCGCCGCCGACGCCGGCCTGGCCGCCGGAGCCGCCCGCGCCGCCGACGCCGAGCTGTCCGCCCGCACCGCCCGCACCGCCCGCACCGCCCGCACCGCCTGCACCGCCCGCGCCGCCCGCGCCGCCCGCACCGCCCGCACCACCGACGCCGCCCGCGCCGCCAAGGCCACCTGCGCCGGCATCGCCGCCGCTGCCGCCGCTACCGGAGGCGGTGGACGACGACGTGGAGGTGGTGGTGGTGAGCTTCTTCTTGTCATCCTCCCCCGAGCCGCACGAGACGGCGACGAGGTGGAGGATCGGGGCGACGAGCAGGGCGAAGCGAAGGGAGAGGCGATGGTTCATGGCGAGCTCCAGGTCGCGCCTTCGCGACCACGAGCCCGTCAGTCTACCGCGACTGCCGGCTCCGGTGAATTGGCGTGCTATTCGGCCGCCGCGTCCGCCGCCCGCGCCAGGTCGTGGCCGAGCTCGGCGAGCAAGCGCGCGCCGGTCGTCGTGATCTCGTCGTGGAGGAAGCGGCAACGCGGCTCGCAGCGGTCGAGCCAGCGCTCGAGGACCTCGCGACGCTCCGGGTGCTTGACGACCTGCTCGAGCAGGCTCTCGGCGATCGCCTCGTCGGTGAGGAGCTTGGTCAGGCGCTCGGCGTGGAGCATCGCGTACGCGAAATCCTTCTTCGGGTTCCAGTTCTTCAGGAATGCGTTCGGCCACTCGGTGACCGGCCGTCCCGTGAGCGAACGGACCTTGTCGGTCGCGGTGCGCGTGAGCAGGTGATTCTGCGCGGTAAGCGACAGCACGTGGAGCTTGGCGACGCGGCGTTCGAGCGCGTCGGTCGCGGAGAGCGCGCGCCAGCGGGCCTGAGCCAGCCGCTTCACGAAGCCCTGGGGGTTCTTCATGATCCCGCCGAGGGTGTCCTTCATCGCCATGAGCGACTGGATCTGACTCGTGCCCTCGTAGATCGGCATCACGAGCGCGTCGCGAAGGAGCTTCTCGGCCCCGTATTCGGTCGTGTAACCGTTGCCACCGTGGATCTGGAGCGCGCGCCGCGCGTGCTCCACGGCGCGCTCGGCCGCGATGTACTTGAGGAGCGGCGTGAGGCGCCGCGAGAGCCGCGAGAGCCTCTTCGTCTCTCGTGCGAGCCGGGCACGCTCGGCCTCGTCGAGCGTGGCGTCGTTGTCGAGCCGCATGCCGATCTTGCGAGCGACCTCTTCGCACACGGCCGCGCGCATGGCGATCGCGCGCATGCCCTGGATGTCGGTGCGCATCTCCTCGAGGTAGTCGGCGATCATCTCGTGCCGATCAATCGTCTTGCCCATGCTCGGCCGCTCTGCGGCGTAGGCCTTCGCGAGCCGATACGCGGCCTCGCAGAGACCGATCGACTCGAAGCCGACGCCGAGGCGCGCCCCGTTCATGAGGGTCAGCATGTGCTTGAAGCCCTCGCCGCGCGTGCCGATGAGCTGGGCGGGCGCGCGGTCGAACGCGAGCGCCGCGGTGACGGACCCGATGTGGCCGAGCTTCTCTTCGACGCGCGTCAGGGTCACGTGGCGCGTGCGGTTACCCTGCTCGTCCTCTTCGTAGGCCGGGACGAGGAACATCGAGAGGCCCTTCAGGCCGGCGAGCGGATCGTCCGAAGCCTGAGCCTTCTCGGTGCGCGCGATGACGAAGTGGTACTTCCCGTGCCCCGAGGTGATGAAGATCTTCTCGCCGGTGACGAACCAGTTCCCCTGCTCGTCCTGCTCACCGAAGGCCTTGAGGCGCGCCATGTCGCTGCCGGCGTCCGGCTCGGTGATGTCCATGCAGCCCCACGCCGCACCGGAGGCGACCTCGGCGATCTCCTTCTCGAAGCGGGTCTTCACGATGCGGCCGTTCTCGTAGCTCGTCGTGCCCTCGGCCACCGAGTACATGAGGAGCGAGAGCGCGATGCCGCCGTGGAAGCTGTAGTGCGCCATGACCGACACGTCGGCCCGCGCGAACAGCTCGGTGTTGATCATGTAGCTGAGGAGGGGCGCGTTCATGCCGCCGAGCTCGCGCGGCAGACACATGCCGTGGAGCTCGAGGCCCTTGATGGTCTCGAAGAGCTCGTCCACCTCGGGCGCAACCTTGGCCTCACCGCCCTCGAGCCGCGTATGGAACCGGTCGATCGCCTTGGAGCGCGGCGCGACCTCGGCGGCGACGAACTCGCCGACCATCTCGGCGATGCCACGGTAGAACTCGACCGCCTCACCGGTGTTCGCGAAGCCGCCCTCGAGCGTGAAGCCGCGCTCGGTCGCCGAGGCGATGGCATCCCAGTCGATGCCGCGCTCGAAGTAGAACTGGAGATCCTCGTTGTCCTTGAAGAAGTTGTGGCTCATAGGGTTCCTCGTTCTCGAAACAGGCTGGCGCGCGCGATGCGGATGAGCTCGCGCGTGTGACGTTCGTCGGGGGTGCCGAGCGGGTGGCTCGGCGGAAGCAGCGCGTGGTCGAAGTTCGCGGCGGTCGCCATGCCGCTCACGACCATGTGGACGATCTGGACGACATAGGCCTCGGGGTCGACGTGGGCGTCGATGTCGCCGGCCTTCTGCCCGTCGCGGATGTACTCGGCCACGACGCCGACCCAGGGCGCGACGAAGGTCTGGAGGCGCTTCCGCATGTCCTCGCCGCGATCGAGGCTCTCGCGGAGCAGGAGGCGGGCGCGGTTCGGATCTTCGTCGAAGAATCGGACGAGCTCACCGATGACGCTGCTGAAGCGAGGCGCACCCGTTCGAGCCGCCGCCACGAGCAGCCGAGGCAGGCCCTCGTTCCACACCGAGAGCAGGTGATCGAGCACCGCGAGGCGGAGCTGCTCCTTCGACTCGAAGTGGTAGAGGAGCGACGCCTTGCGGATGCCGACGACGTCGGCGATGTCCTGGAGCGAGGTGCCGTCGAACCCACGGTTCGCGAAGAGGCGAAGCGCCGCGTCGATGAGCTGCCGGCGCGCGTCGGGCGCGACGCTCGGCGCGGGCAAACCGCTCGGTTGGGAAACACCTGCCATGTGACAGGTATATACCTATCACCTAGGCCCACGAATGTCTACCGATTGGTAGGTGACCGCACGAGGGCGACGCCACCCGCTCGAGCGAAAGAGGCCGCCGCTTCGGCGTGGATCGCGCGCACCCCGCGCCTCGCCCACCCGGGGGAGCCTCGCTCAAGCGGCGACGTGACCGTCGGCGGAGGCCTGGTAGCGATCGAGGATCGCCAGGTTTCCGTCAAGGCTGTCGGACTCGAAGAGCTCGCGGCGCAAGGTCGCGGCGCCGGGAAGGCCCTTGATGAAGCCGCCGAGGTGTCGGCGGGTCGAGTTGACGCGGCCGCGCAGGGCCCACCGCTCGCGGAGGAGCGTGCGACAGAGATCGAGGCGCTCTTCGAGCGTCGGCTGGGCGAGCGCCTCGCCGCGATCGAGCATCGCGCGGGCCTCGCGGAAGATCCACGGGTGGTCGATGGCGTGGCGACCGACCATGACGCCGGCGCAGCCCGTCTCCTCGAGCGCGCGCTTCGCCGCCTCGCCGCTGTCGATGTCGCCGTTGACGATCACCGGGATCGAGGTGACCTCGCGCGCGCGTCGCGCCCACGCCCAGTCGGCGGCGCCCGAGTGCCCCATGTTCGCGGTGCGGCAGTGGATCGTGAGCGCCCGCACGCCGACGTCCTCGAGGCGGCGCGCGAGATCGATGATCGGCATCTCAGTCTCGGCGCCGAAGCCAATGCGGGTCTTGACGGTGACCGGCATCGCGAGGCGCTCGACCACCATCTTGGCCATCGCCACCATCGCGGTCGGGTTCTTCAGCCAACCCGCACCCGCGCCGCGCCGCGCGATCTTCGGCACCCAACAGCCGCAGTTGATGTCCACGAACAGCGGGCCCGCGGCGGCGGCCACCTCGGCGGCCTCCGCGAGCCGCTCCGGGTCGGAGCCGTAGATCTGAATGGCCGTGGGCCGATCGCCCGGCTCGAGGCGGATCTTGTGGCGCGCCTTGCGGCACCCTCGAAGCAGGCCCTCGACGTTGACGAACTCGGTGACGCAGAGCTCTGCGCCGACCGAGCGACAGAGCCGTCGGTAGATCGCGTCCGAGACGTCCTCCATCGGCGCGAGGATCACCGGGCGATTCGCGAAGAGCTCCTCGAACGACGCCGCCATCGCGGGCGGGATAGCCCGTCCCGCGGGCGGAGTCACGAGGCCTCGCTGGCCGCGGCGCGCGACACCTCGACGCGCTCGGCGTGGCGACGGTTCGCCTTCGTGACCCGGAAGGTAAGGCCCTTCCAGCTGAGCGTGTCACCGACCTGCGGGACGTGCCGCAGCTCCTCGGCGACGAAGCCCGCGACGGTCACGACATCGACCTTCTCGTCGACGCCGAGCTCGCGGAAGAGCTTGCGAAGCTCCGCGCGACCGCGGCACACGAGCACGCCGTCGGGCCGCGCGACAATGAGCTGCTCCTCGAAATCCTTCTCGTCCTCGATCTCGCCGACGATCTCTTCGAGCACGTCCTCGAGCGTGACGACCCCTTGCGTCCCACCATACTCGTCGACGACGACGGCGAGGTGCTTGCGCTCCTCCTGAAAGGTGCGGAGCGCCTGCTCGAGGGTCTTGCCCTCGGGCACGACGAGCAGCGGGAGCTTGATGGCCTCCCAATCGACCTGACCTCCGACGGTGAAGAGCAAGTCCTTCGCGAGGACCACGCCGTCGACGTCGTCGAGCTCGCCCGTGCGCGAGAACGGGAAGCGGCTGTGACTAGACTCGCGGATCACCTCCAGGTTCTCCTCGAAGGTGCGGTCGGCCGAGAGGTAGGCGATCCCGCCGCGCGGCACCATCACGTCGCGGACGGTGAGCTCACGGAGGCTCGCGATCCCTTCGATGAAGCCGGCGACGCGGTGGCCCACGTCGCCCTCGCGGCTGCCGAGCGCAGCGAGCAGACGGATCTCTTCGATCGAGGTGACCGGCTTCCGATGCTCGCCGATGAACAGCTTCGCGAACCAGCTCGTGAACCTGAGCGGCCAGTGGAGCACGAAGGTGATCCCGCGCAGCACCAGCGTGACGGGCGTCGCGAGCCGATCGGCGAGCGCGACGCCGAGGGTCTTGGGGATGATCTCGGTGAACAGGAGGACCGCCACCGTGAAGCCGACCGAGAAGAGCGCGAGCGAGCCGGACCAGAGCTGCTGAAAGGCGGTGCCCGCGAAGGTCGCGCCGATGGTGTGCGCGAAGGTGTTGAGGATCAGGATGGCGGCGATGGGCTTCTCGATGTCGGTGCGCTTCCAGCGCTCGAGGATGCGCCCCGCCGCGCTACCGCCCTTCGCCATCTTCTCGACGTGACTGCGGCTGACGCTGAGGATCACCGACTCGGACACGGAGCAGACACCGGAGACGAGCAGCGCCATCGACACCGAGGCGACGAGCACGATGAGCGCGGTCGTGCGCGCGGCCGGATCGAGGTGGTGCGCCTCGGCCTCCGGCGGCGGGTGGGTCGCCTGGACGGTGAGGGCCTCGCCCTTCGACGCGAGCCCGGAACTGGGAGGCTCCGCGTCGTCGCGGCCCTCGGGCGACGCCTCCACGACGACCGACGTGGCGGAGGAAGACGAGCGGGGAAGCGACATGAGGCTAAGCAAGATACCACGAACCCGCACCGAGCGCCCGGGAGGGGCCCGCGAGCCGACCGTGCTATGAGGCGAGGCGGTGTCAGACCGCTCCGGAGGTCGCGTCGACCTCCGCGCCCCACGCCCACTCGAACCCGATGTCGCTCGCTCCGCTCGCCTGGTTGCCTGCTGGTGCCGTGGGGATCCTGAAGGAGGTCGGCCGTCACCTCTTACGGCGCCCGGTCGTCGGGATCTGCGCCGTGGCGCGCGACGAGGCCGGCCGCGTGCTGCTCGTCCGCCGCGGCGACACGGGGACGTGGGCACTGCCGGGCGGAACGCTCGAGTGGGGCGAGCAGCTCCATCGGGCGCTCCCGCGTGAAATCGCCGAAGAGACGGGCGCCGAGGTGCGCGAGATCGGGGCGGTCACGGGG
>VGRJ01000156.1 GCA_016875405.1 Deltaproteobacteria bacterium | reverse complement strand
CCCGGCCGCCCTGCCCGTCGACGCCGACACCGTCAGCGTGCTCCTCGGCAACGGGAACGGCACCTTCCAGGCGAAGGTCGACTACCCGGTGGGCGACGGCCCCACCTCGGTCACGGCGGGCGACCTCAACGGTGACGGCAAGGTCGACCTCGCCACCGCGAACTACAACGCCGACACCGTCAGCGTGCTCCTCGGCAACGGGAACGGCACCTTCCAGGCGAAGGTCGACTACCCGGTGGGCGACGGCCCCGTCGAGGTCACGACGGGCGACCTCAACGGTGACGGGAAGGTCGACCTTGCCACCGCGAACGAGCTCGCCGACACCGTCAGCGTGCTCTTGAACGGCGCCTGCACGCCCTGAGGGGCGGGCCCGGCGCCGTCCGGGGCGGCGGCTCCGCTCTTGCGCGCGCGGGGGCGTCGCCGCGCGGGGCGCGGTCGTCACTCGTACACGACGAGGTGGCTCGACATCACGATGTCGCCGGCGTTGTCGGGCGGCGTCGCGCCCGAGAGCAACCCGCGGTACGAGACGGTGGCCTTGCCGCCCGCCGGGACCTCGGCGGTCACGTCGACGACGTAGGGCTTCACCTGCTGGCCGGGGCACCACCCGCCGCGCCCGAACCACCACGTGCCGCCTTGGTTGGGGACCATTCCGTCATCCACCTCGGCGATGCAGCCGTCCTGCTTCGTCGACTCCGGGTGCGCCTTCAGGTGCACGTTCCCGTTCACGGTGAACTCGTGCTGATGGTCGCAGAACTCGGCGCAGTTCTTCGTGGCGCCGCCGTGCCCGGTGATGAGGGCCCACAGCTCGACGCGCTTCGCGGTGGCCGGGATGTCGAGCTCGAGCGGGGTGTACGTCGAGGCGTACATCGAGTTGAAGGCCCCGCCGCCCCAGAGCGGGTGCGCGGTGGTCGGCCGGTAGCCCTTCTTTTGGTTCGAGAAGCGGAAGTCGACGCGCGACAGGTACGCCTGCTGGTTCCACTCGGGGCTGATCGTGTAGCGGAGCTTGCGCTTGCCGCCCTTCTTCAGGAAGGCGAGCATCGGCGTCGCGTCGACCGTGTAGTGCCCCTCGCGGTGGTAGGTGGTGATGAAGCGCGCGAGCTCACGCCAGGTGACCCCGTCCTCGTCGAGCAAGTAAAGGTGCGCGAGGTAGTCCCACGCGCCGCAGTTGCCGAACTCGCCCTTGTCCGGGTCGGGGCAGTCCATCACGTTGTCGATGGTGAGGGTGTCGAAGCCCGCCATCGCGGCGGCGTCGGGGAGGTCGACCTCCTTCTCGACGACGTACTTCAGGACCTCGTCCTTCCAGGCGCTGACGACGGTCGCGCCGTCCGCGGCGAGCGCGGCTGCGCGCTTGGCCTCGTAGTTGTAGAGCCGCGCCTCGTAGCTCGCGTACGAGAGGTTCGACTCCCAGGGCCACTTGCCCGCGTTCTGCAGCGCCGACTTGAAGCGCTTCACGTCCGCGAAATTTCCGAGGAAGCGGATCTCTTGCCGGCGATCGATGGCGAAGCCGGCCCGCCCCTCGCCCGTCGACAGCATGCTGCCGAGCCAGCCGTCGAGCTCGCTCGAGTGCTTGGCGACGAGGTGGAGGCGCGCGCGAAAATGCTCGGCCTCGGCCGGCTCGAGCTTCGCGAGCGCGGCCTCGAGGCGCGGCGCCAGCTCGTCGAGCTCGGTCTGCGCGTCGGCCGCCATGCGGTTCGCGACGAAGAAATAGTGCACGTTTCGCGGGGATTTTTTGGTAAGTTGATCGATGTCACGCTTCCAGAGCGAGGTCGAGTCGAGGTCCGAGTTCCTTCGCGCGCTCGTGAGGAACACGTAGGACTCGCAGCCCGAGAAGCGCTCGGACAGCCGGAACGTCGTCCCGTCGACGAGCGGCACCTCGAAGTCCTCGGCCAGCTGATGACGCTTCTTGCCGTAAGGGCCGACCGCGTCGAACGCGACGCTCGGGAGCCCCTCGGCGACGCAAAAGTCGGACGGGGCCACCGGCGCACCGCCGACGCCACCTGCCCCGCCCGTACCGCCGGTGCCTCCAGCTCCGCCGGCGCCGGTCGCGCTCGTGGACGACGCCGCGGCGACCGAGGTGGACGAGGTCTCATCGGCCGAGCAGGCCGCGAAGGTCGTGCCGGCGAGCAGCACGAGCCCGAGGCCGAGAGGGGCGAGGCGATGCGGGGTCATCATCAGGTTTTGATCGTATCGAACGCGCGCCGGCCGGGCCACGGCGAAGACGCCCGGCCGCTCGCGCCGACCGCGTCAGAACTGGAAGTAGACGAACGGGACCGCTTCCATCGTGGCGGCCTTGCGCAGCGCGAACGCGACCGCCACGAGCAGCGCCGCCTGCGCGAACGCAGGAGCCGCAAGGAATCGCTCGCGCGCGAGCTCGCCCCAGCGACGCGGCAGCCACTGGAGCACCAGCGCGCCGAGCATCACGCCCACCACCGTGAGCGGCAGGTTGGGGACGTAGGTGGTGAGCCCGACGAGCCGCTCGTAGAGCACGCTCACCTTGTCGAGCGAGCTCGCCCGGAACATCGCGAACGAGAGCGCGACGAAGGTGAAGTTCGCGGCGACGCCGAGCACGCGCTTCGGGAGCTCGGCCCTCGCGCCGAGGAGGCGCTCGAGCAGCGCGAAGAGGGCCATCACGAGCCACGCGCCGCCGAGCAACGTTCGGATCATCACGGGCAGACCGTGGAGCCCGAAGGCGCGCGCGAGGCCCGAGCCCACGAGCTCGAGGAGCGCCGTGCCGACCGCCGCCGCGACGAGCCCGCGCCCGAGCGCCGCGCCGCGAGCCGGGAGGAGCTTCTCCTTCGTCCAGTGCGTAAGCGCGACGCCGAGCCCCTGCACGCACCCGAAGACGACGTAGGTCCACGCCGCGCCGTGCCAGATCCCGCACAAGAGCATGGTGAGGAACACGTTCACGTACTTGCGGAGCTCACCGCGCTTGCTCCCGCCGAGCGGGAAGTAGACGTAGTCGCGGAGCCAGGTCGACAGCGAGATGTGCCAGCGGCGCCAGAACTCGGCGACGTTCGACGCCTTGTAGGGCTGGTCGAAGTTGATCTTGAAGCGGTAGCCGAGGAGCAGCGCCGAGCCGATGGCGACGTCGCTGTAGCCCGAGAAATCGCAGTAGACCTGGATCGCGTAGCCGTACATCGCGCCGAGCGACTCGACCGAAGAGAAGCTCGTGGGCTCGCCGAAGACGCGGTCGACGAAGTTGACGGCGAGGTAGTCGCCGATGACGACCTTCTTCACGAGGCCGGTCGCGATGAGGAAGAGCCCCTCGCCGCCGGTCGCGGCCGAGAGCCTCGTCGGACGCTCGAGGTGAGGGAGCAGGTCGCGCCCGCGGACGATCGGGCCCGCGACGAGGTGCGGAAAGAACGAGATGTAGGTCAAATACTGCAGGTAGCTGCGGCACGCCGGGATGGTGCGGCGGTAGACGTCCACCACGTAGCTGAGCGACATGAAGCAGAAGAACGAGATCCCGATCGGCAGCTCGACCCGCAGGTGAACGTCGGGCACCGCGAGCCCGAGCCGGTCGCGGAACACCCAGAGCAGCGTGTCGACGCCCCAGTTCCAGTACTTGAAGAACACCAGGATCCCGACGTTGACCACGAGCGTCGCGATCAGCATCCAGCGCCGCCGACGCGGCTCGTCGATCCGATCGAGCCAGACGCCGAGCAGCCAGTCGAGGCTCGTGCCGACGAAGAGGATGGGCACGAACTTCAAGGACTCGAGGACGAGGGCCCAGCGCTCGGGCCCGTGCGCCGCGAGCAGCCGCTCCCAGCCGACGAACGTCCACCCCGCGTAGAAGACGTAGCTCGCGGCGAGCAGGAAGGTGAGTCGCGCCCTTGGCAGCCCGTGCAGCGCCCACGACACGACGAAGACGACGCTGAAGAAGTAGGCGTAGGTGACGGTGTTGAACAGCATGACGCCGACCGCGCGGCGCGAAAGGTGCCGGGCTCGCGAGCTGCCGATATAGTCCCCCGCGCGCATGGGAGCGGGCAAAGAACCGAACTACCCCGAGCCGGAGCTCGCGCTCGACGCGCTCGACGCGCCACACGACGTCTTCGGCGAGCTCGGGACCACGCTCGAGGCCGAGCACGCGGCCGACGCGCGCCACCTCGCGAACCGCAAGGCCGTGACCGACGCGCTCTCGGAGTCGCTGCCGATCTCGCGCAAGGTCGTGCTGGTCGCGGCCCTCGCGTGGGGCGTCGTCGGTGTCCCGTACCTGCACCCGTCGCTCGCGGCGTACCGACTGCTCGCGCCCCCGCCCGTCGACGTGACCGCGGCGGTGGACACGACGCCCGCGGCCGGTGGGCCGCTGCCCGAGTCGGCGGTCGGTGAGGCGCAGCTCCCGGGCGCGACGGTCGACGCGCAGGCGCGCGCGAAGGAGCTCGAGGCGGCGACCGAGAACCGCGGGCCCATCGCGCAGAAGAAGATCGCGATGCCGGACGGTGTCGAGCTCGGCAAGGAGAAGAAGCCGCCGCGCTCGATCGAGGATCCGACCGGCAAGGCGCTGACGCCGTTTCTCGAGAAGCTCGCGCGCGTCGATCGCAAGGAGCCGGGGGCGGTCGTGCGCATCCTCTATTACGGCGACTCGATCGTCGCGTCGGACTTCGTCACCGGGCAGCTGAGACGCAAGCTGCAGACGCGGTTCGGCGACGCGGGGCACGGCTACGCGCTCATCGCGAACGCGTGGCCCGGCTGGTTTCACATCGACGTCGCGCGCTCGGCCTCGGCGGAGTGGAAGGTGTCGACGTGCGTCGGCCCCTACGCCGAGGACGGCCTCTACGGCCTCGGCTGCGCGTCGTTCCAGACGCGATCGAAGGGCGTGTGGACCACGATCGGCACGGCGAGCCTCGACAAGTGGGGGCGCCATGCGTCGCGCTTCGAGGTCGAGCTCCTCAAGCAACCAGGCGGCGGGCGCATCGAGCTGGTGGTCGACGACGGCGAGCGGCGCGAGGTGTCGACCGATGGCGAGACGGCGCTCGACTGGCCGTCGATCACGGTGCCCGACGGACCGCACAAGCTCACGGTGCGCACGCTCGACGACAAGCCCGTGCGCCTCTTTGGCGTGCGCATGGAGCGCGACGTCCCGGGCGTGACGCTGACGGCGTGCGGGATCACGGGGGCGCGCGCGCGCTTCCTCGACAAGCAAGACGACGCGCACTTCGGCGAGGTCTTGCGCGCCGCGAAGCCCGATCTCGTGGTGCTCGCGTTCGGCTCGAACGAGATCACCGACGGCCAGCTCTACCCGATGGACCAGTACCGCGAGACGCTCGCGGCCGTGATGGCGCAAGTGGAGAAGGCCGTCCCCAACGCCGCGCGGATGCTCTCGGGCCCGCCGGACATGGCGTCGAACAACCCGACGCACGGCAACTCGCGGCCGATGGCGAACGTGCTCGTCGAGAACCAGAAGAAGGTCGCGCTGGAGCGAGGCTGGGCGTTCTGGGATCAGTATCGCGCGATGGGAGGCGCGGGCTCGATGTGGTCGTGGATCCAGGCGGGTCTCGGCTCGCAGGACATGTTCCACCCGACGGGCCAGGGCGGGAACGTGCTCGGCAACTGGGCGTACCTCGCGCTCATCGAAGCGTACGAGAAATACCTCGCCGAACATGCGCAGTAAGTCGCCTCGTCGCCCCACGCGCGCGACCGTCGACCGCGCGCTGAAGAGGCTCGCCCTGGAGTTCGCGGCGCGCGTCGTGGAGGAGCTCGCCGCGCTCGGCCTGTTCGAGAGCGACGACGCCGCGACGCTCGCGGCGGAGCCGTCACCGCGACGCCGACGAACCGTGCTCGCCCTCGAGGAGGTGAGCGCGAAGATCGTGGAGCTCGTCGCCTCCCGCGGAGGGCCGCTCGCGATCGGCACGATGGCCACAGCCCTTGGCATCGATCGTCGCGAGCTCGCGCATCCGCTCGCGCTCCTCGTGACGCAAGGCAAGCTCGTCCGAACCGGTGCACGCCGCGGGGCTCGCTACGCCGAGGCCAAGCGCGGGCCGACGAGGCGACGACGGGAAGCGACGTCAATCACGTCGGGCCGTCGAAAGCCTCCCCGCTCGTGACGACGCGTGGCGGCACGAGGTAACCTCGCTCCGTGACCTCGACGCTCCGCTCGCTCCTCCCCGTCGCGCTCGTGTGCACCTCGTCGTGGTTCG
>VGRJ01000155.1 GCA_016875405.1 Deltaproteobacteria bacterium | reverse complement strand
GGCCACCCTGCGCGCGATGTGGCGTCTCATCGCCGGTCTCTTGCGCCGCGGCGTCGAGGAGAAGCGGATCGTCACGACGCGTGGCCTCACCCTTGCGAAGCCGCGCGAGCGCGTCCCGAGGCACGAGAGCACCCACGTCTATCGCCGGCGCTGGTGCCGCACCTGCGAAGGGCCGGTGTCGACCTACACGCTGAGGGCGCGGGTCGTTCACTACTGCGAGGCGTGCCAGCCGCTCGAAGCGGCCGCGGAGTGACGGCGAAGCTCAGTCGCCGACGCGCACGTCGATCTTCGAGAACGCGCTCGCTGCGAGCGCCGTGTCAGTGATGAAGCAGGCGAACTCGTCGACGTCGCCCCCCTTGGAAGTTTGCCCGCGGCTCGCTCGTCACGAGGAGTGACCTGGCTGACGATTTTCGAGTGGAGAAAGAAGTACGGCGGGCTTGCGCCGTCGGAGCTCGCGCGTGCTCGAGGCGGAGAAAAGGAAGAGGGGCTCGGATTGCGCACGAAAAGGCTGTAAAAGCTCGTTCGGTCGTCATCGCGGTCGCGCGGAGTCTCTCGGCGGCCTCGGTGACCAAAGCCCTAAGCCGCGTGATGGCTACTCGCGGTAAGCCTCGCGCCATCACGCTCGACAACGGCAGCGAGCTCACGTCGCGCGTCTTCGACGCGTGGGCGCATGAGCACGGCATCGCGCCCGACTCACACGACTTCGATGGGCGAGGTGGGGAACACGAGCGTGCGACCGCGGTCGAAGCGCACGCGCACGGTGTTGCCGACGACGAGCCGCTCGGCGCCTTGCGCGCTGAGGGTCAGGGTCTCTTGGTCGAGGAACGGCGGGCTGCCATCGCCGGGGGTGACCTCGAAGAGCACCGCCGCGAGCGTCGTCCCTCGCTCCGGGAAGCGTCGCAGCACCGCGCACTTCAAGACCCGACCTCGCCCGTCCGCGCCGAACGACAACACCCAGGTCGACCGGAGGTGCCGCGCGAGGCGGTAGAGCATCCACAGGCTGAACGCCGACCCGAGCGCGACGACGAGCCACAGTCCCGGCTCCTCGAGCGCGGCCCCACCGGCGATGCCCGCAGCGGTCGCGCCGAGCGCCACGAGCCCGAGGTACATGAGGAATCCGATCAGGTTGATCGGTTGGTCCCGATAGAGCTTTAAGACGCTGGTCAGGAACACCTGCTCGACGGCAGCCTCGGCCTCGGATCTCGGCACGCACGCCACCGTGGCGTAGTGCTCGACGGCGCGCGGTCGCTCACCGTCGAGGAGCAGCTGTTTGACGCGTTCGATGTCCTCCCGAGACACCTCGGCGGTCGCGAGCGTCGGGGCTACACCTGGCGCGCTCGTGGGCTCGACGCGCAAGCTTGCGTTGCAAAAAATACAGATCGCCGCGAAGCGCCCCGCGGCGATGCCGATGGGGGCGCCGCAGTTCGGACACGTGACGTGATGAACCTGTACCGTCAACTTGCTGTCGCGCGAGTATTCACCACCGCGTGGCCTGCGTCTACCCTGAGTGAGGGGGCACGAGCCCCGAGCGAGTCTAAGGAGATCGCCTCCGCGCGAGCCTCGTGCGAGAGTCTCTGAACCATGACCTCGGAGATGAGAGATCAAAAGCAATGCTGCGAGAGGGCCTCCGGGCGCGCCCCGCGCGTCGTGGGGCTCACGCTGCGCGACGCCCTCTTCGTCGGCGCCCTCGCGGCGGTGGCGGTGGCGTGCGGGGAGTCGTCGGTGGCTTCCGCGACCGGAAGCAGCGCGGCGGCGGGCGGAGGCTCTGCTTCAACCGCGGGTGGCGGAGGTGGCGCCGGCGACGAGAAGCCGCCGGCGACGGGCACCATCTCGCTCGAGGCCTGCATCGGCGAGACCGGCGTGAACGAGCGCTGCACCTTGGTGACCGAGGCGTCCGCGTGCACGAACGCGAAGTGCTCGAAGCTCGTCGTCGTGTTCTCAGGAGGTGAGCAGAGCTGCGTGACCGGCAAGGGGTACGCGAGCGTGCTCTCGGGCTACGCGTCGCGGGGCTATGCGGCCGTCTGCATCAACTACTTCGAGACCTCGAAGGGCTCTGGCGAGAAGCCCTACGTCGACGAGGCCTCACGGATCGATCGCGCGTTGAAGGAGGCGACGACGGGCGCTTGGGCGCAGGCTTACTGGACCGGCGAGGATCTGCTGCTCGAGGGGATCAGCCACGGGGCGACGGCGCCGGTCATCGCGATGGCGCGGACGACCCTCGACGACGCCCCTCACTGGCACGGGACGCGCTTCACCGCGGGGTGTTTCTTCGACGGCGTGTACGACGTGCTCGCGACCGCCAAGCTGCTCGCGACGGGAGCTCCCGGGGGGCAGCCGTGCACGAAGCCCGTCCCCTACACGCGTTTGCTCGAGCGGTACTGTGGGAAGGGCGCGACCGCCGCGACGTGCGATCTCGCGATGAACGCGAAGGTGAAGGAGGACAGCATCACCGAGGTGGCGCCCGAGGCGTTTGCGGTCCGGGACTTCAAGCTCGTCGAGTGCGGGAGCGCGCTCCCGGCTTGCGTGGGCGACATCATCGCCGGCGAGCCCGTCGAGAGCTTGTGCAAGAACCTCGATGCGGGGCCGACGCACAGCTGCTCGTTCGGGAGCTTGCCGATGGACGGCCACGCCACCTGCCACGCGAGCGAGTACGACTCGTGCCGCGTCTGGTTCGAGGGCTTGCTCCCGCCCTGAAGCGCGCACGGGCCGCGAGGCGCGCCGCCGGTCCTGGAGAGGGTTGTCCTTGCCGCGTGCTCGCGGCGGGGCTCTCTTCGTCGCGACGCCATGCCGCTCTCGATCTCCTCGACGCTCGCGATCTCCGATGACGAGCTCGATTTCCAGTTCGCCCGTAGCTCCGGTCCCGGCGGACAGAACGTCAACAAGGTGAGCACCAAGGCGATCCTGCGCTGGAACGCGACGACCTCGCCCTCGCTGTCGGCCGCGGTCCGCGCACGCTTCCTCGCGCGGTATGCGTCGCGGATCCTCAGCGACGGGAGCATCCAGATCGCGCGCGACGAGTCACGCAGCCAGCTGCGGAACCGCGCCGCGTGCCTCGACGAGCTCGCCTCGATGATCGCCGCCGTCCTCGTCGCGCCGAAGAAGCGGAAGGCCACGCGCCCGACGCGTGGCGCGACGGAACGAAGGCTCGCCGAGAAGAAGCGTCGTTCCGATACGAAGCGAACTCGGGGCGGCCGGGCGGACGAGTGAGGAGGGCGACCGCATGACCCTCCCGTCCACCGCTCCGACGTGCGGCGATCGCGCCGAGCTGCCCCAGGGTGACGCGGAAGGAGCGAACCTTGGGCTTGGGCCCCGCGTCGGGACGGCGGCATCATGAGGCGTCCGCTCTGGCAAGCAGCGGAGTGGCCGCTCGGCGTGACCCTCGCGACCGCGACGCGTGCCGTCCTCGGTAGCTCGAAGCTCCGCGTCGACCCGCTCTTCGTGCGCTCGCCTGCGATCATCGTGCATTGGCACGCGCACTTGCCCGTGATGCTCGGCCTGTGCGGCAGAGAGCGGCACTCGATCATGATCAGCGGAGCGCCGTACATGGCGCCGATCGCCCGCATGGCGAAGCTCCTCGGCCTGCGCGTGGTACGCGGCGCGAGCGGCGAGGGTGGGCAGGCGGCGCTGCGGCTCCTCGAGGACGCGCTCGTGCGCGGAGAGTCGGTCGAGCTCGCCGTCGATGGTCCGGCGGGGCCGGCGTTCCGCGCGAGGCCGGGGTGCGTCGAGCTCGCCTTCCGCACGGGCGCGCCGATCGTCGCGGTGGCCTATCGCGCGAGTCGCTTCGTGATCACGCCGGGCCGCTGGGACCGTCAGGTGTTGCCCGCACCCTTCGGGACGATCGAGCTCGTGGCTCGCGAGGTGCCGCGCCACGAGGGCGACACCCGCGAGGCGCTGCTCGCGCGGGTGCAGTCGACGCTCGAGGCGCTTCGGGTCGAGGTGGGGAACGCGTAGCCACCTTGGTGTTGCGTTCCTCCCCGGCTGAATTCCCATGACCCCGCGCCCGTGCGCGCTCCGACCGACCGAGCCACGGCGTCGGCTGCACTCCCCATAATCCGCTCCCCCTTTACGCGCGAGCCGGTGCCGGTGCAGGCTCGGGGCCTCCGCGGCCGCGGTGAGCGGCCCGTCGTCACCACGCGAGGTCGCCGAGTGAGCCAGTCCGCCGCCATCCGTCCCGAGCCGAACTTTCAGCGCAAGGCCGCCATCGCCCACGGAGGCGCGCTCGAGCACACGGGCGCGGTCGCCGTGCTGCCGATCCCGGACTTCGACCTCGGGCGCACGATCTTCCAGACCCTCGAGGGCAAGGCGGCGCGCTACGTCATCCAGAAGCGCATCGCGAAGGACGTGCGCTGGTTCGCCGAGGACGCCGACCGGGTCCAGACAGCCTACGACGCGCTCTCGGCGAAGGGGCCGCTCCCCGAGGTGAGCGCGGCCCTGCTCGAGTTCCTCGTCGCCGAGTGCAACTTCGACGTCGAGCACGCCGACGGCTCATTCCTCGATCACCTGTATTTTTGCTTCGAGTACGGGGCTCGACACTACCCCGAGCGCTCGCCGCTCGTGCTCCTCTTGCACTCGATCCTCGGGACGGGGACCAACACCTTCGCGATGGACCGCACGAAGATCCCGGCGCTGCGCGAGCTCGTGTCGCCCTTCGAATGGACGCACCTCGAGGCGTTCCCGTCGGTGCTCCGGCTCCTCTACTCGGGCGAGCTCCGCCGCGAGCTGCGCGAGAACTTGGGCCGCGTGGGCGCGCTCCGCGAGCTGCGGCTCCAGCGGGTGATCGACAACGCGCCGATCACGCTCGGTGCCGAGGACTTCTGGGTCGCCCTCAATTACCAGCTCATTCACCTCGTGGACTTCATGCCCGCGGCGAACTGGGCGATGCATCAGAACGACACCTCGTACATCGTGCTTCGCGATCTCTACGACCTGCTCGAGCGCTCGGGGAAGCTCGAGGCCCGCGTCCGCTACGCCCCCCCGCGGGCGGGTGCGGCGCCGGTGGGCGAGCCGCTCGGGGTCGGAGGTTGGCTCACGACGCGCGTGCCCGTTCCCCTCAGCGAGAAGATGGCGAGCTCCTCGGTGAAGCGCTTCTCGCAGAGGATCGGCCACGATCTGTCCTACCGCGTCGACTGGGGTTGACGGACCGGTCATGCGCTTGACACAAAGCAAGCGGGCCTTGAGAGACGAGCTCGTCGCGAGGCTCGCGAGTGACCTCGAGGCGCTCGAGCGCGCTCACCGCGCAGCACTCGAGGCGGCGACGCACGAGGAGGCGAAGCCCGAGAACGACAAGGACACGCGCGCGCTCGAGGCGTCCTACCTCGCCCGTGGTCAGGCGATGCGGGTGGAGGAGCTCCGCGGCGCGGTGGCCGAGCTCTCTGGCTGGTGGCCGAGGGACCTCGACGGCGACGGTCCCGTCGCGCTCGGCGCGCTGGTGGAGGTCGAGGACGACGAGGCGACGCTGCGGTACTTCATCGCTCCGCACGGCGGCGGCGCGCTCCTCGCACAGGGCTCGGTGAAGGTGGTGACGGCGCGCTCGCCCCTCGGCCGAGCGCTGCTCGGCAAGCGGGCCGGAGACGACTGCGACGTGGTCGTCGACGGGAGGCGGCGCGCGCTCTCGATCACCCGCGTCGATTGAGCGTGGTTCGACGCTCCATGTCGGGGCGTGTATTCGACCTTTATACGTGCGCCGCTCTTCCTCGCGTTGTCCCTCGCTGTCGGAGCCTGCAGCAGCGGCGAGGTGCGAGGGACGGGAGTCGACACGATCAACGAGGGCCGAAGACGTGGCCGACGTGTTTCAGCTGCGCTGGCAGCACTTGCTCGAGAGCGGGGTCAAGTACGCGTCGAAGAGCACGCCGTTCGAGGTCACGCGCGGGCTTGCCGAGACCCCGGGCGGCCTCGAGGTGCAGATCACGACGACCATGCCCGAGCCGTTCTGGGAGCACGGCATCGCCGAGAGCTGGTTCAAGGCGATCCAGCGCGCCGAGGCGTTCATCTTCGTCGAAGACCAGTATTTTCGCGCGCCGATGCTGAACGCGCTCATCGAGAAGCGCATGAAGGAGCAGCCCGAGCTCGTGCTCGTGGTGATCACGCAGCCGGTGAGCGAGTGGACCGACCCCGGCTGCGCATGGACGACCCAGAGCTACGCGCAGTTCGTCGCGCAGTTCCCCGAGCGCTTCCTCACGCTGCAGCTCCGCTCGTTCGACGTATCGATCAACGACGGCGCGTTCGTGTGGGACGAGACGGACGCACACTTTCAGGACATGAGCGTCCACTCGAAGA
>VGRJ01000154.1 GCA_016875405.1 Deltaproteobacteria bacterium | reverse complement strand
CGACTGGCTCGCGCGCACCCCGATCGATGGCTCGAGCGACGAGGCGAGCGTCAAAGCCTACACCGACGCGTTCCTCGCTTCGCACGCCGCCCAGGCGAAGCGACTCGTCGAGTCGAGCGGCAGCGCGCTGCCGGAGATGGACCGCGATCTGCTGGAGAAACGCTATCAGCGCGAGGTCGACAACGCCCACGCATTCCTCGAAGGACGCGACCTCGCGCACCTGTCGGACGAGGAACAGCGAAAGCGCCGTCACTCGCGCGCCGCGCTCGTGTTCATCGAGAGTCACCGCGAGCTGCCCCGCCTCGCCTGGCCGCGCGAGGTCGTCGAAGCGACCCTCGTCCTCGAGCAAGCGATGGTGATCTGGCGCTGGCGCCACGCCCGCATGGTCGAGCGCGTCATCGGCCGCCGGGTGGGGACCGGCGGGTCGGGCGGCGTCGACTACCTCGATGCCACCGCGCAGCGATACCGGGTGTTCGATGATCTCTGGACCGTCCGCACCCTGCTGCTGAAGAGCGAGCTCACGCCGAGCCTCGCCCGGCCCGAGGACTATCGCTTCCGAATCGAGGACTGAGCCGTGGAATCCCTACGTTCGCTCGCAAGCCGGTACCTCCGCATCGACCCTCGGTCGCTCGGGCTCTTCCGGATTCTCTTCGGGCTCGCGCTGCTCGGTGACCTGTGCCGACGCTGGAAGTACCTCCCCGCGTTCTACTCGAACGACGGTGTGCTCCCGAACCACAACCACCTGTTCAACCTGCGCGAGAGCGGCCGCGTCTGGAGCGCGCTCCACGCGTTCTCGCATCGCGACGAAGCGTTCACCGCCTTCGCGGTGATCCTCGTATTCTACCTGTTCTTCACCGTCGGCCTCTTCACGCGGGTCGCGACGGTCGTCGCGGCGATCGCCTTGATCAGCCTGACGGGACGCAACATCCTCACGAACGGCGTTGGAGACTCGCTCGCGATCGCGGTGCTGCTCATCGCCGTCTTTCTGCCGCTCGGCGCGCGCTTCTCGGTCGACTCCCTGCGTCGCTCCTTCGCCGCCGCCGACGAACACGATCCCGGGGCGCTGAACGACCGCGCGACCCCCACCCCCACCGAGGTTCGTGGCTCGTTCGCGGCGCTCGCCCTCGTGCTCGTCCTCGGGTTCGTCCCGCTCGCCGCAGCGCTGCAACAGACCGGACCGTCCTGGTCGAGCGGCGAGGCGCTCTACTACGCGCTCCGCAGCGACCGCTGGCTCTCGGCGTGCGGTGAGTTCATCCGCAACACGGCACCGCTCGGGCTCCTCTCCGTGTGGACCAAGCTCCTGCGGTCCGCCGAATTTCTCGTGCTCCCGCTCGTGCTCGTCCCCGTGGCTCGTCCCATCACCCGCGGCATCGCGATGGTCGCGCTCGCGGTGGTCGGGCTGACGTACGCCACCTGCTTCGAGCTCGGGGCCTACGGTTCCACGCTCGCCGCCGGGGTCGCGCTGCTCGCGCCCGAGGAGCTGTGGGATCGCGTGTCGACCGCAACGCGACCGATTCGCCTCGTGTTCGACGAGGACTGCGGCATGTGCCTGTGGCTGGCGCGGCTCGTCAAGCGCCTCGATCTTCGTCGCAACGTGACATTCGTCGGCAACGGCCCGACCGAGCGCGGCGAGGAGCACGGACTCCCGGCCGAGGTCACCAGCGAACTCGTGGGCCGCACGGTCGTCGTGGTCGATGCGGGCGGCAAGGTGCACGCCGACGCCGGCGCGGTGGCCGAGGTCTGCCGCGCGCTCCCGCTCGTCGGCTGGGTCGGGGCGCTGCTCACGCTGCCCGGCATCGCGGCGCTCACGGGGAGTCTCTACTACCGGGTCGCCGAGCGGCGCTTCGACATCAGCGTCGCGTGCGGGCTCGGCGCGTGCGGACTCCGTCGCGACGACGAGCACGCGAGCCTCCCGCCTTCCGGGCCGGGAACGATTGGATTGCCCCCAGCGTCGCAGCTTCTCGCGTCGACGCTCGTCGGCCTCGAGACGCTGCTCGTCGGCCTCCTGCTCGCAACCTTCCTCGCCGCGACCGACCTCAACAACACACTGCCGTTCCGCACCGGCCTCGGCGGCAAGGATGCGCTCCTCGGAGCGGCGAGCTACGCGCGAATCGTCGCGCCGTGGGGCGTCTTCTCGCCCGAACCTCCCCGCCGCAACGAGGCGCTCGTGACCCAGGGGACCACGCGCGAGAACGCCGAGATCGACGCGCTGAACGGCGAGCCTGCCGACCTCGACCTCGCCATCCCGGCGCGGCACCGGCTCGGCCCGCTCTGGGCAAACTACTCGGAGAACCTACGGCGCGAAGAGCTCGTGACTTTCCGCCAGGAGCTGCGCCGCTACCTGATGCGCGGTGGCAAGGTTGCCGACGATCGCGAGACGGCGATCGGCATGACCAAGCTCAAAGCCTACTGGGTGAGCGCGCCGATCGCTCCGCCTAGCGGTCAGGCGGCGGGCGAGATCGAGCGCTTCGACTTGCTCGACAGCCCAGCCTTGCCTCGAGCGTCCCAGGTCCAGAACCTCGAGTTCGGTCGCCGTCCGGGCCTCGGTCCCTTCACGGCACCCCCGGCGAGGTGATCGCCGATGGACGCGGCGCCGACGCCGGACGGGCGCACCGAGGTGCCGCCCCCTCGGCGACGTGAGCGCCTTCGCCGTGCGTGGCTCTTTTTCCGCGCGCGCTACCTCGAAGCCGATCCGCGAACGCTCGGGCTCGCGCGCATCGTCGTTGGCCTCCTCCTCTGCGCCAACGCCATCGAACACTGGCGGGTCGCACGGCTCTACTACTCGAACGACGGCGTCCTCTCGAACCACTACCTCTTGTTTCGGCCATCGACCGAGTACAACTTCTCGCTGTTCTCGGCATTCTCGACGCCGAGCGAGGTCGGGGTCGCGTTCGCATGCGCGCTCGTATGTCATGCCTGCTTCGCGCTCGGCTTTCATGCGCGCATCTTCGCGGTGCTCTCGCTCCTCTCGACAACCGGCTGATCCTCGTCGAGAACGGCGGCTACGTCGTCGTCAACCTGCTCGCGCTCTGGCTCGCGTTTCTGCCCACCGACCGACGCTTCGGGATCGACTCGCTGCGGGCGTACCTCCGGGAGCGGCGCGCGTTCACGCTCGACCGATTCACCACCCGCGCGCGCCCCGCCTGGATGACCGCGCCGCACGTCTCGCTCGCGTGCTTCCTCGTCCTCGCGAACCTCGGGATCGTCTACGTCTTCAACGCCGTCAACAAGTACGGCACGACGTGGCGCGAGGGCAGCACGGTCCAGTTCGTCCTGCACCTCGATCGCATGGTGACGGGGCTGGCCGTCGTCCTCCGGGAGCACCTGCCCTACCCGCTGATGCAGGCCGCGGGCTGGCTCACGCTGGTGGTCGAAGCACTGCTCGCGGTCCTGATCCTCTGGCCGGAGCAGCGCCTCCTCGCTCGGCCGCTCGCGATGCTCTTGATGGTCCTGCTCCACGGGAGCTTCGGCGTGCTGATGCGGCTCGGTCCGTTCAGCTGGTTCATGCTCGGCTGGTCGACCCTGCTCCTGCAGCGCGCGCACTGGGAGGCCCTCGAGGCCTGGCATCGACGCAAATTCGGCGGGCTCGTGCTCACCGTTCGGCCGAGCTCACCGCTCGCGCTCGCCGTGGCGCGGGTGCTCGATGCGCTCGAGCCCACCGACGCGCTCGCGTTCGAGTCGGGCGAGGAGGATGGCTCGATCCTCTCGGTGCGCCGCGGAGAGACGGCACTCCGTGGCCGTGAGGCGACGCGGGCGGTGCTCCGTGCGCTGCCGCTCGGCTTCGTCGTGTGGCCGACGCTGCACGTCGCGACGCTCGGGCAACTCGACCGATGGCTGAGGCTCGCCGCCACCCACGACGCAACGCTCGCGCGCTGGTTCGGGCTCGACCGTCGCGATCGCCGTGACCTCGGCACGACCACCATCCGCATCCGCCTCGGAGATCGCCTGCGCATCGGCCTCCGCGAGGCGACCCTCGGCTTCCTCCTCGTCTGCGCCCTGAGCGCGCTGATGCACGACAACAAGTCGGTATCGTCGGTGCTCAAGCACGAGCAACCACGCCCGATCCGAGCGACCATCGGCTACCTCCGCGTCTACCAGGGATGGGGCATGTTCGCGCCCAACCCCGTGCGCGAGGACGGCATCGGTGTCGTCGAGGCGTGGACGATCGATGGCCGGAAGATCGACCCTTTCACGGGTGCGACGCCGGACCTCGACCTCACGGACGCGCGCGGCCTCGGCCTTGGACAGATCGAGCAAGACTACTGGAACCGACTTCGCCTCGACCGCAACCGCGTCTACCATCAGGCGCTCTCGGACTTCTTGCAGCGCTGGCACCGCTTCACGGGGGCGCCGAACGACGAGCTCGTCGCCTTCGACGTGTGGTGGCTGCGCGACAAGTGCCCCGAGCCGAGGAGGCTCGCGCCGACCGACCACGAGAAGATCTGCCTGTTCGGCTGGCGCAAGCCAGGCCATCGTCAGCCCAGCGATTTTCCGTCGATCCCGCGACGGTGCAAGGAAGCGAGCGCGGAGAAGAAGGACTAGCGCCCGGCCGCGCGAACCGAGTCCTCGACGATCGAGAGCAGGCGTTCGAGCTCGTCGTCGCCGATCGTCAGCGGAGGCGTCACGTACACGGTGTCGCCGAGCGGACGCAGCCACGCGCCGCGGCGCAGCGCCTCCTCGTAGACGCGCCACCCGATCGTGCCGAGGTAGCTCGAAGATTCGGACAGGTCGAGCGCCCCGATCATCCCGAGCGAGCGCGCGCGGACGACGCCGGGCAACGACCGGAAGGACTCGAACGCGGCGGCGATCCGCTGCGCCTTCGCTTGCGTGCGCTCGAGGATCCGCTCGTCGCGAAAGACCGCCAGCACCTCGCGTGCGACGGCGGCGCCGAGCGGATTGCCGCAGAACGAGTGCCCGTAATGGAACGTCGCGTCCGCCTCCGCGAAGGGTGCGAAGACGCGCTCTGAGACGAGCGTCGCGCCCATGGGGAGCATCCCGCCCGAGAAGCCCTTCGCGGTGCAGAGGATGTCGGGCGTGACGGCAGCGTGGTCGCAGGCCCACATCCGCCCCGTACGCCCGTACCCGGTGAAGACCTCGTCGGCGATCCAGAGCACGTCGTGCGCCCGGCAGACGCGGTCGAGCTCCCGGAGATAGGAGGCCGGGTACATCCGCATCCCGCTCGCGCCCTGCACGAGAGGCTCGACGACGACGGCGGCGATCGTCTCCGCTTCGCGCCGCACGAGCTCGATCATCGCCTCGATCGCGCGGGCTGCCCCGTCATCCTCGCCGCTCGCGGGCGAGGGTGCGAAGAGGCAATCAATCACGACGCCCGCGAACGGGCGCCGAAAGAGCTCGACGCCACCGACGCTCGCACATCCCAGCGTCTCACCGTGAAACGCACCCTCGAGCGCGACGAACCGCGTGCGCCGCTCGCCCCGGAGGTGACAGCGATGCAGCGCCATCTTCATCGCGGCTTCGACCGCGGTCGAGCCGTCGTCGCTGAAGAAGACCCGCGTCAGGCCAGGCGGCGCCACGGCGACGAGCTCCTCGGCGAGGCGCGCCACCGGCTCGTGGGTCACGCCTGCCAGCGCGACGTGGGGCATCATCTCGGACTGGCGACGGAGCGCTTCGACGAGGCGCGGGTGCGCGTGCCCGAGCACCGCGACCCACCAGCTCGCGTTGGCGTCGAGGAAGCGTCGCCCGTCGAGGTCGTACACGTACGGACCGGACGCGCGCTCGAGCACGAGGGGGTCGGCCGACTCCACGTAGCGCTTCATCGCGGTGTACGGGTGCCAGACATGCGCCTTGTCGGCGCGAACGACCGCGGTCCGTCGCGCCTCGCCAACCTCAGCGACGGTGCTCGGCGGTGCCTCGGCCTCCGGGAGGGAACGCAGCATCGAGGCGCGAGCGTAGGGCGAGGTCAGCCGCGACGGGGGACAATTTCCGCGGAATGACGGTCCGCTCGACCGGGTTGGCAGACGAAGCCGACGCGGACGTCGGAAGAGCGGGATTTCCGGTGTCGGAACGGCCCCCGATCGGTGCTAAGGACGGACGAGGACGATGGGTCTAGACGCTCAACTCAAGCGCTGGTGGTGGGCCGTGGTGGCGTCCATGATCGCCGTCACGGCGCTGCTTCAGGCCGCTGGCGTCGGCCGCATGGTCGCCGCGGCGCTGACGAGCGCCGGCTCGACGGAGGCACCCAAGCTCCCCCCTTCGAAGGCGGCTGCGAGCAGCGACCGAGAGCGCAGCGGCGCGCCGATCCTTGCCCGCAACATCTTCGATTCGCAGACGGGGCCGCTCGACGACAGCGCGAAGCCCGCGGTGAGCGCGTCGGCGACGCCCGAGCCGGTGCCGGTCGAGATCCCGCCGGTCGGTGATCTCTCCGAGGATGCCCCGGCTTGCGACACGGGCAAGGTGGTCTTGATCAGCGCGTCCGATGACCCGAGCTGGTCGTTCGCGGCGATCGATGACGGAACCGGCAAGACGCAGTTGCGTCGAAACGGCCAGGAAATCGGCGGCTACACGGTCCGCGCGATGGCGTGGAACCGCGTGTGGCTCGAGCAAGCGGGCAAGC
>VGRJ01000153.1 GCA_016875405.1 Deltaproteobacteria bacterium | reverse complement strand
CGGCCACATGCGGCTCGCGCGGACGAGCGCGCGGTAGATCTCGAGCTCGTGCGTGGCGTGGGCTGCCGGATCGTCGATGAGCGAGGGTGCCTTCGCGAGCAGCGCCTCGGCCTCGGCCAGCGTCTCGGGCGTCCCGTGCTCGGAGGCGAGACGCACCGCCTCGCTCGCCATCATGCGCCGGATGCGCAGCATGGTGGCGACGAGCGCCCCGGGGGAGACGTCGAGGCGCCCCAGGCGCACGTACTCCGGGAGCAGGGCAGGCGAGCCCTCGCGCCGCCAGTCGAGGACGTGCGCGCCCGAGCCGCGGCGGCTCTGCAAGAGCCCCTGGTCGGCGAGGTGGCGCAGTGCCTCGCGCACGGTGCTGCGGCCGCAGTCGAGCTCTTTCGCGAGCGACGCTTCGGTCGGGAGACGAAGCCCCGAAGGGTATGTCCCGTCGAGGATGCGGCGGAGGACGACGTCCGCGACGCGGTTCACTTCTCCTGTGAGCTCACCCATACAACTGTCCGCTTAATTAGTCTGACAACTTTGCGCGCGCAAGGGGGGCGAGCGATTTTCTTCGTCACCCCGCCGCGACGGTCAGGGGAGCGGGAGCGTCAGCGTGGTCTCGCCGATGCGGTGGTCGCGGGCGTCCCATCCGCGGAGCGTCGACTCGTGGAGCGGGCGCGGTCGGTAGAGGAGCCTGGCTCGCACGACGACGCCGCCCGTGTCGCAGCTCGGCGAGAGCGCGAAGCGATGCGTCGAGCCGTGCGGCTTCGTCGGCAGAATTCGGTTGTCGCGCGCGACGTCGACGGCGCGGTGGTGCGGTGCCTGGCGGCGTCCTTGTGGATCGACGAGCACCCGCGCGAACGCGAGCCCTGGCACGCCGGCGAGCGCGCGCGAAGGCTGGCCCTCTTCGGTCGCGAGGAGCTCGCCGAGGTAGATGAGGTCGCCCGTCTCGAGCGGCAGCGCGCGGTCGAGGGTCAGCGTCGCCCCGGCCACCGCGAGGACCGTCGCCTGCCCGCGCGGCTCGAGGAGCGGCAAGCCCTTGTCGCTCGCCGCGAGCGCATCGAACGGCGGCACGCCTGGGTAATCGAGGAAGGTGCCGCTCGGCTTGACCACCCGCACGACATCGCCCGGCGAGGCCGCGCTCGCTCCGGCGCTCCACGAGAGGACCTGGGCGTTGGTGGTCGCGTCGACGCCGCCGCGACCGATGGCCTTGGCGCCGCCCACGTCGTCGATGGTCGCGCCCCCGGTCGCCACGAGCGGCTCGCCGTTGCAGCGCGCCTCGACGACGAGCAGCACGGCGCGCATGGGCTCACCCGTGGGGACCGCGTGTCCGCAGCCGACGTTCGCGACGCTGACCGCGACGTCGAGCGCGCCTGACTCGACCTTGGCGGTGACCGTGGGCGTGAGCGCCGTGTCGACGAGGCGGAGGCTGCCGGGGCTCAGCGCCACGAGCGGGCTCTGGAAGATGTGTCGGCGGAGCTGCTCGGGTGGCCTCGGAAATCCGTAGGTGATCGAGGCGGTCTCGGCGGTCCCGAGGTCGGTGGACGAGTCGAGCGCGTCGCTCGCGGGCATGTGGCAGCGCTGGCACGGCATGCCGCCCGTCGCGTACGGCGTGGAGAGCCACTCCGAGAAGGTGGTGTGCACGGGAAGGCCCGCCGCGAACGCGGGCGCGAGCGAGGTGCCGGGGACGAGCGCGCCCTGCGTTGCCTCGTGACATCCAGCGCAGAAGGTGGCCGTCGCGAAGACCGGAGCGACGCTGCCTCCCATGTTCGGGTTCGGCACGTCGACGAGTGGCCCGAACATCACCTGCCGGAGCTTTCCGCCCGGCGGGCCGCCCTCGTAGGTCTCGGAGGGGCGCTGCACGCGGAGCCGCTTGCCTGCGCCTGGAGCGAGCGCGAGCTCGACGTCCGCGACCTTGTGGCAGAAGTCGCAGTGGACGCCGTCCTCGTAACCGACCCCGACCGCCTCGAGCAGATCGCGATCGCCGGCCTTTCCGTCGAGGCCCGGCGCGTGACAGTCCGCGCATGCGCCGAAGGCCTTGGGCTTCTTCGAGGGCGCGAGGGCCGGATCGTCGCAGGCGCCGGTGGCGTCGCAGCCGGGGTTCAAGTCGGGCAACACGCCGCCGCCGAGGTAGCAGCGCGCCGCGGCGTCCGATGCGGTGCCGGGAACGTGCCCCGTGAGCCACCGTCCGCCCACGGCCTCGCACGACGCAGCGTCGCCGTAGCCGAGCGAGACGCCGGCGTAGAGCGATTGGAGCAACGGGTTGCGCGCCGAGCCCGCGTGCTTCGAGGTCTGGAACTCGGCCGCGAGCGTGTCGTGGCAGTGCCCGCAATAGGCCGTCGACGGATCCTTGCCTTTGCCGGGCTTGCCGTAGACGTACGCCTCGTTGTCGGGCGGGCGCGCGGCGTGGAGCACGAGCTCGACCGGCGCGCTCGGGACCTCGAGGAACTCGAGGCCTGCGGTTCGATAGCCCTGCTTCGATGCGACGACGGTCGGGAGCCCGAGCCCGTCGAACACCATTGGCACGGTGAAGCTTCCATCGCTCCCCGAGGTGAGGGTCGGCTTGTCCGAGCGTCCGGCCTGCAGCACGATGGCCGCTGCGACGGGCTCCCCGTCTTGATCGACCACGCGCCCGGTGACCGTGAAGGTCGGCGGCACGTTGGGCACGAAGCCTCCCCCAGTCGCGGCGTTGGTCGGACCGACGGCGGCGTTGGAGGTCGCGTGCGCGACGTGGCTCGCCGTCCCGCCGCCGCTACCGGTCGCGTCGACGTCGACGGGGCCCTCGAGCCCGCACGCCGTCGCCGCGAGCAGCACGCTCGCAACGAGGACGGCGAGCGCGCGCTCTCGAGCGGCAGGACGCTTCGATGCCACCGTCACGACGACCACGCTACCACGCCCCGACGACGAGCCCGCCGAGCGCGCGTTCCGTCAGTGACCGGAGGCTCCGGCCTTCTTCGGACGCGCGTTCCAGATCGTCGCGCACAGGCCGAGCCCGAGGACCGCGACCGGGATCATCGCTCCTGGCCACACCGACCACGCCGCTGCGCTCTTCGCGGTGGGCCCGGTTGGCAGCGATTTGGCGTAGTAAAACGCTTGTGCTCCCGTCCCGAGGTACACAAACCCGTCGATCACGCCCGTCACGATCCCGGCGTTCTTGCTGCCGCCGAAGTCCATCGACGCGGTGCCCGAGAGCATGCCGTGCACGCCGATCACGCACAGCGACATGAAGATGACGCACCAGCCGAGGAGCGGACCGTCGATGGAGAAGTATGCGCCGATGCAGCCCGCGAGCAGGCCGCCGTAGAGCACGCTCGCGACCGGGCCGCGCCGCGACTGGAACACCTGGTCCGAGATGAAGCCCGCGAAGACGCCCCCGAGGATCCCGGCGACGCACAGCAACATGCCCCAGTTCTGGTAGACGAACGACGCATCCGCGCCGATCGACTTCGCGAACAGCCGGTACTGCTTCATCACCGCCTGTCGGAGGAAGCCCGAGCAGAACTCGACCGCGACGATCACCCAGATGACGCGCTGCGAGAACATGCGCTTCACGACGTCGACGACCCCGAGGGTCTCGGTCTGGCCCGAGCTCGCGTCGCCCGTGTCGAAGTCGTCGAAGCCCGCGGCCGAGGGTGTGTCACGCACGAACATGGCCGCCATGCCGACGCAGCTCGCGAGCACCGCCGCCGGCACCCAGAACGTCGCGGCGAAGCCCACCTTCACGAGCAAGAGGCTCCAGTCGTAGGCGAAATACAGCCCGAGCGAGATCAGGATGCCGAAGAGGCCGCCGAGCACCCCGCGCTCGCGGACGTGAAACCACGGCGCGTTCACCTTGACGATGCTGACGGCGCCGAAGCTCTGGAAGTACATGTTCACCGCGTTCAACACGAGGAGCGCGCGGTGGACCTCGGCGGTCGTCATCGCGCCGCCCGTGGCCCGGCTCATCACGAGGCCCATCGCGGCGTTGACCACGGCGGACGCGCCCGCGGCGATGAGGATCGTGGCGCGACCGCCCCAGCGGTCGGTGAGCGGCCCGTTGATGAGGAAGGCGACGCCGTAGACCCACGCCCCGATGCCGTCGAGCTCGTTGAACTGCGCCTTGGTGAGGATGCCTGCGCGATCGAGCTCGCTCACGATCGCCGAGAGGTTGTAGCGCCCGAAGTAGAGGAACGCGTAGGTGAGGCCGAGCGGCAACCAGTTCTGCACGCGCCGTCGCTTGAAGGCGGCGCTGTGCCCGAGCTCGACCTTGGGCATGCGCCACAGGACGACCCCGACCGCCGCGAGGAGGAGGAGGATCGGGGCGGTCTTGGTCAGCCAGGTCGGCATGGTCGTCCCCGTCGCTCAGGTGCCGCCGCCCGCACCGCCGCTGCCGCCCGCACCGCCGCTGCCGCCCGCACCGCCGCTGCCGCCGGCGCCCGCCGAGGTGGATGCGGACGACGCCGAGGAGGACGACGAGGATGCCGCGGCGCCGCCTTGCTTCGGCGTGCACGCGAGGGTCGTGAACGAGCCGTCCGCGGGGCAGCACACAGGCGCCTGCGGGCTGTACTGCAGCGTCGACGGGTCGGTGCAGGCGAGGCCTTCGTCACAGTCGGTGTCCGCGCCGCTCACCCCGTTGTCGAGGTCGCAGCGCTCGCCCTCGCCTTGCAGGGCGCACGAGGTCACGGTGGGTGCCCAGGCGAATAGGACGAGTCCGAGGACCGAGAGGCAGCGAAGCATCGGTTTCATCGCTCCCGGGCCTACCAGAGACCGCCCCTGCGGTCAGCCGGGAAGGCCACCCGCAGGCCGATTTCGCCGCTCGATGGCTTGCGCGAAGAGCTGCATGTAGCTCGCCGCGCTCGTCACCGAGAACACCACCGAGAGATAGACGAGCATGCGCCCGACGTGCACGAAGTCGACACGCCCGAAGTCGACGAGGAACCAGAAGTCGTACGGGTAACCCACGATGAGGCAGATGATGCCCACCATCTGAAGCGCGGTCTTTCGCTTGCCGTCGTCACCCGCCGCGATGACGAGCCCCTCGGACGAAGCGATGCTTCGGAGCGCGGTGATGGTGATCTCGCGCGACAGCAGCACGACCACGGCCCAGGCCGGCATGCGGCCCATCGACACGAGCCACACGAGCACCGCCGCGACGATCAGCTTGTCGGCGAGCGGATCCAGGAATTTTCCGAGGATGCTGACGAGGCCCTGGCGCCTCGCGAGCCAGCCGTCGAGCACGTCGGTGATCGCGGCGAGGCTGTAGACGACGGCGGCCCAGAAGCACGCTCGCGGGCTGCCGCGCTCGAGGAACACCAGCACCAGCGGGATCATCAAGATCCGCAGGAAGGTCAGCAGGTTCGGCAGGTTCTTCGCGTCCTGCCAGAGGTCGCGTCGCTCGCGTGCGCGCTGCTCCCGTTTCGCCTGCTTGGCGACCCGTCGGGCCTGCGAGGCCGCACGTCGCGCGCTGCGAGTCGCCTGGAGCACCGCGCGGAACGTCTTGCGCGGGCGAGGGGGCTCGGAGGTCGACGCGGGCATGCCCCGTTTCTACCACCGCGCCGGAGCGCCGCGAGCGGGATCGTGCCGCCGCAGGTTGCGGGCGTCGGCTCGGACGCGTATCCATCCCGCCATGCGCCTGCTCTTCGTGATGGATCCGGTCGAGGGAATCGTGCCGGAGAAGGACACCTCGTTCGGCTTCATCGAGGCGGCGCTCGCGCTCGGGCACGAGTGCCTTCACTGCCTCATCCACGCGCTCGAGCGGCGCTCGGGAGGTGCGTCGTCGGTCACCGCGCCGGCGCGGCGGCTCGCGATCGTGGCGGGGCGCCTCGAGCTGGTCGGCGCGGCCGAGCGGGTCGAGGTCTCCACCCTCGACGCGGTCTTCATTCGCAAGGACCCGCCCTTCGACGCGGCGTACGCTTATGCGACGCAGCTCCTCGAGGGCGTGCGCAGCCAGACGTTGGTGGTGAACGATCCGCGCGGGCTACGCGACGCGAACGAGAAGCTCTACGCGCTCGAGTTTCCACGCTGGACGCCGCGCACGCTCGTATCCGCGGATCGCGACGCGCTCCACGGCTTCGTCGCCGAGGTCGGTGGGCGCGCCGTGATCAAGCCGCTCTCGGGGGCGGGCGGCTTCGGCGTGCTCTCGGTCTCCGAAGGTGACTCGAACGCGCGGGCGATCGTCGATCTGCTCACGAACGAGGGCAAGCAGCTCGCGGTGATCCAGGAGTACCTCCCGGCGGTGGCGCGCGGGGACAAGCGCGTGCTCCTGCTCGACGGCGAGCCGCTCGGGGCCATTCTGCGCGTGCCCGCTCGCGGGGAGCTCCGCGCCAACATTCACGTCGGGGGCTCGGTCGAGCCGACGGACCTCGACGCGCACGAGCGCGCGCTGGTGTCCGACGTCGGCGCCCGCCTCCGCGCCGACGGGCTCTACTTCGTCGGTCTCGACTTGATCGGCGGCAAGTTGACGGAGGTCAATGTCACGAGCCCGACCGGGATCCGCGAGCTGTCGACCTTCCTCGGGCGGCGCGTCAGCGACGAGGTCATCCGCTGGGTCGAGCGTCGGCGCGCGGCCGACTGAGCCGCCGAGCGCGAAGCGAGCTCGTCGTCGCCGGAAAGTTGGCCCTCGCCCGCGCGCTCGCTCTCCCATGGGGGCATGAGCACCTCTCATCGCTGCGTCGTCTGCGAAGCGCCCTCTGGTCCGAGCGCGTTCTTCGTCGCGGGTGAGCCCATCGGGCTCTGCGCGTCCCACGCCCGCCGCGTGAAGAAGACCGCTCCACGCACCTTCGCCTCGCTCGCCGAGCTGTTCGAGGCCAGCGGGCTCGAGCGTCGCGTCGAGGAGGATCGTCGTCGAAACGACCGCCGTATGTTTCCGCGCCCCGAGCTGCGCCGCCGCAACCACGGGCGCCGCTCGAGCGATCCGCGCGCCTGACCGCTCCGGCTCCGGCGCGTACGCTTCAGAACACGACGCCGATGCCGAG
>VGRJ01000152.1 GCA_016875405.1 Deltaproteobacteria bacterium | reverse complement strand
GCCCCGACGCTCGACGATGCCCCGACGCTCGACGAGGTCGCGACGCTCGACGAGGCTGCCACGGTCTCCGCCGACGCGCCTCCGACCCCGACGGTCGCCACGGTATCCGTCGAAGGGGAGCCTCCGACTCCGACCGTCGCCACGGTGTCGGGGAACGGCGCGCCACCCTGCCCGCCCGTCGGCGTCCCGGCTCCGCCCGAGGAGACGCCGGTCGAGCTCACGCTCAGCGTCGAGCTCGTGCTCGAGCCGCCCTGCCCGCCTGAAGGCTCGTCGTCGCCGAGCCAGTCGAGGCTCGAGCGCACGCCGCAGGCGGCGAGAAGCGAGAGCGTGAGAGCCAGTAAACCAAAGCGTTGCCTACGCAGCATGACTATGGACTTATCACTCGAAGAGCTTTAGCGCACCTCGATGCGTTTTACGTCCTCGAGTTGCTTCACGATCTCGCGCATCGTCGCCGTGCCTTTGAACTGGCGAAAGCGCAGCTGACCCTGGCCATTGATCTTGAGGCGCAGGTCGAAGACGCGGTCCGCGAGGAGCTTCGCGTCGACGACGAAGGTCGAGCGATCGACGTCGGTCAGCACGACCTCGCGCACTCGGATGCCCTTCGCATGAAACGCCACGAGCTCGGAGAGCTTCACGCCCATGCGCCCGTCACCCCCGCCTTCAGCATGCCCGTCGCCGCCGCCGTCGTGTTCGCCCTTGCCGCGCCCCTCCCCTTCGTCGCCCTTCCTGTCGCCGTCGTGGCCGTCCTTCTCATGACCACGGCGCTCGGCGGGCCTCGGGCTCAGTTTTGAACCACGCGCGGCCTGGAGGAAGTCGTCGTCCACGTCGACGGGGTCCCGGCCAGTCGCGACGAACACGCTCGGAGCCTGGGCTTTCGGCCGATTCGTCACGAGCTCGATGGCACCGACGTCGAGCGTCGCGTCCCCGTACCCGCCCTGTTCGAGCCGCAGCCCAAAGGCCACGAGGCCGCCTTGCGCGAAGAGCGTCGGGACCTTGCCGGGGTGGTTCTCGGCGGGCTTGGTGATGGTGCGCTCGCGACCATCCGCGGCCGAGGTGACCCGGATCGCCACGACATCTTCGAGCGTCGGGCGCCCCTCTGCGATGAGCTCGAGGATGGGCTTCGGGCGCACGAGCGCCGAAGCGTCGAGCTCGGCGACGCGCACGCCGTCGAGCGACAGCATCGTCGGGACTCGAGCGGGTTGCGACGCGGAGGACGAGCCTGCCGCGGCGGTTCCCGTCGAGGCTGACGCGGGGCCAGCCCTGCCGGTGGCGCGGCACCCGTCGGCGCAGCCCGAGAGTGCGAGGGCGAGCGAGAGCGCCGAAGCGAGCGAGCGGTGGGTTCGCGTGGTCACGCGCGCGACTTTGCGGGACCCGTTGGCTGACGGCAAGGCCTCCGACGCGGAACTCCCCAAAGCCTCGCAGCGAAGGGGCGATACGGCGGCGCCGCGGCCTCACGAGGGGGCCACGGCATTGTGGCGGCGAGGCGCCAACAAAGACGCGCTCGCGAGGTCTGCGTCACGAAGGCGAAACGGCGCTCCAATGGCTGCGGTTGTCGCCGCCGAAGCCAGTGACCTGCGCCACGGGAAGCCCAGGATTGACCGTCAGGAACTCGAGCACGGGACGGTTGCCGTTGAGCGAGTTGCGTGCCGTCAGGTAGAAGAGCGACCCGTCGGCGCTGAAGGCGACGGCCACGGATTCCGGGCAGCCGTCTCAATGACGCCGACGCTCGCAACCTCCTGGAGCGTGACCGCGTCGAGGGCGACGAAGCCAGCCCCAACGCCGGCGGCCCTGGAGTTGCCGCCGCCGTTGTCACCGTTGTTTCGGTAGGGGGAAGACGTCGACGCCAAAGTCGACCCCCCTTCGCCCCATTTGGAGCCGAACGAGCACGACTCGTCTAAGTGAAAGCGAGCGCGGACGTCGTCATCGTGTCGCCGACGCGAGGCTCACTTCTTGCCCGGCTTGGCCGAAGCCGCACCAGGCTTGGCCGGAGCCGCACCAGGCTTGGCCGGAGCCGCACCCGGCTTGGCCGGAGCCGCACCCGGCTTGGCCGGAGCCGCACCAGGCTTCGCCGGGGTCGGCGCGCCAGGCTTCGCCGGAGCTGCGGGCTTCGCGATCGGCGCGACGGCCTTGACCGCCGCCTTCGCCTTGTCGCCGGTGGCGTCGAGGGCCACCGAAGCTCCGCCACGCTTCAGGATCATGAACTGCACGCGACGGTTCTTGGCGCGGGCGGCGTCGGTCTTCTCGTTGATGAGCGGCTTATCCGCGCCGAAGCCCTTCGCGACGAGGCGCTTCTTGTCGACGCCTTTTTTCACCAGCGCGTCGACGACCTCCTTCGCGCGGCGCTGCGAGAGCCCACGGTTCAGCGGCGCGATGCCGGCGTCGTCGGTGTGGCCCTGGACCTCGATGAGCTCGATCTCCGCGTGCTCCTTCATCGCGGACGCGACGAGCTCGAGGATGCTCTCGCTGACGGGCAGGATGGTCGCCTTGTTCTTCTCGAACTCGATCGTCTCCTTGATCACGATCTCCTTGTCGGTGAGAACGAGCCGCGCGCAGCCGTGCTTCTCGGGGATGTCCGACGCGACACCCTTCTCGTTCGGGCAGGCGTCCTTCGGATCGAGGATGCCGTCGCCGTCCGTGTCGGGGCAGCCCGTCGGCGCGATGCCCGGCTGGGTCGGGCAGCTGTCGACTGGGTCTTTCACACCGTCCTTGTCGCTGTCGGCGCAGCCGTCCGGCGCGGTGCCGGCGACGTCCGGGCAGGCATCGGCGCTGTCGAGCAGGCCGTCGCCGTCGCGATCCGATGGGCAGCCGTGCTTGGTCGGGTCCGCGCTCATGATGCCGGGCACCGTCGGGCACGCGTCCTGCGGGTCGATGACGCCGTCGAGGTCGGTGTCCGCGGGCGGCGGCGGGGGCGGCGGCGGAGGCAGCGGGCAGCCGTGCTGCGTCGGATCGACGCTCGGGACGCCTGGGATCGTCGGGCACGCGTCCGACTCGTCGACGATGCCGTCGAGGTCACCGTCCTTCGGCGCCGTCTTCTGCGGATCGAAGGCGACGCGGCCGAGCACGCGGAACTCGGTGGTGCCGATCGCGCTTGCGACGCCGATGCCGCCGGCGGCGCCGACGACGAACGAGTCGAGGAAGCGGTATTGCGCGCCGAGTCGAACCTCGGCGGACGTCGCCTCGTCACGGGGGATGATGCCTTCGATAAGGTCGGGCTTCGTGAGGTTGTACGAGCCGCGGACCTCGGGACCGACCGTCAGGGCGTTGTCGAGGAGCGACGCGGCGGCGCCAGCGCCGAAGGTGAGGCTCGTCGGATCCTGGGACTGACGGATCTGGGAGCCGACGAACGCCGAGTAGGTAAAGTAAGGCACGCGACCGCCTAGGAGCAACTGCGGCTCGCCGTAGGCGTAGCCCTCTCCCGTCCAAGCGTCCGTCGCGGTCGGCAGGTAGAGCATCGCGCCGATGCCCACCGAGAATGGCGCCGCCTGGTCACCGTAGAGGCGGCCTCGCAGGCCGAGGCGTAGCTCGCCGAGGCCCGCGCCGTCGGTGCCGAAGATGCGCTTGCCGCGAAGCTCGGCGTTCTCACCGGTCTGCGAGAGCGCGATGGGGAGGTCGAGGGAGACGAGCATGCGGTCCCACAGGGCGAGCGAGCCGCCGACGTGGAGGAAGGTCTGTGAGCGCGACAGGACCGCGAAGTCCTGACCGCCGCTCGTGAGCGCGAGCGCGCGGTGACCGTAGTCGAAGGTCGCGAGGCCACGCGCGACGAGGTGCCCGTTCACGTTCGGCCCGAACACCGACATGAAGGTGTCACCGGCGACGGGCTGATCGAACCGGTTCAGCTGCTCCTGCTGCGCCGCGGCCGGAGCAGCGAGCGTGAGGAGGCCGAGCGCCGTCAGCGCTCCACGGGTCAACGTCAAGAAACGCTTGGTGGGACGAGGGGTGGCCATGGTGAGTCTCTTCGAAGTTCGTCTTGAGTGTGGTGCGGAGTCGATGCTTCCGCGGCCAACTGAGCGGGCGGTCAGGTCTTCGTCCTTCCCGGGGGGCAAGGCAACCTATTTTTGCAGGCGGCCGCTCACTTCTTTTTCGCGAGGGCCGGGTTTTTGAACATGATCTTGAATTCGACGCGCCGGTTCCTCTTTCGCACTTCGTCGGTCGTCGCGCGGTCGAGCGGCTTCATCGAGCCGTAACCCTTGGCCTGCAAGCGCCGGATGTTGATGCCGCGCTGGCGCAGGCCATCGATGACGGACGTCGCGCGATTCTGTGAGAGGAGCATGTTCTTGAATGGCTCGCCCAGGTCGTCCGTGTGTCCGCCGACCTCGATGAGCACGATTTCAGGGTGTTCGTCGAGGATGGCCGCGACGGCATCGAGGACCACGAAGCTCTCCTCGAGGATGGTGGCCTTGTCGGTGTCGAACTCGATGCGCTGGTTGATGACGATCTGCTGATCGGTGACGATCGCGCGCGGGCAACCGTTCCTCTTTGGGTCGGCGTTCGGGAAGCCCGACACGTCGACGCAAGCGTCGCTGCGATCGGCGATGGTGTCGCCGTCCTTGTCCGGGCAACCTCGATCGCTCCCCTTTACCGACTTCGGCCCCACCTCGCTCGGGCACGCGTCTTCGGGATCGAACACGCCGTCCTTGTCGCTGTCCGGCGGGCAGCCGTTGTTCTTCTTGTCGGGCTGCTTGATGCCTGCCATCGCGGGGCACGCGTCGTCGTCGTCGGGGATTCCGTCCTCGTCGTCGTCGGACTTCGGGGGCGGGCAGCCGTTCTTCTTCGGATCGGGGCTCGCGACCCCCAACTCTTTCGGGCACGCGTCCTTGGCGTCGGGGAAGCCGTCGCGGTCCGAGTCGGGTGGAGGTGGTGGCGGGGGCGGCTCGGCGGTGCCCGGTGGAGGCGAGTAGGCGAGCCGCAAGAGCACCCGTGCCTGCGGCGACCCGACAGCCTCGGTGATACCGCTTCCTGCCGCGGCGCCGACCACGAAGCTCCTCAAGAATCGGTACTGCACGCCGCCGAGGACCTCGACGGCGCTGCCAGTCGTCAGATCGAGGAGGCCCTGGATGGGCACGCCGCCGGTGAGGTCGTAGGAGCCGTGCGCCTCGGGGCCGAGGAAGAGCGCGTCGTTCAAGAGCGACACCCCGAAGCCTGCCGCGTAATGGAGGCTGGTCGGATCCTCGGAGCGACGGAGCTTGACGCCCACGTGCGAGCCGTAACGAAACATGCCGGCTCGACCTCCGAGCTGCAGCGTGGGTTGACCGTGGACGTAGCCCTCGCCGCCCCAGGGGTCGTTCGCCGTCGGAAGGTAGACGAAGCCGCCCACGCCCACCTGGAAGGGAGCCGACGCCTCTCCGAAGACTCGGGCGCGCACGCCGGCGCGGACTTCTCCGACCGCGGCCCCCGAGGTCGGCGCGAGCTCGAACGTTGGACCGAGGATCACGGTGTCGCCGCGCTGCAGGACGGCGAAGGGCGCGTCGACGGTGACGAGGACGCGGTCGACGATCGCGAGGGACGCCGACGCGTGCAGGAGCAGCCGAGCGGAGGACGGCACCGCGAGCTCGTTGCCGACGTCGTCGACGAGGACGAAGGGCCGGTGCTGATAGTCGACGGTGAGCTGGCCGCGAGGCACGACCTTGCCGTCGACGTTGGCCCCGAGCACCGTGAAAAAGGCGTCTCCCGCGACGGCAGGTTCGAGCCGTGACATGACGGCCTCCTGAGCGTCGGCCGATGCCGCGAGCGCCGTGATCGCGACGAGCGGAGCAAGGGAGTGGCGAGCGGCTTGCAAGAGGGTCCTTTGGGTCAAGGTCGCGAACCCCGCGACCGTCACAGCACAATACACGAAATGCGCTCTCGACAAGAACTCAGCGGAGGGCGCTACGAGCGGTCTCTGCGGCCGAGGAGAAGCGCGCCGAACCCGAGCACGATCGGCCATCCGAGGCTGAAGGCCGCTTGCCATGGACCGTCCGGCCGCGCGCTCGGTGATCGAAGGCAGCGCCCTCGCGAAGCGCTACCGCATCGGCGAGGTCGATGTTCGGGCTCTCGATGGCGTGGACGTCGCGTTGGACGAGGGTGAAGTCGTGGTCTTGCTGGGCCCATCCGGTAGCGGCAAGTCGGCGCTGCTCCACTTGCTCGGGGCGCTCGAAGTGCGGACGAAAGGCGAGGTCTGCTACCGAGGGGCGCGCCTGCCGCTCGACGACGACGCGGCCCTCACGCGCTACCGGCGTCACCACGTCGGCTTCGTCTTTCAGCTCTACAATCTGATCTCGAGCCTGACGGCGCGTGAGAACGTTGCGCTCGTCGTCAACATCGCTGACGACCCTATCGAGGCCGAGGAGGCCCTCTCGGTGGTCGGGCTTGCGCGTGACGCGCTCATCGGCGCCGTCGCGCCCGCGCCTCCCCCACTCTTCGACGAGCGGACCCGCGAGACGGCCGAGGCCCGGCTTCGTCGGGCGCGAGCCGGTGCGGCGCGCTCCAGCGCCGAGCTGTCGAGGGGCCGCGTATGGCTCGACTCGGCGCGCGCTGATCGGCGTCGAACGGGGAAGCGCGTTGCGAGCTCCACGGGCAGCGAGGCCGAAGACGACAGCTCGGCGAGCCGCCTGCACGAGGCCGAGGAGTCCGTCCGTGCGCTGACGAACGCGCTCGCCGCCAGCGAAGCCGAGGTGCCCGCAGCTCGACCGGTGCTCCACCCGGCGCGCGGGTCCGCGGGGCCGAGCGCCGGCGCCTCGATCCTCGCCCCGATCGACGGCTCAGTGCTCGCCGTGCGCCAACGGGCTCCGGGCCCGATCCCCGCGGCGCCCCGCTCGACGGGCGCTCGTGATAACGAGGACGACATGGACTGCAAACTCGCACACACCACGTTCGTCAACGTGTTCCTCGCGGAGCTCGGCGACAAGACCCAGCTTGCGACCCCGACGTTCGCGGCCGAGTCGCGCTCACGGTGGCCGGTGTTCATCGGCTCGGCCTCGGCGCTCGTCGCGATGAGCGCACTCGC
>VGRJ01000151.1 GCA_016875405.1 Deltaproteobacteria bacterium | reverse complement strand
CTCGGTCACCATCGAGCCCGTGAGGACGATGCCGGCGATGACGGCCGCCGGCGTCGCGAGGGTGTCGAGGGCGTTGTCGACCCATGGGATGTAGTAGCCCGCGATCTCGACGAGCGTCGCCAGCCCGAGCGCGGCGAGCGCGACGTTCGAGCCGAGCCAGGCGAAATCCGCGGCGAGCGCGGCGTGACCGGTGCGCTGCGCGATGCCGACCACGAGGAGCGGGACGAACACCCTGAAGCCGGCGGCGGCGCTGAGGCCGACGCCGACGAGGAGGCTCAACAAGAGCGGCATGCGAGCACTCTGCCTCGGCTGAGTCGTGACGCCAACCCGCGAGCCCGGCGCGAGCTCAGCGCGCGATGGGCACGCTGAAATAGCGGCGCACGCGGTAGCGGTCGGGCTTCTCGGCGGCGAGGTCGATCGCGAACCAGAGCCGCTCGGGATCCGAGGTGAGGGGGAAGGCGTCGAGTCCCTTCTCGGTCCGGATCTCGGCGAGGCGGAGCGGCGAAAACGTCAAGAGATCGAGGTCGTCGGCGGTGCGCCACTCGTCTCCGCTCATGCTCATGAGCTTGGGCGAGGTCGGCGGCGCGAACGTGCGGTAGATCCCTTCTTCTAGCTTGGGATGGATGGGGGTCAGCGCTACGAGCTGTACTTTGTCGAGGCCGCGGATTCCAAACCTCGGGATGATCTCACCCGCGATACCGAACCCGAGCTCTCCACCCTCGGAGACTTCACTGAACCCCGGCATATCCACGTCGATGGCCGGGGGTAGCATTCGCACCTCGAACCCTGCGCTCGGCGTGAGCACGAGGGTCACCTGCCGCTCCTGGGCCGGCTCCGACGAGACGAGCTTCAGCGTCAGCTCTTCGCGCGGCGAGCACCGCCCGGATACCAGGATGCGCGACAGGAGCGCGGTGAGCTCGACGTCGCTCTCGGTCGCCACCACCTCGGGTCCCCACGGCACCACGATGCAAGAGGGGATCGTGGTCGTCAGCACCGAGACGCTCCGGAGCCACGTCCCCGGGACGGCCGGCTGCGCGGCGAGCTCGACGCTGAGGAGTTCGCCGAGGTCGAGCGTTCGGTTGGCGTTTCCCAAGAGACCTTGGGACGCGCTGAAGGGGTTGCTTGCCACCGAGACGAAGGCATCGCGGCTTACTCGTGAGACAGGGGGAGGCGCAGCGCGCCGCACCGGCGTCGGTTTGCCTGACTCTTTGGCCCTGGCCCCACTGTTTTTTTTCTCGTCGCCATTGGGACGCCCCGCGGCCTTCGGCTCGGTTTCGTCGTTGGTCTCGGAGGGCGTCTTTGCGTCTTTTGGCGAAGGGGGCGCGCCCGAGCCTTCGAGAACGCGTTGTTGGTAGTCGCCTTCGGTCAGCGCGACACCCGTCAGACCTGGACCCACCAGTTGGCTTGAGACTGCCGATGAGTCGAGCGTCACGTCTTGGCCGCTAAGACCTTCGAAGGCGGTGCGGTAAAGGTGGTCCGGGTCGGTTCCCCAAGCGACGAGTGCGAGCGCTTCTGAGGAGGGAGAGTAGGAAGAAACTTCGTCGGATTGTAGCCGCGAGTGAACGGACCGAGCCGCAAGCCAGCCTACGACGGAGGCCAACTCGAAGCTCTTGATGCCCTTGCGGGTCGCGTAACGCCTGACGGACTCCTCGAGCTGGGCCACCTCCGGTTGGCGGTCTTGAAGAGTTGTCCAAGTTTCGCGCGCCAAGCAGCTGACCACCGGCGCGATGGCTGCGGCCACGTCGTCCAAGTCTACGAACGAGCGAATCGCACGAGCCCTGAGTTCCGTCAGGGAGGAACGAGTGTCGGCCCAAATTGCCTGAAGGGCCGTGCCTGTCGGAGTTTTACACTCGGGAAATCGCGAGCCGAGGCCGTTCCAGCGCGGGGTCTTCTGGGTCGACCTACGCTCACCTTGCCAGTCTCCGAGAGGCGCATTGAAGCTGGTTCGCGCCGGCTTTTTCTTACACGCCGTCATCGTGGGGACGAGCAAGCTCGTCGCCAGCAGGAGGGGGAGCCGGCGGCACGAAGGAGCGAGGCGGACGAACATCGTGCCCGGGCCTTAGCGGGGCCATTGACGTGAGTCAACGACCGGCGCGCCTGCGCGCCCGCCCGCGTCAGGTCCAGATGGCGAGCGTGGCGACCCCGAGGAGCTTGCCGCTCGGCGTGCGCCCGACGAGCACGATCGTCACCCCGACGCCATCGACCGCGCCTGGCGCGCCCACCGCGCCGAAGTAGAACACCGTAAGCGAGGTGAGCTTGGCCTCGAGCAGCGCCTCGAGGGCCTTGCGTTTCTCGCATTGCTCGACGAGGAAGGGATCGTTCGGGTCCGCGCACGCGAGGAGCTGCGCCTTCCACTCGGCCCAGCTCTCCTGCATCGCGAAGAGCGAGGCGAGGGGCTTGTCGGCGTCGGGCTTCGCGTCGACGTACGCGGCGAGGTCGGCCCGCACGGTCGCCTCGAGGATCGGCGCGCCCGGGGCCGTCGAGCCCGCGACGACCTCGTACGGATAGTCCGACTCGCTCGTGTACAGCATGCCCTCGGTCGCCTTCGTGAGCGCGAGGGCGAGCGCCTCGTCGTCGCTCACGTCGCCGCCCGCGCCCGAGGAGGAGGTGCCCCCGCCTCCGGCGCCGGTGTTCGTGGCGACGGCGTCGCCGCCTGTACCGCCCGCGCCCGAGGAGGACGTGGCGCTGGTCGCGGCGCTCGTCGCTTCGGACGCGGACGAGTCGCAGCCCGCGGCGGCGCTGAGGGCGAGCAGCATCGAGGCGCACGAGGCGCGGAGGGTGAGTCGCATGGTCATCAGTCCTTCGGTAGCACGGCCACCGACACGGCGGGCTCGGGGACGGCGTCGGGGCCGAACGGGAAGGCGATGGGCTCCCCCTCGAGCCAGCGCGGCAAGAGGTTCATGTAGAAGGGGCTGTCACGGTGCAGATCGGCGCCGCCGGGCAGCTGGTAGAGCATGCGCGGCCCCTCGGCGGTCGCCTCGATGACGAAGCGGATCGACGGCCCGGACGCAAACTCGAAGGGTTGACCGCCGTCAAACGGCGCGAGGGCGCGCCGCCGCGGGTTCGCCACGTTGACCGTCTGAAATCCCCCCGGCGCCGCGTAAGGCCCGTCGTTGTAGTCGGTGAGGCCGAAGGCATCGAAGATGCTGCGCAACGTCAGCGTGTGCACGCGCCCCCAGCGCCACGCCGCGGGGCCGCCGAGGCCCGCGAGCCCCTTGGCTGCCAGCGTGAGCCCGCGGCGCAGAATGTCGGCGCGCGACTCGACGACGTCCTTCGTTTCGACGTCGTCCCAGAGCGCCTCGCCGGACACGAGCGCAGTCGGCTCCTTCAGCGCGCGCAGCACGAGCCCGAGATCGAGGCCGAGCCCCGGGGCCGTCCCCGCCGCGGCGATCTCGTCGCGCAGCGCTTCGTCGACGACGGCGAACAGCAGGGCGTGCGCGACCGTGCACCCGAGCGACGCGGCGACCTCCGCGGCGTCGGTCGAGTCCTTCGCCTTCGTCGGGTCGGAGCCGTCGAGGCCGGTCGGACACGTCCCGTCCCAGGCGGCGACGGCGTCGAGCACCGCCTGTTCGTTCGCGTCCTTCGCGGCGTCCTTCGCGTCGGCGAGCACCGCGTCGGCCACCAGCTTGCCGACGAGCGAGTACGTGTCGGCCTGCATCGCGACGAGCCCCTCGGCCGAGTGGGCGTCGCCGCCGTTGGCGAGCAACTCGAGGATGCGTTGCTGACGCGTCCCATCGGCCTTGCTCCACGCCTGCAGCGCGTCTTGACCGTCGTTCAGCAGGTCGCCGTCGGCGCTCGCGCCGGTCATGTCCTGGTTCGCGGTCGCGATCTGCCCGTCCATCGGATCGAAGAGCTGCGGGAGCTCGCTCGTCGGGACGACGCCGTCCCACTCGGCCGAGCCGTCACCGGGGAGCGGCAGCCACGGCGGGAGCTCGCTCGAGGCGAATGGGCGTCGCGGCAGCTTGCCGAACGGAAACCAGCCGGTGTGCCCCTCGACGTCGACGACGACGAAGTTCTGGTTCGCGGCGCAGATCGACTCGATGCCCTGCTTCGCCTCGGCCACGCTGCTCGCGGCGGCGACCGCGTAGAACCCGTCGAGATCGGTGCCGCCCGCGTGCCCGACCCAGCGGATCGAGACGCCGGTACGCTTCTTTTGATCTTCGCTGACGAGCGGCCCGTGGTGCGGAACCCAGCGAAACGTCTTCTCGAGCGTCTTGCCACTCGCGAGATCGCTGAACGTGAAGGTCTTCTCGACGATCGGGATCTCCTTGCCCTCGAAGAGCACCGCCTTGCCATCGGGCGTGAGCTCCTCGAGGTAGACGTCGGCGAGGTCCCAGTACGCGGTCGTGACGCCCCAGCCGACCTTCTCGTTGTGACCGACCATGACCGCGGGCAGGCCGGGGAAGGTGCTGCCGGCGACGTGCAACGCGCCGCCGCCCTTCGACTTCGCGTCGAGCTCGACCGGAAACCAGATGCTCGGGTTCGAGAGCGGCAGGTGCGGGTCGTTCGCGACGAGGGCGTGCCCGTTCTTCGTACGCTTCGGCGCGAGCGCCCAGTTGTTCGAGCCGATCTCGCCAGGCCACTCGCCGTGCGAGCCCGCCCCGACGCGCTGCATCCGCGCCGTGGCGTCGGACAGGAGCTCGCGGTACCGGCCGAGCTCGCGCAGGCGGACCCGTCGCCTCGGCGTGGGGTCACCCGTGGCGCCGTCGCGCGCCTCGCCGGCGTGCTTCGCGCGGCGCGATTTTGAAGGGTCGGTGCTCGGCGGAGGCATCGGGAGGTTGGGCTTCGTGAAGGCGTCGTAGAGCGGCTTGCCCGAGAAGAGATCGGCCGCGAGCGGTCCTTGATAGGCGTCAATCGTGCTCGCGAGGGCCAGCTCGTCGCCGCTGTTGTTGGAGAGATCGTCGAGCACGTAGAGCCCGATGGCGGCGCTGTCGGCGGGCTCCCACTCGCGGAGCGCGTCCTTCGAGATGAGCGCGAAGTCGTACTCGGTGGTCAGCGTCGCGCCGTTTTTTCCGGCGCGCATGTCGGCGAGCCAGGCGTTGACGCCGCGCGCGTAGGCGTCGAGGTGCCCCTTCGTCGCGGGGCTCGCGTCGGCGTAGAGCTTCTCCTCGAGCGGCTGCCCCTCGGGCGTCGTGAAGAAGTGGCGGTTCGCGTAGTCGCGCTCGAGCACCACCTCGCCCGCCTTGACGAGCGAGCCGAGGCGCCCGCGCACCAGGTTGCGGACGAAGTCCATGAAGAAGAAGCGGTTCTGCGCGTGGAAATACCCGAGCGAGGCGTAGCAGTCGTCGTCGGCGGCGCAGGCGAGGTGCAAGATCCCGTGCGCGTCGTAGCGCGCGTCGACCGGTCCGACGAGGCCCTCGATGCGGACGCCCTCGGCTCCGCCGCCCGCGCCGCTGGCGCTCGTGCCGTCAGGCGCGCTCGGGTCGTCGCAGCCGTTCGCGACGGCGTAGAGCGGGGCGAGGGCGAGGAGCGACGCGGTGAGGCAACGACGGAGGCTCGGCATCGCGCGAGCGTCGCACGATCGGCCGGGCTCCCGCGAGCCCGTCGTGGCGGCTCGACGTCACGGCCCGACGAGCTTCACGGCGGGCAGGGCGTCGCCCAGTTCATTCGCGTCGTCGCCGCGCGGATTCTTGTCACCGAGGCCGAGCTGACCGGTGGCGTTGTCGCCCCAGCATTTCACCGTTCCGGTCTCGGACGTCACACAGCCGTGCGCCGCCCCGAGGCCGATCCGACCGAGCTTGAACCCCATCCCAAGGATGATCGAGGGGAGGTTTTCGCCCATTTCATTCGCGTCGTCTCCGCGCGGGTCCTTGTCGCCGAGGCCGAGCTGGCCCTTGGCGTTGTCGCCCCAGCACTTCAGCGCGCCGCTCGCGAGGCGGGCGCAGCTGCGGTTGCCGCGCGCGAACACGTCCACCGCGTTCTCGCCGAGCTCGATGACCGGGAGCTGGTCTCCCAGCTCGCCCGCCGCATCGCCGCGCGGGTCCTTGTCGCCGAGACCGAGCTGGCCCTTGGCGTTGTCGCCCCAGCACTTCACCTTGGCGCCGTCGGTCACGACGCAGGCGTGCGCTGCGCCGACCGCGAGCTTCTTGGCGAGCACGGCCGTGCCGAGGTCGACGGCCTTGAGGTTCACCCCGAGCTCGTCCTTCATGTCGCCGCGGTTGGCGGTGTCGCCAAGTCCGAGCTGACCCTTGGCGTTGTCGCCCCAGCATTTCACGTGTTCGGTCTCGAGGAGCGCGCAGGTGAAGGCCGCGCCGGCACCGAGCGCCCGGACCTTCTCGTTCGGGCCGAGGTCGACGAACGGGAGATTGTCCCCCATCTCGTCCTTCATGTCGCCGCGGTTGGCGGGGTCGCCGAGCCCCAGCCGACCATGAGCGCCCGCGCCCCAGCACTTCAGCTTGGCGTCGCTGAGCAGGGCACAGGTGTGGGCGTCGCCGGCTGCGAGCGCCTTCACCGTCACCCCCACCCCGAGGTCGACCGGGAGCAGCTTCGGTCCCATCTCTTTGGGTTGGTCGCCGATGTTGACGGAGTCGCCGCGGCCGAGCCTGCCCTGAGCGCCGGCGCCCCAGCACTTCACCAAGCCGTCGCTGAGCAGGGCACAGGTGTGGTCGGCGCCGACGGCGACCGCGCTCACGATCGAGCTCTCGAGCATCACGCCGGGGAGGTTCGCGCCCATCTCGTCCGCAGCGTCTCCGCGGGCCTTATTGTCCTCGAGACCGAGCTGCCCTGCCGCGTTCGCGCCCCAGCACTTCAGGATGCCCTTCTCGAACACCGCACAGGAGTGTCCCTTGCCCGCCGCGACGTCGACGACTTGGGGCGTCTGGCATAAGCCGCCGCCACAGAAGTCGCCGGCCGAGCACTTCTTCCCGCATGCTCCGCAGTCCGCGTTCGAGGTCAGCAGGTCGACCTCGCAGCCGCTCGACGCCTGGCCGTCGCAGTCGGCGAAGCCTCCGGTGCACACGCAGCTCGTGAGGTCGGGGCTGCACGCCTGGTTGGCGCCGCACGCCCTCGCGCAGCCGCCGCCTGTGCCGCCCGCACCGCCCGTGCCGCCTGTGCCGCCCGCACCCACGACGCTCGTTGGGCCCGCGCCGCCCGCACCGCCCGCACCGACGGTCGTCGACGGGACGGAGCCGCCGCTCCCGCCGGTGCCCGA
>VGRJ01000150.1 GCA_016875405.1 Deltaproteobacteria bacterium | reverse complement strand
ACCTTGCCCGGGTCGCACTTCGTGCCGCACGCGCCGCAGTTCGTCGGGTCGTTCTTCGTATCGACGCAGACGTCGTTCGAGTTCGCGTCCTTGCACTGCTTCAGGTTCGCGCCGCACGTCGTCGCGCACGTGCCCTGCGAGCACACCTCACCCTTGCCGCACGCCGTCGCGCACGCGCCGCAGTGCAGCGAGTCGCTCTGCAAGTCGAAGCACTTGGCGACGCCGCTGACCTCGCACTTCGTCGAGCCGCCGACGCAGTCGGTGAGGCACATCCCGCCCTGGCACACCTGGCCCGTCGGGCACTCCGTCCCGCACGCGCCGCAGTGGCTCGGGTCGAGCTTCAGGTCGACGCACACGTCCATCGTCTCGGGCGCCGGGCTGCCGCCGGCACCGCCCGCGCCGCCCGCGCCGCCGCCGCCCGGCTTCGGCGCCTGGCACTTGGTCGTGCCGCCGACGCAGACGACCGTGCAGGCGCCGTCGACGCAGGTCTCGTCGAGGCTGCAGGCGGTGTCGCAGCCGCCGCAGTGAGCCTCGTCGTTGTTCAGGTTGAAGCACGCGGGCTTGCCGTCGACTTCGCACTTCGTCGTACCGCCGGTGCAGGTCTCTCCGCACACGCCGACCGAGCAGACCTGATCCGCGGTGCACGCGAGGCCGCAGCCGCCGCAGTTCGTCCCGTCTACCTGGAGGTCGACGCAGCGCTTCTCGCCGTTGTCCTCGCAGACCGTCGTCCCCGCTCCGCACTCGAGCGCGCAGGTGCCGTCGGCGCAGACCATGTCGCCGCCGCAGTCGGCGTCGCAGGCGCCGCAGTGGTTCGGGTCGAAGCGCAGGTCGACGCAGGCGTCTCCGCAGCGCTCCTTACCCGAGGGACAGCTGTCGCCGCCGCCGCCCGCGCTGCTCGAGCTCGTGGCCGTGGTGGGCGTGGCCCCGTCTGTCGAGACGATGAGCTGGCAGCCGGCGACGAGGCCGACCAACAAAATCCAGCTGAACCCGAGCGGCGTTGCGCGACTGTGTGACATGACGAACGTGTCGTGGTCCGGCATGCTGCGCGCGTCAATCGGATCGCGCGGAGGCGGAGATGCGCGGCGCTCGGAGGAGCGGTGGTGGTGAGCCCGCTCTTGTGAGGGGGCTGGAGCGGCTCACCCGCGTGGCAAGACGCCCTCTTTCATCACGCGGCGGCACCACGCGAGGCGCTCGCCCGCCGTCGGGTAGCGGCGAGTGAACCACGCGATGTTCTCGACGATCGCCTCGCGCTCTTCCGGGCTCATCGGCGCGTTGACGTGGGCGTTGAACTCTTCTGCGGAGAGACGTCGCTCGTCAAGCGCGCGGAGCCGCGCGCGCTCTTCGTTCGACGGCGGGGAGATGACCCTAGGCGCTGCGCTCGGAGCGTAGCACCTCGAGCATTCGGATGTCCTCGGCGTCCTTGGGGCGCGCCGCGAACCGCTTGGTCGCGATCAGGTCATCGAGGCCAGGGATCGCGACATCGATCCCCGGGCCGAGACGCACGAGTTGGCGTTGCTTCCAGAGTTCTTCACGCGGCGAGCGAGCAGCGTCGTCGCATCCGTGTGCTTCGATGTCGACCATGCGCAAGCGCGCGGGTGGAACGACGCACCTCTCCATCTCGCTCCCGACCGAGGAGGCGAAGCTCCTAAAGCGGCGAGCGGAGCGCCTCTACAAGGGGCACGTCTCGCGGGTCGTCAGCGACGCGCTGCGGTACGTCGCCTACGAAGAGGGGCGTGACGCGCTGACCGCGTCGTTCGGCGAAGCCGGCAACCCGACGGCCAAGGAGGCTGCCGAGCTCGACGCCTTGTGGGGGCTCGTCGGGACGCGCACGGCGTGAGTCGGCCGGCCATCACGTTCGATGCGGGCGCCTTGACCGCGCTCGAGCGGCGCAAGCCCCGCGAGATGAAGGTCTACACGCACGCGCGGGACCGCGGGCTCGTCGTCGTGGACGTTCGGAAGCACATCTCGGTGCCGGGCGCGCAGTCGCTGGTGCAGGACTTTCTGGCACCCGTCGGGCCGTCGGATGCATCCGCAGCGTCGTCGACGCAGCCCTGGCACGTGAGCGCGAGGACGGCCGCAGTGATGAGCGCTGGGACGGGGCGCATCGACGTCGGTCGTGCGGGGTGGCGAGCGAAGCGAGCGAGCATGAAAACCGAGCCTTTCTTCAGTCGGGCGCGCATCCCGGTGACGCGCGAGCGTGACCGAAATCGGGCACGGAGCCTGCTCTCTCTCTCTCCTTCAAGGCCTTTCTGACCATAGGTTTTGACGAGGCGAGCGGAGCGTTGCGGAGCCACGGCAAACGCCATGGCCACGCGGAGCGCGACGGTGCGCGGGCGGAGCGCGTCAGCGGGGCGCGGCAAGCGCGGCCATGAAGGCGCGGAGAGCGCCCCTCGTCACGCGACCTCTTCGCCTGCGAACCGAGCGAGCTCGATGGCGATCGCGCGCTCGTAGAGCGGCTGGTCGTCGAGCCACGCGATGGTCGTGCGGGTGACGAAGTCGCACCACGCGTCATCGTCGGTGACGAGCAGGGGGCGCGCGTCGCGAGTCACGTGACCGCGCAGGGGGAGCGGCGCGCGAAGGAGGTCGACCACGTCGACATCACGGCCGAGCGCGCTCGTGCCGTCCGCGACGATGCGCAAGCGGTCGTCGAGCGAGAGCGGGACTTCGCACAGAACGGCGAAGTCCACGTCGGACCAGGGCGTCATCTCGCCGCGGGCCGCGCTGCCACAGAGGACGACGGCAACGAGCTCAGGGAGGTCCGACCAGCGCGCGGCGAGCGATGTCGCGCGCTCGACGAGGTCCGCCGGTACCGGGACCGGCCGCTCCACGGTTGCAGGTTAGCATGGCGCGAGGCGAGGGGAGCGAAGCGTCGAGCCTCCGCATGTGGGGTCGTTCGCGCCCATCGGCACATCCCGCCTCGTTGAAGGTTGCTGATGACGTGCTCATCTCGGAGCTCGTGGCCGCGCTCAAGATCTCGCCGACCTTGTGCGCCTCGAGCGACGACGGAGACTCACCGATGGCTGACGACGAAGCCCACCTTCCCGGCTTCACCTACGAGGTGTCCGACGAGCAGCTGCGGCGGTTCGCCGCGGCGACGCGGCTTCAGCGCATGGAGTGGCTCGAGGAGATGCGCGCCGTTTCCTGGAACGCCGCGACCGAATCGTATCTCGCGCCGAGTGGCGCCGCTTGCGCGAGCACCCGCCGAGCCGCGGGCTCAAATCCCAGTGAGCGCCCGCACCCCGTCGAGCGTCGCTCGAACGAGCGCGCCGCGAGGGACATGCTCGCCCGCGAAGTAGTGAAGGCCCGCCCGCGCGAGCGACTCCGAGCGCGTGACCAGGCTCTCCATTCGCGGCCGCGCGCTGCCGTAGACGAAGGGCAGGGCGCGGCGGCGCAGCGCGAGATCGAGACCGACGCGCGAGCGCGCAAACTCTCGCGGCCAATCGCGAAACGTGACGTCGCCTCGGACGAGCGCTTGCGCGAGGTACGGCCCGGCCGCCTTGCCCGACAAGATCGCCTGCGCGAGCCCCTCGCCGAGCACCGGGTCGATCCCTGCGGCCTCACCGACCAGCATCACGCTCTCCTGCGCCGTGGGCTCGTGCGCGGCGAGCCCGCGCTCTGCGAAGCGCTTGAACGTCGTAAGGTCGACTGCAGTCTTACCGTTGGGGCCGTTCCCAACACCCAGGCGCGTGAGCTCATCGGCGAGGAGCCGCGACACGTCCGGGCCCGAGTCGTCGAGGGCGCTCACACCGTGAGTCATTCGGTACACGCCGCGACACACGAGCGACTCGCCGCCGACGATGGTGGGGAAGCTCCAGCCATAGCCCGGGTAGCGCCGGTCCCGCAGGTCGAACCACAGGACATCGCGCGCTTGGCTCGCGGCGCGCCATCGCCTCGAACTCACACCCTCCGCCGTGCGCCCGAGCGCGTCGTCTGCCTCGCACCACGGCGTGTCGATCTCGACGGCCTGCGCGTAGAGCGCGCCGCGCGGCAGACCCATCGCGCGCCGCACGCGGCTCCCGACCCCGTCCGCGCCGACGAGCACCCGCGCCGTGAGCTCGCCCGCGCTCGTCGCGACACGCACACCGCGGCTCGTGCGCGTGTAGCCCTCGAGGGCGATGCCCGTCCGCACCTCGATACCGCGCGCGCGGACCTCGTCGAGGAAGGCCGCATCGAACTCACGCCGCCGCACGACCCGCCCGATCGGCCGCGGGTGGCGCGCCGCGAGCTCGCCCGCGCCGGTGACAACGCCGAGCCCACGCACGTCGGCCCCTGGGCAGCGGACCTCGACGCCAATGGAGGCGAGCGCCCGGTCGGCGCGTCCGCCGAGCGCGCCGGCGCAAATCTTCTCGCGAGGGAACTCCGCCTTGTCGAGGAGCAACACGCGCGGGGGCCTCGCGAGCATGCGCGTCTCAGCCCACAAAAACAGCGCGGTGGCGCACCCCGAAGGGCCGCCACCGGCGATGATCACGTCGACGTCGGACGTGCTCACGGTGGGAGCGAGCCGCGCGCCGCGAGCCGCCTGTCGACGGGCTCGAGGCACGACGGCTCGAGGGCTCAGTTTTCCTCGAACTCGGCGTCGATCACGCCGTCGTCCTTGGCCTTGGCACCACCGCTGGTCGCGCCGCCCCCAGCGTCTCCGCCCGGTGCCGCGCCCGCGCCGGCCTTCTCGTACATCACGCTCGCGATGCGGTGCGCCTCCTTCTCGAGGCGCTCGAGCGAGGCTCGGACCTTGTCGTCGTTCTGCTCCTCGATCGCCTTGCGAGCGTCGACGATCACCTCACGGATGGCGCTCGCGTCCGACTCGGGGATCTTGTCTTTGTTGTCGTTGAGGTTCCGCTCGAGCGTGTAACACATCGAATCGAGCTTGTTGCGGCTCTCGATTTCCTCGCGCTTCTTCTTGTCCTCGGCCTCGTGCTGCGCGGCCTCGTTCACCATGCGCTGGATCTCGTCCTCCTTGAGGCCCGACCCCTCCTTGATGGTGACCTTCTGCTCCTTGCTCGTCGCGAGGTCCTTCGCGCTCACCGTGAGGATGCCGTTGGCGTCGATGTCGAAGGTGACCTCGATCTTTGGCATGCCGCGCGGCGCCGGCATGATGCCGTCGAGCGAGAAGGTGCCGAGCCTGCGGTTGTACTTCGCCTCGGTGCGCTCGCCCTGGAGCACCACGACCTCGACGCTCGGCTGGCTGTCGGCCGCCGTGGAGAAGGTCTCCTTCTTCTGCGTCGGGATCGTCGTGTTGCGCGCGATCATCACCGTCGACACGCCGCCGAGCGTCTCGATGCCGAGCGAGAGCGGCGTCACGTCGAGGAGCACCATGTCCTGCACGTCGCCGGCGAGTACGCCCGCCTGAACCGCCGCGCCAATGGCGACGACCTCGTCCGGGTTCACGCCGCGGTGAGGCTCCTTGCCAAAGAAGTCCTGCACCATCTTCTGGACGAGCGGGATGCGCGTCGAGCCGCCGACGAGCACCACCTCGTCGATCTGCTGGGGCGACTTCTTCGCGTCCGCGAGCGCCTTGCGCACGGGCTCCATCGTCTTCTCGAGGAGCGGGCGCACCATCTGCTCGAAGCGCGCGCGCGACAGCGTCTGCTGCAGGTGCTTCGGACCTGAGGCGTCGGCGGTGAGGAAGGGCAGGTTGATGGTCGTCTCCGGAGCGCTCGAGAGCTCGCGCTTCGCCTGCTCGGCCGCGTCCTTCAGGCGCTGGATCACCATCTTGTCCTTCGAGATGTCGAGGCCGGTGTCCTTCTTGAACTCCTCGATCAGCCACTCCATGATCACGCGGTCGACGTCATCGCCGCCGAGGTGCGTGTCGCCGTTGGTCGAGATGACCTGCACGACGTTGTCGCCGACCTCGAGGATCGAGATGTCGAAGGTGCCGCCGCCGAAGTCGTAGACGGCGATGACTTCCTCCTTCTTCTTGTCGAGGCCGTAGGCGAGGGCGGCCGCGGTGGGCTCGTTGACGATGCGCTTCACGTCGAGGCCGGCGATGCGGCCGGCGTCCTTCGTCGACTGTCGCTGCGAGTCGTTGAAATACGCGGGCACCGTGATGACCGCTTCGGTCACCGGCTCGCCGAGGTAGTCCTCTGCCGCCTTCTTGAGCTTCTGCAGGACCTTCGCGCTCACCTCTTGCGGCGATAGCTGCTTGCCGCGCACCTCGAACGCCGATGCGCCACCGGCGCCACGCACGCACTTGTACGGGACGCGGCTCGCCTCCCGCTCCGCCTCGTCCCAGCGCATGCCGATGAAGCGCTTCGCCGAATAGACGGTGTTCTCGGGGTTCGTCACCGCCTGGCGCTTCGCGATCTGGCCGACGAGGACCTCGCCCTTGTCGTCCCAGGCGACGACCGACGGCGTGGTGCGCGCGCCTTCGGAGTTGACGAGCACCTTCGGCTCCTTGCCTTCCATGATGGCGACGACGCTGTTAGTGGTTCCGAGGTCGATTCCGATGATCTTGCCCATGGCCGCGTTCCCTTGTGTGTGACGGTGGTGGTGGACGGTCGGTCGTTTCGTTGGTTGGACGTGACTCGCGAGCGGCCACGTAGCACACCTCGGTTGAAGTGGGACCCGGTTCGACCGGGGCCCGCGAGGTGCCGACGAGCGCCTCCGATGGGGAAGTGGGGCGCGTCGCCCCGCCGACCCTTCGCGTCGCACGCGCAAGCTAACCATGAGGATGGGGTCGTCAACGGTGCATCACGATGCGAGGCACGACGCTTGCTCAGGGTCAGCCGTTCCGCCGTGCCGGCAATCGAGGGCGGTCCCGCGGGTCCCGGCTGGGGCCGCGGCCCGGTCGCCTCGGCTGAACCCAAAGAGGTTGCGGTTCTCGGCGCCTTGCGGTACATCCCCAGCCCCCTCGCACCTGGCGGAGAAGTCACGTGAAGTCCGATATTCATCCCGAGTACAGCAAGGCCAACATTACCTGCGCCTGCGGCAACGTCATCGAGACCTTCTCAGCGCGCGGGAGCTACTCCGTCGACGTCTGCTCGAACTGCCACCCGTACTTCACCGGCAAGCAGAAGCTGATGGATACGGCCGGCCGCGTCGATCGCTTCCGCAAGAAGTACGCTGCGAAGGCCTGAGGCCGCGCGCGACCCGAGGCGCCGTGGAGCCTCGGCGTGTAGGCTGTGGGCGACAAGCCCGCCATGCTGCCCATCGAAAAGCTCGAGAGCCTGACTCGCCGACACGACGAGCTCGAG
>VGRJ01000149.1 GCA_016875405.1 Deltaproteobacteria bacterium | reverse complement strand
GAGGCTCCAGGACCCATCGAGATCTGGCGCGCGAACGCGACGTTCGACGACTTCGAGCAAGTCTCCATCGTGAAGCCCTGACGTTTGCCCCGCCCGTGGGCACAGGCGACGTGTTAGCGTCTGCCGGCTGTGTCAGAGGATGAAGCCAAGCGCCGCGGCACGAGCGGGCTCGCACTCCAGGCCGCGCTGCTCCTCGCCGTGACCGGCGAGGAGCCATCGATCGACGGGCTGAAGGCTTGGCTCAAGCGCGAGGTCGACGCCGATCCGTTGAACGCGATGTTCCGCTTCGCCGCCGGGGCGGCCTGGCTCTTCTACCAGGCCGAGCGCGGTTGCAACCCGCGGGTCGAGACCTATGCCGACGCGCTCGCCTACATCTCCACGAGCGTGAGCGTCGGCTACCACGAGATCCACCCACGCACGAAGGCCGGGCAGGTGATCGCGTCGGTCGTCCACATGATGGGGCCCTCCCTCGCGGCCGGCGCGCTCGGTCGCAAGCCCGAGCCTGCGCCGACGGAGCCCGTCGACTCGAGCGCCATCGTCCTGCGCCTCGATGCTGTGCTCTCGGAGCTGCGCGCGCTCCGAGAGGCCGCCGACCGCTCGCGCGGAGCGCCAAGGTGACCGAGCTCGTCCCGGCCCTGCTCGCCTATCCGACGGGTGTCTTCACGGTCGTAATCGGGCTCGTCGCCGCCTACTGGCTGCTCGTCATCGTCGGCGCGGCAGACCTCGATCACGGCGGCGGTCACGACGGCGCGCTCGACGCGCTCGCGGCCAAGGGCGAGGCCGCAGGCAGTGCGGTGGACGCGCTCGCGGCGAAGGGCGAAGCCGTGGGCGGAGCGATCGACGCAGCAGCCTCGAACGGCGACGCGGCGGGCGGGCTGTTCGACGGTGACGCGGGCATCGACGACGTCGGCGTGCTCGCGAGCGCCGTGAACCTCCGACGAGCCCCCATCACGATCACCGCGACCTTTCTGGCAATCTTCGGCTGGATCGCGAGCTTCTGCGCCATGCGCTACCTCGCCCCGCTCGCCGAGCAGCTCGCGCCGGCCTGGCTCGTCGGCACGCTGGTGTTCGCGGGCTCGCTCGGCGTCGCCGTGCCGCTCACCTCGCTCGCGACTCGCCCGTTCGAGAGCATCTTCAAGACCACGGAAGGGCGTCGTCGCCGCGAGCTTGTGGGTAGCGTCTGCCGCATCCGCACGGGGGGCGTCGGTGCGGGCTTTGGCCAAGCGACCCTGAACGACGAGGGCGCGGAGCTCGTCATCCCGGTGCGGATCGAGCTCTGCGATGGCGAGCCCGTGACGCTCGCGCGGGGCGACGCCGCGATGATCATTGATTACGACGAAGAGCGCTCGGCCTACGTCGTCGAACCGTACGAGGCCCTGGTAGGAGACGGTCGCTCGGAGAGCCCGACGACCAACAGAGGAGCGGAGTAGCGATGTTGGAATTCTGGTTGGTCGTAGTCGGCTTGGTGGTGCTCGTCACCGTAGGTTTCTCGGTGATGCTCGCGCGCTTCTACCGGATGGTGGAGCAGGGCAAGGCGTTGATCGTCAACTCGACGACCGGTCAGAAGGTGACCTTCACGGGCGCGGTGGTCCTGCCGATCATCAACCGCGCCGAGGTCATGGACATCTCGGTCAAGACGATTGAGATCGACCGCCGCGGCAAGGAAGGCCTCATCTGCCGCGACAACATCCGCGCGGACATCAAGGTCACCTTCTTCGTCCGCGTGAACAAGACCGTCGAGGACGTCCTGCGCGTCGCACAGGCGCTCGGCTGCGTCCGCGCGAGCGACCAGACGACGCTCGACACGCTCTTCGCGGCGAAGTTCTCCGAGGCGTTGAAGAGCGTCGGCAAAGGGCTCGACTTCGAGGAGCTCTACACGAAGCGCGACAAGTTCCGCGACGACATCGTCGGCGTCATCGGCCAGGACCTAAACGGGTACGTGCTCGAAGACGCGGCCATCGACTACCTCGAGCAGACGCCGCTCGATCTCCTCGACCCCGAGAACATCCTCGACGCCGACGGCATCCGGAAGATCACCGCGATCACCACGATGCGCAACATCGAGACGAACGACCTCAAGCAGCAGGAGCGCATGCAGATCGGCAAGCAGAACCTGACCTCGGACGAGGCGGTGTTCCGCTACGAGAAGGATCGCGCGGACGCCGAGGCCAAGAAGAACCGCGAGATCGTGCAGTCCCAATCACGTGAGAGCGAGGAGGGGCGGCGCACCCAGCTCGAGGAGCAGTTGAAGACCAAGAAGGTCCAGGAGAAGCTCGCTGAAGACGGCCAGATCGCCGAGCAGAACCGGCAGCGCAACGTCATGACCGCCGAGCAGGCTCGGCTGCGGGAGCTCGCCGTCGAGCAGGTGCGCGTGACCAAGGCGAAGGAGATCGAGGACATCGGTCGCGTCAAGGAGGTCCAGCTCCGCGACATCGAGCGCCAGGAGGAGCTCGAGGTTCGGAAGAAGAAGATCGCGGACGTCGTCCGCGAGCGCATCGCCGTCGAGAAGACGGTCGCGACGGAAGAGGAGTCGATCAAGGACCTGCGCGCGATCGCGACCGCGAAGCGCGACAAGGACGCGAAGGTCATCGCGGCCGAGGGCGCGGCGCAAGAGGTCCTCGTGACCGACGTCAAGAAGGCCGAGGCCGACGAGGAGGTCGCCAAGTTCAGGGCGCGCCAGCGGCTCGTGCTCGCCGAGGCCGAGCTCGAGGCGGCCGATCGCGACGCGCGGGCGAAGATGCGGATCGCCGAGGGCGTTCAGGCCGAGTCCGCCGCGAAGGGCCTCGCCGAGGTCCGCGTGAAGGAGGCGGACGCCGCCGCCGTCGAGAAGCAGGGGCTCGCCAAGGTTCGGGTTCGCGACGCCGAGATCGGCCTCCGCGAGCGCGAAGGCAAGGTCGAGGCCGAAAACATCCGCCAGAAGGAGCTCGCCGAGGCAGCGGGCATCCAGCAGAAGGGGCTCGCCAGTGTGCACGTCAAGGAGGCGGACTCGGTCGCGGTCGAGAAGCTCGGCAAAGCCGAGGCGCTCGCGACGCGCGAGCGGCTGCTGGCCGAGGTCGCCGCGAAGCAGGCAGAGGCTGAGGCCATCAAGGCTCGCATGATCGCCGAGGCCGAGGGCTTGAAGCAGAAGACCGAGGCGATGAAGGAGCTCGAGGGCACCGCACGCGAGCACGAGGAGTTCCGGCTGCGCCTGCAGACGCAGCGGGACATCGCGATGCAAGAGCTCCAGACCCGAACGGCGATCTCGGCTCAGCAGGCCGAGATCCTCGCGAAGGCCTTCGAGAAGGCGAGCATCAACATCGTCGGCGGCGACGGGGCGTTCTTCGACCGCTTCGTGAAGGCGGTCGGCGTCGGCTCGTCGATCGACGGCGCGGTCGCGAACTCGAAGACGCTCCAGGCCTTGTTGAACGACCACCTCGGCGACGAGAGCAAGCTCGGCAGCGAGCTCGCGAAGCTCGTCGGCGCGACCGCGAAGCCCTCCGAGAAGGGAAAGCCCGGTCCGAAAATCGGCGGATGATCCGGGGGCGGTGAGGCGTCACGCCTCCCGCCGCCGCTCTCACGAGGGCGCGTAGCATGGGTGCGGAAGCACAAGCGGAGACCGAAGCGGTTCGCGGCGCGAGCACGCTCGAGGGAGGCAACTACGAAGTCATCCGGGCGCGCCTCCTCGAGCAGGCGACTGAACTCGCGCGGCGCGCGGACGCGCTGAACGCCCTCCGCAAGGAGACGTTCGGCGGTCAGGAGCTCGCCGTCGTGGCGACCGAGCGGATCCGCACCGAGAACAATTGCCTGCCGATCGACATCGTCGAGATCGGGGGCAGGCTCCTCGTCGGCTTCAACGTCTTCATCGGACTGAAGAGCGAAACCAGCGTCGCCGACGTGCTGTCGCTCTTCCGTTTCGACCCGCGGGATGGTGGCTACGACTGCAGCGTGGTCGGTCATGAGGAGGTCCACGGGTTCCTCCAGGATGCGCAGTTCTGCAAGGATTTTACCGCGCTCTACAAGTACTCGCGCGACGCGCAGCTCCTCCAGCTCGTCACCACCGACACGCGGCTCTTCGCCGTGTTCCAGGTGGGCTCGACCTACCGCGAGACCAAGGTCTTTCGGTGGGCGATCGAGGCGAACGGCGTCGTGCGGTACCTCGACGATCGCGGCGAGCGCGAGTACGAGCGGCCGCGCCAGCACGCCTTCGCTTGGGAGACGCCTGCGCCCGGTGACCAGATCGACGGGCGCTACGTCGATGTCGCGGATCTCGTCTTCGTCAGCACCACCGACGGGCGCCTTCGCCTGAGCGTCGAGGACAACACCCGTGAAGGGCAGACCGTGCTCGTCGAGCCGGTCGAGGACCGCAACCAGGGGATCTCCGACGCCTTGCTCCGCTACGCGAAGGTCGGCCACCTCGTGGTGCTCGAGATCCTCCCGTACCGCGAGGAGAAGCGGCGCTACTTCGTCTTCAACGCGAAGACGAAGTCGGCCGTGCGGCTCGACGCGATCGGGCAGGCCTGCGTCGCGCTCCCCGAGGACCACGGCCTCGTCTTCCCCGGCGGATCTTACCTCGAGAGCGGCGAGCACAAGGTGTTCGACGGCGACGTCGAAGGCCTCGAGTTTCATCGGAAGATCGCGTCGCCGAACGGCGAGGACGTCCTCTTTCTGTTCTACGACGAGCGCCGCGGCAGCTACGCGCTCTTCCCCTACAACTTGATCCGCAAGGAGATCGAGACGCCGATCCGCTGCGGCGGGTACAGCCTGTTCGACGACGGACGTCTGGTCGTGTTCCGCGACGAGACCGAGCCGACGCGCGTCCACCCGATGCAGATCTGGCAGACGCCGTTCACTAGCGCGGAGCACGCCGCGGCCGCGCCGACCGACGGGTCGTTCCTTGCCAAGGTCGGCAACGCCGACCTCGTCCGCGGGGTGAGTGATGCCCTGAGCCTGTGCCGGCTCGCGCGGAATGACGCGCCCACGCGCCAGACCTTCGAGGATCTGATCGCCGGCTCGCGTCGGATGCTCGACGCCCACCACTGGCTCGGGCGCAGCGAGACGCTCGACCTGAAGAGCGTGGTCGTCACGCTCCGCGACACGACCGAGTCGATCATCGACGAATTCGAGAAATTGCTCGCGTTCCGACGAGACGCCGAAAAGGCGCTCGCGGGCGCCGAGGCGCGCTTCCAGGAGCTCGGCCGCGACCTTCGCCCCGAGCACTGGCGGAAGGTCGAGCCGTTCCTCGAGGGGCTCGCCAAGCTCCGCATGCTGCGCGGTCAAGTGATCACGCTGCGCGAGCTCCGCGGCATGGAGCTCGCGAAGCTCGGCGAGCTCGAGGGGCGCGTCGTCGCTCGCTACGACGACGTCTCGAAGGCGTGCGTCCAGTTCCTCTTGCGCGAGGACGCGCTCGCGCCGCTCGTCGCCGACCTCGAGGCGCTCTCGCAGGCGATGCCGAAGGTCGCCAAGTCTGCGGAGGTCCGCCCCCACAAGGAGAAGCTCGACCTCGTCGCCGAGGGCCTCGCGCTCCTCGGCGAGGTCATCGGAAATCTGCCGATCGACGATGCCACGCAACGAACTCGGATCCTCGAGGGTCTGAGCGTCGTCTTCGGACAGCTGAACCGCACGCGCGCGGTCGTCGAGGGGCGGCGAAAGGAGCTCGCGAGCACCGAGGGGCGCGCCGAGATCGTGGTGCAGCTCGCGGTGCTCGGCCAAGCGGTGTCGAGTTCGCTGGGGCTCGCGGACACGCCCGAGAAGTGCGACGCGGAGCTGAGCCGCCTGCTCGTCCAGCTCGAGGAGCTCGAGGGGCGCTTCTCGGACGTGGACGAGCTCTCGGCCGAGCTCGCGGGAAAGCGCGACGAGCTGCACGAGGCCTTCGCCGCGAAGAAGCAAGCGCTGCTCGACGCGAAGAACCGACGCATCCAGAGCCTCGCCACCGCCGCAGAGCGCGTCCTCGAGGGGATCGCGCGCCGCGGTCGGAGCCAAAAGACCGTCGACGAGCTCAACGCCTATTTCGCTTCCGACGCGATGGTGTTGAAGCTGCGGCAGCTGGCCGACGAGCTTCAGGCGCTCGGCGACAGCGTCAAGGCCGATGCGTTCGTCGCGCGACTCCTCGCGGCGCGGCAAGACGCCCTCCGCGGGCTCCGCGACAAGCTCGATCTCTTCGAGGGCGAGGGCGAGCTCATCAAGCTCGGGCGTCACCGCTTCAGCGTCAACACGCAGGCGCTCGAGCTCACCATCGTGCCTCACGCCGCGAGCGGCGACGGCGCAGACGGGAGCCAAGGGCTCGCGTTCCATCTCACGGGCACCGACTACTATCAGCCGGTCTTGGATCCCGGGCTCGATGCGGCCAAGCGCTTCTGGGACCAAGCGCTCCCAAGCGAGACGTCGACCATCTATCGCGCGGAGTATCTCGCGTTCGAGCTCTTGCAGACCGCCGAGCGAAGCGAAGGTGCGCTCACGCTCGCGGCCCTCCGCGACGCCGCGAGGGACGGTAAGCTCGTCGAGCTCGTTCGCGCGTTCGCCGCCGATCGGCACGACGAGGGCTACGACCGAGGCGTCCACGACGAGGACGGCGCGAAGATCCTCGCGCGGCTGCTCACGCTCCAGGAGTCCTCGGGACTGCTCCGCTTCGCCCCCGAGGCGCGCGCGCTCGGACAGCTCTTCTGGGAGTGGTACGAGGACGGAGACGCGCGGCGACGCTGGGGCATCAAGGCCCATAGCCTTGGCCGCCTGCGGCGCGCGCTCGGTCGCGGCGAGGCGCTCGTCGCGCTGACACGCGAGCTCGTCGAGCCGATGCGCTCGTTCGCGGCGAAGACCGGGCTCGACGCCCACCACGCCGAGCTCGCGGCGAGCTACCTCGTCGAAGAGCTGACCGGCGAGGCACACTTCACGGTCTCTTCCGACGCGGAGCACCTGCGCGAGGCGCTGCTCCGGCACCTCGACGTTCAAGGCACGCGGCGCGAGTTTGAGGCCGATCTGGAGGCGCTACGCGGCGACGTGCGCGAGCGGCTCGTGCTGACCCGCGCGTGGCTCGAGGCGTTCATCGGCGCCGATCCGGTGCGGCAAGCGCGCTCGACGGGCGTGCACGAAGGCGCGGTCATGCTGGCCTCGGCGGGGCTCTCGCGGGCGTCGTCCTCAGCGCTCATCGAGGCCGAGGTCACGGGGCTCTTGGGCCAACACCCGAGGCTCGAGCGGGGGACGCTGCGCCTCCGGATCGACGAGTTTCTTGCGCGGGTCGGCGGCTACGTCGAGCACGAGCTGCCC
>VGRJ01000148.1 GCA_016875405.1 Deltaproteobacteria bacterium | reverse complement strand
GTCCGCCTGCCTCATCGTGAAAAACGAGGAGCGTTTCCTCCCTGGGTGCCTCGCGGCCCTCACTGGACTCGCCGACGAGGTCGTCGTCGTCGACACGGGCTCGACCGACGCGACCATCGCGATCGCCAAGGAATTCGGGGCGTCCGTGCATCACTTCAGCTGGAGCGATGACTTTTCTGCCGCGCGCAACGCATCGCTCGCGCACGCGACCGGCCGCTTCGTGCTGTACGTCGACGCCGATGAAGAGGTGATGGCTGAGGACCGCGAGCCGCTCCGTCGAGCGCTCGCCTCCGACGCTTACGACGCGATCTTCCTCCGGATCGTGAGCCCGCTCTTCGGGAGCGACAAGTCGAGCGTCGACGTCTACCCGCGCGCCTTTCGACGCTACCCCGACGTGCGGTTTCAGTACCGCATCCACGAGCAGATCTGGCCCTCTCTCGCGCGTCACGCGCCGCGCGTCTTCGACAGCCCGCTGCGCATCCTCCATCACGGCTATACGCAATCGCCCGAGAAGCTCGACAACAAGCGCCTGCGCAACCTCGAGACGGCGCTCGCCGTTTTGCGCGACGAGCCCGAGAATGGCTACTACCTCTATCACGCCGGGTTCTCGTGCCTCACCCTCGGGCGACGCGCCGAGGCCTTGCGCTGGCTCGAGCTCGCGCTCGCCCACACCGAGGCGGGCACGCCGCGAGTCCCTATCCTCAACGCCATCGCGCAGGCGCACCACGACGCGCGCGACGATGCGCGGGCGCTGCCCTACCTCGACGAGTCGACCCGCCTCTGTCCCGACCAGTTCCACGGCTGGGGGCTCCTGGTCGACATCCACTTGCAGCACGGCGACCACGACCGCGCGGTGCGAGCGCTGCGCTGCTGCCTTGCCGTCGAGAAGAGCGCCCTCGCCTCCGACGTGAGCCCAGCGCGCGCCGTCCTCGAGTTGAAGCTCGGCCTGTCGCTGCTCCTTAGCAGACATCCCGAAGAGGCGCGCCACTACCTCGACGCGGCGCTCGCCGGGACGCTCGCCGCCGATCTCCGCGCGGCGGGTGAGCGCTACCGGGCGCTCGCGCTGCGGATGCGTGCCTCGGACTCGAACACGCCGTAGCATGCGGGGAACGTGCGCGTCGCGCTCTTGTACCCGCCCCCGTGGAAGCTCCCCTCGCCTGGAGAGCCTCGGCACGGCGAGCATGGGCCTCCTCCCGGCTACCGTGAAGGGGACCTCGACGGAGACTTCTACCAGCTCCCGTACGGGCTCCTCACCATCGCAGCCGAGGCCCTCCGCGCAGGCCACCAGGTGAAAGTGCTGAACCTGTCGGCCTATCCGTGGGCCGACGTCGAGCGCGTCCTCGAGCTCGTCGACGCAGACGTCTACGGAATGTCGTGCTGGACCGCGAACCGCCGCGGGGTCGGGTACGTGGCCGAGCACCTCCGAAAGCTCCGTCCAAGCGCGCACATCGTCGTCGGCGGGCCCCACGCGAGCCCGCTGCCCGTCGACATGCTGCGCCATCATCCCGCGATCGACACCGTCACGGTGAGCGAGAGCGAGGCGACCTTCCTCGAGCTCCTCGAGCGCGTCGCCGCTGGGCGAGACATGGCAGGCCTCGCGGGCGCGGTGTACCGGCGGCGGACGTCGAGCGGAGCGCTGGCGATCGAGGAGGGGCCCACGCGCGCGAACCTCGAGGACATCGACGCCCTCGAGCCAGTGCAGCGCCACTTCGACACGCACATCCTGATGACGTCGCGGGGGTGCCCATGGGCCTGCACCTTCTGCGGCGCCGAGTCGCAGTGGGGGCGCGGCTTTCGCGGACATTCGACCCCGTATGTGCTCGACGCGATCGAGAGCGTGCTCGCGCGCCTCCCGGTGAAGATGCTCCTCATCAAGGACGACACCTTCACCACGAACAAGAAGCGCGTCCTCGAGCTGTGCCGTGGGATCCGCGAGCGAAAGCTCTCGTTCCTCTGGAGCTGCGACACGCGCGTCGACCTCTTGACCGACGAGCTGCTTCGCGAGATGCGCCTCGCCGGGTGTCAGCGCCTGAGCCTTGGCGTCGAGTCGGGCTCGCCCACGATCATCCGCAACGTCGACAAGAAGATCACCGTCGACGAGATCCTCGCGTCGACGGCGCTCGCGAAGAAATACGGGATTCGCGTGCGCTACTTCATGATGCTCGGGAACCGCGGCGAGACGACCGAGACCTTCCGTGAGACGCTCGAGTTTCTCGAGCGCGCCCGACCTCACGAGTACATCTTCTCGTGCCTGTCGATCTATCCGGGGACGCACGACTTCACCGACGCGGAGCGCGCAGGCTGGCTCGACCGGAGCGTCTACTTCAGCGAGCCTTTTCAGGAGTTGAAGGTTCCCTACGACGCCGACGAAGCGACGACGCGCCTCATGAACGATTGGTTCAGCGGGCACGCGGGGCTGCAGCGCATGCACGCCCCGTCCGTCGCCGAGCTCCGTGAGGTGGCCGTGCGCCTTGACGGTCATCATGCCTCCCTCGTCGATCTCGGCGGCGCGCTCTTCCACGAAGGTGAGCTCGACGAGGCCGAGCGTGTCCTCCTCGAGGCGATCGAGCGCGGCTACCCGACCCCCGGGCTCGCGCTCAATTACCTCGCATGCATCGCGGTCGAGCGCGGAGACTACGACGCGATGATGGACCGCTACACCGAGGCCGCGCGCCGGGATCCTCAGCACGCCGTCCTCATTCGCAACGTCGAGTCCGCACGCCGATGGTTTCGCGAGCGCGGCCCCGAGCGGGGCATCCCGCTGCGCCTCGTCGCGAGCCATGACTTTCAGCTGCTCGAGCGGACGCAACAGCCTACGCTGCCGGGGCCGCTCGCCGCGAACGTCCACGAGTGGGCGCCACCGGCGGCTGCGAGCTCCCCCGCCGACACCTCGCTCGCGCGCGTCGGGAGCACGCACGCGCTCCTCGACCGGCGACGGTTGAAGCTCGTCTAGCCCTCCTTGCCCGGAACCGCACCGGCTGGCATCATGAAAGGTGATGCTTCGCCACGCCAAAACCTTCGCCTCGTCCTTCGTCCTCCTCGTCGCCGCTGCCTGCAGCACCGAGCAGAAGATCGACCCCAAGGAGTGCACCCCCGGCGAGAAGATCGCTTGCGAGTGTCCCGACGGGACGCCGAGCACGCAGACCTGCAAGGATGACGGCAGCGGCTTCGGGGACTGCGAGTGCTCGGGTGAGTCTGGCAGCGGCGGAGCAGGCGGCGCTGGAGCGGGTGGCGCTAGGCCGTCCTCGAGCGTGAGCAGCGGCATGCCGTCGGGCTCGGTCGCGAGCAGCTCAGGCGGCTCGATGTCGAGCAGCGCCACGGGGCAGCTCACCGGGTGCCCAGAGATCGACTGCCCGACGTGCCTCGCGTCGGAGTGCGCGAAGCTCGTGTGCGAGACCGAATACAAGAAGTGCCAGGCGAATCCCGACTGCGTTGGACTCGAGGCTTGTCTGGCGAAATGCGGCAGCGACCTCGAGTGCCCGCAGGAGTGCCAGAAGAAGTACCCTGGCGGTGCGAAGGACTACAGCGCGAAGAGCACGTGTTTCTTCTGCTCGCCCGACGCCTGCAAAGCGCTCTGCGACACCACCAACACCTGCAAGTAAGCGCTCCGGATGAGCGCATGAAGCACCCCTTCTTACGCCGCTGCAGCAGGGCGCTCGTCGGACTCGGAGCACTCGCGGGGCTCGTCTCGGCGTGTGAAGGAGAGCGCTCGCCGAAAGTCCCGATGCCGCCGGAGGACGGGGTCACGAAGACCGGCCCTTGCGACACCGTATTCGGAGTGCCGAGTGATGAGGGCGGGTTCCACGTCGCGGAGTGCAGCCCGATCACCTACTCGACGAATCCACCGAGCGCCGGGCACCACTACGCCGCGTGGGCGGCGTTTCAAGAGTACGCCGAGCCGATCCCGACGGGCTACTGGCTCCACTCGGTCGAGCACGGCGCGATCGCCTTCCTCTACGGCTGCGACCCCAAGGCGGACCCGGCGTGCGCGTCGATGTTGGACGAAGTCCGCACCTATCGAAACGGACTACCGATGGATCCGGACTGCGAGCCTGAGGTAAAGAACCGCACGCTCATCGTCCCGTATCCGACGCTCGGCGTCGCCTTCGCCGCGGTCGCGTGGGGGCATTACCTGCGCGCCGATTGCTTCGACGCGAGCCTCGTCACGGCCCTGATCGAGAATTTTTACGGTCAGAGCTACGAAGATACCTGCGTCCAAGGCTTCGATCCGACCGGCGGACCCGAGAATTGCGGCGAATGACGAGCGCCGCCGCTGCGACCGCGACGACGAGCGAACGGAGGGGCCTCGACGTCGACGCTTCGGGCGCGACCGCGCAACCATCGTCTTCGCTCGGCAGGGCAGCAGCGACGAGGGCGCTCTCAAGCCATTTCGCCTCGACGGCCGGCGACTCGTAGACGATCGCTTGGCACCCGGCGAGCGCGCGCGACACCACACCGACGACGCGCCCGTCTGCGTCGAGCGCCGGGCCACCCGAGTCGCCACCGCAGGGCCCCGCAGGCCCGAGCCACTCCCCTGGCTCGACGCTCGCGGAGGCACACTCGCCGCCGAGGCACTCGACCTCGAGCCCGTCGCGACGTCGGCGCACGCCGTAGTCGGAGCCCGCCGTGTCGATCGCCCCGTAACCGAGCGCGCTGTAGCCGTCGCCCGCGTCGACGCCGCCGTCGAGCAGCATCTCAAGCGGCGCAACCTCGAGCCGCTCTGACAACACGACGAGCGCGAGATCATGCCCACACACCAAGTTGTCCTCGGGCACGAGGACGCGCTCCACGCCTCGCCAATCCGCGGCGCTGCCGCGCACATCGGGGGCCCCGCTCACCCGCAGCGAGGCTGGATCGACGGCTGGGCCGAAGCGCGTGATGCCGCAGACGACACCGCCCGTCGAGCTCGCCTGCACGAGCGGGGCGACACAGTGCCTCGCGGTGAGGACAGCGTGCTCGCCCACGAGGGCGCCGCTGCAGAAGACCTCGCCCGGACGCTCCACCGCGACGACCGCGCGATCGTCGGCCGCCTCCTTGCCTCCGACGATCGGCTGAGTCACCTGCCCTACACGCGCCTCTACGCCGCACGCCGACGTGGCCAGCACGACGGCAGCGAGGAGCGCGGCGGCGCGCGTCACGGCGACAGCTTGATCGACCAGCGGTACGCGAAGGTGTGGTTCGGGGGCGCGCCCGGGGCCGCGCTGAGGCGCAGGTAGTACTTGCCGACCGCGAGGCCGGTCTTTTGCACCTTCGCGGTGATGCCACCCTCGTCGTCGATCGCGGCGAGCACCGTCGAGCCATCCGTGCCGATGAGCTCGAGGTAGCTGTCGATGAAGGTCTTGGCGCACGACGTGCCGGGGATGTCGACCGTCGTCGCGACGAGCGTCGAGTTCGGCTTCGTGACGTCGACCGAGATCACGTCGACGTCGTTCGTCGGGTCGATGCGGCCGACCATCGGGTCCTTGTAAGCGTTCGCTTTCGCGACGCTGCCGTTGTCCTCGACCTCCGTGATCTCGAGCGTGCACGTCGCGCTGCAGCCGTCACCGGCCTTGGCGTTCCCGTCATCGCAGGTCTCACCCGGGTCGATGAGCGTGTCCCCGCACACCGCCGCGCGAGTCTGAACGGAGACGCGATACGGGCCGTAGTTGAGGAGCGAGTAGCCACCCACAATCACGAAGAGCTCTTCGCCCTTCTTTACGTTCACCCGTGCGCACTCAGTCCCGAGACCATCGCCGCAGGCGAGCTCGGAGCCCGGGTCACCGCACGCCTTGCGGACGGTGACGTACAGGTCGTCGGCCATGTCGTCGGGGGTCGCCGACACGTCGAGGACGCCGTCCTTCGCAGCCTTGACCCGGTAGATGTTCGCGGGACCGTGAAGATTGGGCTGGCCCGTCCCGCAGCTGACGCCGGGCACCCGCGCGAACTCGGTGTTATCCCCGAGGACGTTGGCGCTCGGGTCCGGGAGCGATTTGGACCCCATGCAGGGTGCCCCGGAGCCGATGCACAGGTCCACGCAGACCGGGTCCTTGTCGAGGCAGTCGATCTTCCCATTCTGGTCGTTGTCGACGCCGTCGTAGCAGTCCTCAGGGCCGATGACCCCGCCGCCGGCTCCGCCGTTGCCGCCGGTACTTCCGGTGTCGCCGCCGCTTCCCGAGCCGCCGGCGCCGCCATCCCCTCCGCCGCTCGCGCCGCTGCTCGCCGCGGTGAGCGGCTTCGGCTTGTCCTTGGTGTCATCGTCGCCGCCGCCACAGGCCGCAACGAGGCCCGCCCCCACGAGGAGGGCGAGCCCGAACCGAGCGCTCACAGAGACTCGAGGCATGTGTACGAGATCTGCCATGTCTCGAGCGTCGGAGTCTGCTTCTTGTCGCTGTTGGGACTAATGCTGACCTCGAGCTCGAGGAACTTCTTCTGCGCCGCCTGCTTCCCGAGGAGGTTGTAGAGGTCGATCGGGCACGGTGCCGGGCCGCTTGCGAGGCAGTCCGGAGCCGCGTTGGTCGACTTCGTCGCAACCGACGACCAGGTCGCGCTCCCGAGTCCTGCCTTCGTCGTAGCCGTGCGGACACGGAAGGAGATCTCGGAGGTGGCCGGCGTCGTCGCGTCCCACGAGAAGAAGCTCCATTGCGGTGTGGTGCCTTCGTCGCAGGTGCTCTCGTACGGCTCGACCTTGGTCGTGCTCAGGTAGCCACCGGGGCAGTCCGGCGGGTAACCACAGGTCTTGTCGTAGTAGAAGCCCCAGTTGTCACCCTTGAAGCACTCCGCCTTGTTGTAGCTGGCGTTGGTGGACGGGTTGACCATGATTTCGTCGCCCGGAACCACGTTGCAGCTTTTGACGTTGCGGCACTCACCGGCCGGGATGGCCTGGTCGGTAAAGCAGTACTTCGCACCCGGCAGCGTGGACGGCTCCTTGCCGAAGTAGCCCGAGCCCTTCTTCATGATGGCGATCGGGATCCCCGATGGCGCTTCTTTCGAGCCCGTGTTGCAGATCGGGATGATCGGCGTGCTGCCCGACTTGCAGGTCAGACCCACGCCAAGCTCGAAGTCAGCGCACTTGTCGTCGTAGTTGGGCGCCGCCCACTCGGCACACTTGCCAGCACCCTTCTTCACGCCATCGCAGAAGTCATGGCAGGTGTCGTGAACTGCGTTGATGCAGGTCGCGTCCCAATCACCCTTCCAGCTCAAGGGACATTTGCCAGGGGCGTACTTCTTGAACTGGTCGACGCACTTTTGGGTCCACTCGCCGTCGTAGCTCACCTCGCAGGCGTAATAGATCCACCCGTAGACCGGCTCGAGCCAGCACTCCTTGATGAGCTCCCACCAGCACTCGTAGCGCTCTTCCCACCAGCACTCGTAG
>VGRJ01000147.1 GCA_016875405.1 Deltaproteobacteria bacterium | reverse complement strand
CTCAACCCGCGCCTCGAGGAGCTGATCATGGCCGTGCGCCCGTACTGGGAGGTGGTCGAGCTCCGCACGCAGCGCACCTGCTACGGCAAGACGACCGGCGAGTGGCTGCGTCGCTTGCGCCTCCACGAGGCGAAGATCCGCGAGACGTGGGGCGACAAAGTCTTCGAGGACTACGACCGTTACCTCTCGACCTGCGTACGGGCGTTTGCGAACGAGTGGTCGAGCGACGTGCAGCTCAAGCTTCGCTGGTGCCGGTTGGCATAGCTGGAAATTCGCGCGCCAATCAGAGAGACTGCGCCATGCCTCTCTACATTCGACTGATCCGATTCACGAATGTCGGCCTCGACGCCGTGACTGCCAACACGTCTGAGGTCGCGGCGCGTACCGTAGGCGCATTCGAAGGACTGGGGGCAAAGGTCGTAAGCGCCTACGTGACCCTGGGAAGCTACGACGTCGTGTCGGTGATCGAGGCTCGCGACGACGCCCACGTCGCGAAGGTCGACCAGGCGCTTCACGAGCTCGGCTACTACGTCGCCGTCGAGCGAGCGAGCGCCGTTCCACTCGATGAATTTGTCGGCCTGAGTCGGACCGCGCCCGTCGCCATACAAGCGTGGGTCCAGGGACGACGCGCCCTCGACGTCGACCGCTCGGGCCGCCTTCCGGGCGCACCCGCGAAAGCTGCGTCCCCGGGGAAACAACGAGCGAAGGGTATTGAAGAGCGCAAGGTCCGTCGGTCGACGGCAGGCTCCTCCGTGCTCGCCTGGATCGGCACCGAAGGACCTTTGAAGGTCCGCGATCTCGGCACGCAGTCGAACGAGGGCGTCATCTTCGCCTCGCTGATGCTGCCCGCTGACTCGCAAGCAGCCAAGGCTCTGGTGGACTTGGACCGGGGGGCTCCGCTCCAAGGCGTCGTGCTGGCGTTCGTCGCGACGAAGACGAAGCTCCCGATCGACGCGGTGCTCGTGCGTATGGACATCACAAAGAGTGGCGACTTCGAGACGGTCATCAAGGGCTCCGTGCCGAAGGCAACGCTCGAAAAGCTGGGGCTCAGCACCCCATCCTGACGCTCCGCAGCCGAGTGCAAGCCATGACGCCACGTGGCGGCCTCTCGATGGTCTCGGCCGAGCCCGTAGGCACGAGACCCACATCGTGTTTGGCGTCGGCCAAGGTCGCGACGGCGTGCACCTTCTCGCCATCGCGGTAGCTCCGCGCGCGGACGCTCGAGAAGGTCGGGCGTGCCACGAGGCCTCCGACCAGCGGCGGATGAAGCGTGTCATCGCGCGTGAAAGCGCCTATCGTTCGAGGGCGTTGCGGCCCTCCATCGGCGCGGGTCGACAAGGTCCGAGCGATGCAGCGGCAAGTCTACGAGTACCACCCGGTCTTCGGGTACCGGTTCATTCCGGGGCTCAAGGCGCGCATCGAGCACGAGGCCGGCGGCTACTTGATGCGCATCAATCAGGCAGGTTTCCGCTGCGAGCGCGAGGTGCAGGCGGCGCGGACGCCCGGGCGCTCGCGGGTGCTCTTGTTCGGTGACTCGTTCTCGGCCGGCGACGGCGTCAGCAACAAGCAGCGCTACGGCGACCTCCTCGAGGAGCTCGTGCCGAACGTCGAGGTCTTCAACTTCGCGCTGAGCGGCAGCGGCACCGATCAGCAGTACTTGATCCACCGCGAGCACGCGCCGGGCATCGAGCACGACCTCGTCGTCATCGCGGTCCTGGTCGAGAACATCCGGCGCGTGGCGGCCCGCTATCGCCAATACGCGACCCTCGACGGGCAGGAGCTCGTGCTCGCGAAGCCCTACTTCGAGCTGAGCGCCGACGGTGAGCTCACGCTCCGGCACGTGCCCGTCCCGAAGGAGCCGATCCCCGAGGCGTCGCTCGGTGAGGAGCGCGACGAGGTCGATCGCGGCGGCCGCTTCGAGTGGCTCCGCAGCACCGTGAACCGCCTGGGCCCCACGGTGAAGGATCTCGCGCAGCGCGTCTCGCGTTACCAGCCCCTGCCCCACTACGATTCGCCCGACCACGACGACTGGCGGCTGCTCCGCGCGATCCTGTCGCGCTGGATCGCCGAATGTCGCGCCACCGTCGTCTTGTTTCCGTTGCCGGTCTACCAGTACGTCGAGGACAGCGCGTCCCCCGACGGCTACCGCGCGCGCTTCGAGGAGCTGGCCCGCGACACCGGCGCGACGCTCCACGATCCGCTGCCGGACCTTCGAAGCTTTCCGCTGGCCGAACGGCGGAGCTTTCGGTTCGAGGTGGACTGCCACCCGACCCCCAAGGCACATCGCATCCTCGCTGAGTCGCTCGCGCCCACGGTGCGCGCGCTGCTCGCGAAGTCGGAGGCTCGCTCGTGACGACGCACGTTCTCGGGATCTCGGGTTTTTACCACGACTCGGCGGCAGCGCTCGTCGCGGATGGCGAGATCATCGCCGCCGCACAAGAGGAGCGCTTCACGCGCAAGAAGCATGACCCGCGCTTCCCGCGCCACGCGATCAACTACTGCCTGCAAGAGGCGTTCATCGAGCCCTCCGAGCTCGCGGCGGTGGTGTTCTACGACAACCCGATCCTGAGCGCCGACCGCATCGTTCGCTCGATCGTCGCCCACGCCCCCCGGACCCGCGAGCAGTGGCTCGCCGCGGCGCCGTCGTTCCTCGGCGTAAAGCCGTTCGTCGCCGCACACGTCCGCGAGCTGCTGCGCGTCGACGTGCCGGTCTTGTTTGCGCGGCATCACCTGTCGCACGCGGCGTCGAGCTTCTACCCTTCGCCGTTCGAGCGCGCGGCCGTCCTCACCCTCGACGGAGTCGGTGAGTGGGCGACGACCAGCCTCGCGGTCGGTGAGGGTCGCGACCTCACCGTGCTGAAGGAGCTCCACTATCCCCACTCGCTCGGGCTCCTCTACAGCGCGTTCACGTCGTTCTGCGGCTTCAAGGTGAACAGCGGCGAGTACAAGCTGATGGGCCTCGCGCCGTACGGCGAGCCTCGCTACGCTGACCAGATCCGCGACCACCTCATTTCGGTGCGGGCCGATGGCTCGTTCGAGCTCGACACGAGCTACTTCGGCTACCTCGAGGGAAATCGCATGACGAACGAGCGCTTCGAGGCGCTCTTCGGGGGGCCTCCGCGTGAGGCCGAGTCGCGGATCACGCGACGCGAGATGGACCTCGCCGCCTCGATCCAGAAGGTGACCGAGGACGTGGTGCTCGGCATCGCGCGGCACCTGCGGGCCGAGAGCGGCATGGACGCGGTGTGCCTCGCCGGCGGTGTCGCGCTCAACTGCGTCGCGAACGGCCTCCTTCAGCGCGAGAAGATCTTCGACCGCGTGTGGATCCAGCCGGCCTCGGGCGACGCGGGAGGCGCGCTCGGAGCTGCGCTGCTCGCCTCGCATCAGCGCTTCGGGGTCGAGCGGCACACGCCGACGAACGGCCGCGACGCGCAGAAGGGCAGCTACCTCGGGCCGGCGTTCTCGTCGTCCGAGGTCCGAGCGTTCCTCGAGCGGCACGGCTACCCTTACGAGGCCATCCCCGACGTCGCCGCGCGCAACACCGTCGTCGCGAAGGCGCTCGCCGACGGGAAGATCGTGGGGCACCTCTCGGGACGGATGGAGTTCGGGCCGCGCTCGCTCGGCGCGCGCTCCATCCTCGGCGACGCGCGCTCGGCCTCGACGCAGTCGGTGATGAACCTCAAGATCAAGTACCGCGAGTCGTTTCGACCGTTTGCGCCGAGCGTCCTCGCGGAGCGCGCCGGCGACTACTTCGAGCTCGACTGCGAGAGCCCCTACATGCTCCTCGTCGCTCCGGTCCGCAAGGAGCTCCGCCTTCCGGTGCCGCCGCGCGGCGAAGGAGACGACGACATGCTGCCGCTCGTGAACCAGGTTCGCAGCACCCTTCCCGCGATCACGCACGTCGATCACAGCGCGCGCGTGCAGACGGTCGCGCACGAAGACCACCCAGTCTTTCACGGGCTCCTCCGCGCGTTCGAGGAGCTCACCGGCTGCGGCGTGCTGGTGAACACCTCGTTCAACGTGCGCGGCGAGCCGATCGTCTGCTCACCCAAGGACGCGTACACCTGCTTCATGCGCACCGAGATGGACCTGCTCGTCCTCGAGGATTGCATCCTCTACAAGGCTCTACAGCCCGCCCTCGACGCCGACGACTCCTGGAGGAACGAGTATGAGCTCGATTGACGAGAAGGAGCTCGCGCGCTTCTTCGACGAGGTGCTGACCCCGGCCGCGAACGCGCTCGCCGCGCGTGGCGCACCGCTGCTCCCCCGCCCTTCGGAGGCGACCGCGTACTCGGGGCCGCCCGACGAGCCGGCGCTCGTCGAGCTCTCGCCCGAGGGCTTCGCCGAGGAGCTCGCCGCACACTGGCGACGCCAGGGCATGGTTGAGCTCGCGGCGCTCGCCCCCGAGCTCGGCCGCTTCGCCGTCGGGTTGCGGCCGACGGTCGAGACCACCGAGGACCTCTCACCGTTCGTCTACGTGATGTTCTGATGCACCGCGGGAAGCTCGCGCTCGCTCGGCTGCTCGACGCGACCGGCGTCCACGAGGCGCTGCTCGCGACTCAGGCGCGCCTCAGGGGGCCGCACCTCCGCGCGGTGAACTACCACGACGTGACGCCGGCCCGCGCCGCCGACTTCGAGCGACAGCTCCGGTTCTTTCGAGAGCGCTACACGCCGATGGGCAGGGCCGACCTCGTGGCGCTCGCCGAGGGGCGCTGGCGGAGCGCTCGGCCGGGGATCATCGTGTCGTTCGACGACGGGCTGCGCTCGCACGCCGAGATCTGCGCGCCGCTGCTCGAGCGCTACGAGATCCCCGGTTGGTTCATGGTGCCGGCGGGCTTCGTGTCGACCCCGCCGTCCGAGCAGGCGGCGTTTGCAGCCGCGCATCGCATCACCGCCGAGTCGCCGCCGGCACCGGACGGTCGCCTCGCCCTCAGCTGGGACGAGGTGCGCCGACTTGACGCACGTCATGTCATCGGCTGCCACGGCTTTCAGCACGAGCGGCTCTCGGCGGCCTTGTCGGACGCAGCGCTCGAGCGCGAGATCGGGCTCGCGAAGCGCACGCTCGAGGGCGAGCTCGGGCACGAGGTCGACGTGTTCGCCTGGATCGGCGGCGAGGAGCGCTCGTACTCGGCGAGCGCCGCGCGCCGGATCCGCGAGGCGGGCTTCCGCTTCTCGTTCATGACGAACCACGCGCCCTTTCGCGCGGGCGACAGCACGCTGCACCTCCAGCGGAGCAACGTCGAGGCCCACTTCCCGATGAGCGTCGTGCGGTTGCACGTCTCGGGCGTGATGGACCTGCTCTACACCCCGAAGCGACGACGGGTGAACCGCCTCACCTCGTAGGGCCGGCGCGCGGGTGCGGCCACGCGAGCTGGAGTCGGAGCAGCCCTTCCGTGGTAAGGCCAGAGCTCGGTGGCAGGTCAGGCAGAGCTGTCGCGGGCGCTCGACTTCCTCGAGGCTTACGCGGACGTCGTAGCGGGGCGCGTCGCCTCGGGCCCGCCGGCGTCGCACTGGCTCGTCGCGCCGCACGCCTTGCCGCAGGCGCCGCAGTGCTGCGGGTCGTTGGCGAAGGTCACCTCGCAGCCATTCACGGCGTTCATATCGCAGTCGCCGAAGCCCGCGGTGCACATCCCGATGCCGCAGGCGCCCATCGCGCAGCTGGCCGTCGCGTTCGCCGGGTCGCCGCACGCCTTGCCGCAGGCGCCGCAGTGCTGCGGGTCGTTCTTCGTGTCGACGCAGTCGGAATCGCAGAGCGTCTCGCCGGCGTCGCACGCAGGCGCCGCGCCGCCGCTCCCGCCGGTGCCGCTCGAAGCCGGCGCGTCGTCCTTGACCTGGAGCTCGGGAACGCACGCGAGCGCTCCGAGGAGCCCAAGCCAGAACAGCACCGTAGCCGGCCTGCGGAGCGCGCCGCGGAGCGCGAGCGGAGAGCGAGGCGTCGTCATGGGTGCGGTGACCTTCCCTGGGGTGTCGTGCGAGCCCTCGCGGCGAGCGCTCGCCGAACCAACGTGAGAGCGCGAGCATTACCCATCGGCCCCCGCGCGCGCAAGAGCGGAGCCGGCGCGCCCGGCCTCTCGCGCGACCTGACCCGCCCCTCAGGGCGTGCAGGTGCCGGTGCCAAGGAGCACGCTGACGGTGTTGGTATTGTGGTTCGCGACGGCGAGGTCGAGCTTGCCGTCACCATTGAGGTCGCCCGTCGTGACGGAGTAGGGTTCTCCGCCCACCGGATTGTCGACCTTGGCCTTGAAGGTGCCGTCGCCCTTGCCGAGGAGCACGCTGACGGGGTCGGCGTGGCGGTTCGCGGCGGCGAGGTCGACCTTGCCGTCACCGTTGAGGTCGCCCGTCGTGACGGAGTGGGGGCCGCTGCCCACCGGGTAGTCGACCTTCGCCTGGAAAGTGCCGTCGCCCTTGCCGAGGAGCACGCTGACGGTGTTGACGACAACGTTCGCGGTGGCGAGGTCGAGCTTGCCGTCACCGTTGAGGTCGCCCGCCGTGACGGAGTAGGGGACTGTGCCCACCGCGTAGTCGACCTTCGTCTGGAAGGTGCCGTCGCCCTTGCCGAGGAGCACGCTGACGGTGTTGACGACGGCGTTCGCCGTGACGAGGTCGACCTTCCCGTCACCGTTGAGGTCGCCCGACGTGACCGAGGTGGGGGTGAGACCAACCGGGTAGTCGAGCTTCGCCTGGAAAGTGCCGTCGCCCTTGCCGAGAAGCACGCTGACGGTGTTGCCGTCGTAGTTCGCGGTGGCGAGGTCGAGCTTCGTGTCGCCATTGACGTCGCCCGTCGTGACGGAGAGGGGGAAGCTGCCCACCGGGTAGTCGACCTTCGCCTTGAAGGTACCGTCGCCGGTGCCGAGGAGCACGCTGACGGTGTTGGTATTGTGGTTCGCGGTGGCGAGGTCGAGCTTGCCGTCTCCGTTGAGGTCGCCCGCCGTGACGGACTCGGGGAAGTCGCCCACCGGGTAGTCGACCTTCGCCTTGAAGGTACCGTCGCCGGTGCCGAGGAGCACGCTGACGGTGTCGTCGCCCTGGTTCGCGGTGGCGAGATCGAGCTTGCCGTCACCGTTGAAGTCGCCTGTCGTGACCGAGGTGGGATCGCCGCCCACCGGGTAGCCGACCTTGGCGAGGAGCTTCAGCGGGCACACCTCGCACGAGCCCGCCTGACACTGGCTCGGCGCGCTGCACGCGTTGCCGCAGGCGCCGCAGTGCTTCGAGTCGGTCGCGAGCTCGGCCTCGCAGCCATTCACGGCGTTCATATCGCAGTCGCCGAAGCCCGCGGTGCACATCCCGATGCCGCAGGCGCCCATCGCGCAGCTGGCCGTCGCGTTCGCCGGGTCGCCGCACGCCTTGCCGCAGGC